>NZ_JBAVNZ010000068.1:0-10145 GCF_049691595.1 Bradyrhizobium sp.
CAGCAGCAGGCCGCGGATGAAATGATCCGCGTCTGCCGCACGGGCGGCAGAATCGGCCTGGCCAACTGGACGCCGGAAGGTTTTATCGGCCAGTTGTTCAAGACCATCGGCAAGCACGTGCCACCGCCCGCCGGCGTCTCGTCACCGGCGCTGTGGGGCACCAGGGCGCACCTCGAAAAGCTGTTCGGCACCAAAGGAAGCATTACCGCGCAGTCGAAGAATTTTGTTTTCCGTTACGAATCGCCGGAGCACTGGCTCGAGATCTTCAAGACCTATTACGGGCCGGTGGTGAAGGCGTTCGAGGCGCTCGATGCCCCGGCGGGCGCGGCGCTGCAGGCCGACATCGAAGCGCTGCTCGGAAAATTCAACGTCGCCGATGACGGCACGCTCGTCATTCCCGGCGAATATCTCGAAGTGGTCATTGCCAGGAACGGCTGAGCGCGCCGGTCTGTTCAGGGCCGTAGCCGTAGGATGGGTTGAGCGCAGCGATACCCATCACTTCACCAAGGCGGGTGAGCGACATGCCTGACTATCGCCGCAACACCACGCCGGGCAACCTCTCGCCGTCAAACTGGAGCAGCCACAGGGTCCCGATGGCAAGGTGATGGGTTTCGCAGTTGCTCAACCCATCCTACGGCTTTCGCGCGCTGCGACGCCGACCTGTCGCGCCGCTGGACGATCAGGCTGAAGCTATAAGGAGAGCAGTTCGTCGCACATCAGCCCGGTAGGATGGGTCGAGCGCACAAGGACGATTCGACATTTCCATCCGGCGATGGTTGTATCCATCTCATAATCGAACCAAGGGGGGACTGGGAAATGATTAGGTTGATTTTCGCCGTTGTTTTGGCTGTGACTGCAACCGCTGCGCAAGCGCAGCAAGCCACCGGTTCGAAAGGCACACCGAATCCAAAAAAGCTTGAGGCATGCCGAGAGCTTGCCAGGGAACGCGGATTTTCGGGTGCGGGAAGGACCAAAGGAGCTATCAAACCGCGGGACTTCGTGCGGGACTGCATGCAAGGGAAGCAAAGGTAGCGATGGTTTTGGATAGAGTAGAGTTTTGCTCATCTCTTCACCGTCAATCTGGAGCGGCCACAGCTTCCGGCCCCAAGGTGATGGGTTTCGCGTTGCTCAACTCATCCTACGGCTTACGCGCGCCGACGCGAGTTTTTCCGAAGTCGTTGCGAAGCCAAGCGACGAACGACCGTAAGGCGAATTAGCTGAAGCCGTAGTCCGCCACCACACCTACGAAACCGGTGGGTTACGGCTTCACCTAACCCACTCGGTCGCAATCCGTCTGATGAGTTTGCTGCCGCGGAATTCACCCTGCCGCAGCCGATTCACGCCTTGGCTTGCACGACGACCAGCCACGAGACGCCGAACTTGTCGGCGACGGCGCCGAAGCGCGGCGAGAAGAATGTCTTGCCGAGCGGCATCTGCACGGTTCCATCGGCCGCGAGCGCGTTGAACAGGCGGTCGGCCTCCGCCTCGCTCGAAACCGACAGCGACAGCGATATGCACTGGAAGTCGAGATCGCCGGTCCGCATGCCGTCCGACATCAGGATTTCGGCACCGTTGATCCGGAGGCAGGCGTGCATGATCTTGTCGTCGAGGGCCGCCGGCACCTTGTCCGGCCCTGGCTTGTCGGGATTGTCCCTGAAGCGCAGCATCATCAAAACCTCGGCGCCGAGCCTGGCCTTGTAGTAGGCGATCGCCTCCTCGCAGCGGCCGCGAAAGAACAAATAGGGCTGGACCGCCGTGGCCTGGGCATCACCGACGAACGGCTTGAAGCCGCCGAAGAACATGCGCCTGGTGTCGAACGGCATGGTTTTCGGATTCATCTCTGCGATGCGCGGGTCTTTCATCACGCGGGCGTTGACCTCGTCGCGATGGGCGCGCGAGCGATAGGCGATCATGGAAACGAGTACCGTCTCGCCGGATTGCAGGGCGACGCTCTGCGGGAACGATGTCACCTTGCCGGGCTTGGCGTCATCGGCCTCGACCTCGACATAGGACAGCGCGCCGTGCTCGCGCCAGACTTGCGCGGAAATTTCCGCGAGTTGGCGATAGTCCCCAAGCCGTGCTGCCGGCACGGGAATAACGGCGAGGTCGACATAGCTGCTCATGATCTTCTCCTGGGGTTTTCCGACGTCTCAATTCAATGACGATCGAGACGGATCGAATCCGACACCAGCCGAACGCTGCGCCCCGGCTGATACCTGTATGCTCGTGTGCCCATCTTCGTGCATTTCCTGCACACGAGACCGCGGGTGCCAGCCAGCACCCGGCCTTCCCTGCGCCCTCCGATTTCAAAAGGGCGGAAGATTCAAGCACAGCTCGGGCGCATCGCGCCGCGACAATGCGAAAGCGTATCTGAAGTTGTTAAGGCGTCATTGCGAGCGCAGCGAAGCAATCCATCTTCCCGCGCGAAGAAAGAATGGATTGCTTCGCTGCGCTCGCAATGACGGTCGCGTATTCGCGCCGACCCGGTGGCTCGCAATGATGTTGTCAAACCGTGTTGTCAAACCGTTGACTCCCCTCCCTCGCCGCGATTGACTGCCGGCCCAAGCGGAAAAACCCGTCAATAAGATCAAGGGAGGACGCCATGACGCCGATGCAAAATCGCGCTCGCTCGATACCTGCCGCAAGTTTCCTGAAAGCTGTCGCCGCCTGCCTCACAGCCGCCGCCGTATTGATGGGCGCGCCGCTGTTTCCGCGCACCGCCCAGGCCGGCGAAATCCCGGCCTTTGCCGTCGACGCGTCCTGGCCAAAACCGCTGCCGAACAACTGGATCCTCGGCCAGGTCGGCGGCATCGCCACCGACGCGCAGGGACATATCTGGGTGATCCACCGCCCGCGCTCGCTGACCGACGACGAAAAGGGGGCGACGCTCAATCCACCGCGCTCGAAATGCTGCGCACCGGCGCCGCCGGTGCTGGAATTCGACGCCGACGGCAATCTGTTGCGCTCGTGGGGCGGCCCCGGCGAAGGCTATGAATGGGTCGGCCGCGAACACGGCATCGAAGTCGACGACAAGGGGTTCGTCTGGCTCACCGGCAATGCCGACAATGACAACGTCGCCATGAAATTCACCGGCGACGGCAAGTTCGTGATGCAGATCGGCAAGATCGCGCCGAGCAAGGGAAGTGGCGACACCACCCAGCTCGGCAAGCCCGCCGAGACCGCGATCGACAAGGAGGCGAACGAAATCTATATCGCCGACGGCTATGGCAACCGCCGCGTCATCGTGTTCGATGCCACCACGGGCGCCTACAAGCGGCACTGGGGCGCCTACGGCAATCCGCCTGATGACAACAAGCAGCCGCCCTACGATCCCAAGGCACCTGCCTCGCAGCAATTCGCCAATCCCGTGCATTGCGTAAAACTCTCAAATGACGGCCTGGTCTATGTCTGCGACCGCATCAACAACCGCATCCAGGTGTTCAAGAAGGACGGCAGCTTCGTCAAGGAGTGGTTCTTCGAGAAGAACACGCTCGGCAACGGCGCGGTCTGGGATATCGCGATCTGGCCCGATCCGAAGCAGACCTGGCTGTTGAGCGCCGACGGCGAGAACAACGAGGTCCGGATCCTCAGGCGCGACGACGGCAGCGTGGTCGGCAGTTTTGGACGCAACGGCCGCAACGCCGGGCAATTCCACTGGATCCACGCCATGGCGATCGATGCCAGGGGCAACGTCTATACCGCCGAGGTCGATACCGGAAAGCGCATCCAGAAGTTCAAACTGACCTCGGACGCGCTACGATAGGCGGTCGACGCCGCCAAGCCGCTCGAGTGTCCGCTGGTAAAGAAGTAGAACGTTCGCGGCCGGCCGGGTTTCAAAAATCCGGCCGGTCGTTCCCTCACTGCCCCAGAGTCATCAGATGCATGCCAAGTTGGCCGTAGTCGACGCCGAGATAGCCGTTCAGCAGGTCTCGCACGACCGCTTTGGGATACATCAGGGCAACCTCCTGCGCCATCACGCCGACATAGACGGTGTCGCTCCACAGATACCGGTAACGGTAAATCCCAAGCCCGTCAGCACGACGACCCACCAGTTCGATGTCACGCTTGAGACGCCCATCCGAAACAAGCACGGGCACGGAAGAGCTATAATTGGCGTTGGCCGCGTTGCCCCAGGCACCGCCGGCGTGGCCGCCAACATACATTCCTTCCCACGGCGCCGCCGAGGATCCGGCTGGCGCAAACCGCCAGCTCAGCCCGGCCATGATCACCTGAAACTGGGCGCGGGCGCTGGCGGTCTGAGCGATGGTGACGAAATTCGTGGTCGAGCCTGCCAGGTTGGCGGTTCCGAGGTCGACATATTGATACGCCAGGCTGAGGCTCAGGTCCGGACGAAGCAGATACTCAAATCCGGCGCCGGCGACCCAGCCAAACTTCACCGACGAGGTCTGCGAATTCAGCGTCAATCCCAGCGTGCTGAAGCTGCTGTTCAAATCCACATGGCCGTAGGCCAGGCCCGCGGTGCCATAGAACAGCGCCTGACCCGTCGTCACGCCGAAACGGCCGCGGAGCGTGCCATACCAGTCGATCTTCGCGGTCGTGCTGGCCGCGTCGCCGGGCACCGGAGGAACGATCGGGAACGGGTAGCTCAGTCCGCCGTTCATCGAACTCTTGAGGTTCATCGCCGACAGGTCCGATTCGAAGCCGTAGACCAGCGTGCCCCGCTGCCAGTTGTAGCCGCCGTGAGCGCCCGCGACCCAACTGCTCGCCCTGGCGGAATTCGACCCGAACGCCGGCGCGGCCACGACGCCGGCCAGAGCAGATTGGCAGGATAATCCGATGGTTAGCGAGGCCGAGACGAAAAGGGCGGCAGCTTGAGATGGTCGCAACAAGGGCCTCTCCTATTCGTGAATCATGCCGACGTTCGGTGCCGACACGGGATAATCTCGAAAAAATGTATCCTGAAAAAGATCATGGAACTTTATCGGACAAGCATGGCGTCCACAATTGCACTGGCCTGGTTTTGCGGCCGACACAGAGGATCGAGCGCGCGAGTGTCAAAATCGCAACACTCAGCCTGTCACGCGCGGCTGTGGTTCTCAGGCGCCCTTTCCGATTCGTTCAGCGGTCCGCAGCGCCAGCGCCTGAATTGTGAGCGTCGGCGCTTCACCCCCACCGGACGAAGGAAATACGCTGGCGTCGGCGATCCAGAGGTTGCGCCAGCGATTGGTTCTGCCATCGGCATTGACCACGGAGCTTGCGGGATCGTTGCCCATCCGGCAGGTGCCAAAGACATGGGTGGCGCCGAACCAGTCCCAGCTCGAGTAACTCTCGAAAATCCGTTCCGCGCCGCTTGCCGCGAGCAGTTCATGCGACCTCTGCGCCATGAAGCGCAGGCGGGCGATATCGGGGGCATCCAGCGACGAGGCGATCCTGGCCAGGGGCATGCCAAACCGGTCTCGCGCGGTCTGATCGAGATCGACGCGGCTGTCGCGGTTGGGCAGCCTCTCGCCGATCGCGCCGACATGCAGGGAATGCCCCCACAATCGACGCACCGATTGCGCATGGGCGCGACCCCAGCCGGGGACGGCGCGAAGCGCGAACGCGGCCAGCCCCTTGAGCTCGTTCTCTCCGGAAGCGTTGTAGAATCGGCACCCACCGATCACGCCGGGAATAGCGTCAGGCGCATTGAAGTCCCAAGAGATCGCGTCGCTCGGAAGACCGCGGCGGCCATGCTGGGGATCGGGATGCAGCGCCCCCACCACGACCTCGAGCGTGTCGATGAAATTGCGTCCGACTTCACCGCTCTCGTTGCCGAGCCCCTCCGACGCCAACAGCAAACGCGGCGTTTCGACCGCGCCGCAAGCCAGGACAAGGTTGGGACTGACGATACGTTCGATGCTGCCATCGGAGCGGCCGACCAGCACGGCGGTCACCCGGTCCGCGGCACCGGCCTCGATCCGGATCACCGGGCTGTCCGGCCGAACGGTGCAGCGGCCCGTCGCCAATGCCGCCGCGATGAAGGTTACGTCGGCGCTGCCCTTGTCGCCACGCGGACAGCCCTTGTTGCAGGCGCCGCAATAATTGCAGGGCGCGCGGCCGTTCCAGGGCAACGAGAGCGCCGCGCGGCTGTTGGCCTGCCAATCGAGCCCGAGCGCCGCGGCCCCCCTCCCCAGCGTCCGCGCCCCATAGGACAGAGGATGCGGCGGCAGCGGAAAAGCCCGCGAGCGCCATCGCGCGCCCTGGGTCGCCGGGCCGGCCACGCCAATCAATTCTTCCGCGCGCGCGTAGTATGGTTCCAGCTCGCCGTAATCGATCGGCCAATCCGCGGCAACTCCGAAGCGGCTCTTCATTTTCATGGCCTCGGGGTGCATGCGATGCGCCTCCCCGGTAAAGTGCAAGGTGCTGCCGCCGATGCCGCGGACGTGATGGTATTTCTCCATCCAGCGCGTTCCATTGGTCACCAACGGTCCGAGGCCCCGGCTTCCCGACGCCAGCAACGGCTCGTTGCCGATCAGCTTCTGGCCGGGAGCAAAGGTGACCGTGCCCGTACTGCCCGGCTTTTCGGGAAAATCGCGCGCGTCCCAATCTGCCTCGGTCAACGGGTAGTCGGTCGCCGGATCGAAGCGCGGGCCGGCATCGAGCAGCAGCACCGACAAGCCGCGCTGGCAGAGTCCAAGGGCAGCCGCGGCCCCACCGGCGCCAGCTCCAACCACCACCACATCCCAGCGGGCGTCGCCGCTCATGCGGGCCGGTCCTGAAAATTGGCGAAGCCATCAGGCTGCGGCGGACCGGTGTAGGCAAAGGCCGCCTTGACCACCGCCTCGGCATAATAGGCCATGCCGAGATGATAACGGAGCGTAAGTACGAATTGCTGGCTATCGCCGTCGGGCGATGCGAACGCCGCATCGACGGCGGCGAGCCGGCCCGTTTCGTTGAGGCCGAGAAAATCCGAAGCGCCTTGAAGCCTTGCCCTGTTGTCGAGCCAGGCAACTCCCTTTGCGATCAAGGCCTGGAGATCGGGCATTGCGAGGATGCGATCGTGTATTCCGAGTTCAGTTGCCGCTGGGAGTCCATCGCCCGGGAACATCAGGTCGGCGACCGCCGCCAGCGTATGCGTGACGTGTTGATTGGCGTCTGGTTGCCCCAACGCGAACAGGTTGCGCCATAGCGTGACAACCCCGCCAAGCGACAGAAAACCGAGAAGCGCGACCGCATCCCGCCGCTTCATGTGCCCGCTCCCGTGCTTCGCAAACCTGACATTTTCCGCTCGACCGCCTGTTCCGCGATCGACTGCCCGTCAGTTCACTCGATCACACGGTCGGCCGCAACCGGCATTGTGTCAGGCATGGTTGCGCCCCGGCCTATCGGCCCGGGCCGTCGCGCAGCCGCGCGGCCGCCAGCGTGCGCACTGCGATCACAAGCGCCAGCACCAACAACGCCGCCGCCAGGAAGAACGGCGCCCCCGTCAGCTTGAACGGCGCCTGCGTGCCGATGAAATAAGCGAATGTCAGCGTGAACGGGAACGGCCCGATCAATTGCGAGAGGCTCTGCACGCTCGATGTCGCGCCCTGCAACTGGCCCTGCTGATCGGCGGCCACCCGTTGCGTCGTCAACGCCTGCGTGGCCGCGCCGGCGATGCCCCACAGTGCCATCACCGGGATGCCGAGCCAGAACAGGTGACCGGTCGGCGCCGCGCCGAAGATGAAGAAACCGGCGGCGCCGCAGGCCAATCCAAGTATCAAGGCGCGTCGTTCGCCGAACCGCCGCACGATCGGGCCGATGGCCGTGCCCTGCACCACCATGGCAAACAGACCCACCAGCGCCAGCGTTCCGCCGACGGTCGTCGTGTCCCAGCCATAGCGATAGGTCGCATAGAGCACGAAGGTGGAGGGCAGCACCACATGGGCGAGCTGGGCAAAGAAGTTCGCGAGCGACAATCCCGCCAGAACCCGGTCGGAGACCAACAGATGCAGCGCGCCGAGCGGGTTCGCGTTCTTCCAGCGGAACGGCGAGCGGCGCTCCTTCGGCAGCGATTCCGGCAGGATCAGGAGACCATACAGGCCATTGGCAAAACCGAGGCCCGCCGCAACCCAGAATGGCAGGCGCGGATCGAGGCCGCCGAGCAGGCCGCCGAGCGCCGGTCCCAAAATGAACCCGGCGCCGAAGGCCACGCCGATCTTGCCGAACACCGCCGCGCGCTGTTCCGCCGCCGTGACGTCGGTGATGTAGGCAAACGCGGTCGAGATGCTCGCCGAGGTGATGCCCGAAATCACCCGGCCGATGAACAGCCAGCTCAGCGACGGCGCCAGCGCCATCAGCACGTAATCGGCGGCCAGGCCGAAATTCGACAACAACACCACCGGCCGCCGGCCGAACCGGTCCGACAGCCCGCCCAGGATCGGCGAGAAGAAGAGCTGCATCAGCGCCCATGCGGTGCCGAACAGGCCGAAGATGCGCGCCGCGTTCGCGGTATCGTTGTCGACGAAACTCTCGATCAGCTTCGGCAGCACCGGAATGACGACGCCGAGCGCCAGCGTATCCAGCAGGATGGTGATGAAAATGAAGGATACCGCGCCATGGCGCGGCCCCGCGGCCCCGTCAGTAGCCGCTTCCCGGCTCACGACGGCCGCTTGCGCTTGTGGGCGAACGGATTGGCTTTTTCGCGCAGCGCGATCCGAATTGGCGTGCCCGGCAGTTCGAACGCCTGGCGCAGGCTGTTGGTGAGATAGCGCAGATAGGATTGCGGCACCGCGTCGGCGCGCGAGCAGAACAGCACGAAACTCGGCGGCCGCGCCTTGGCCTGGGTGATGTAGTTCAGCTTCAGCCGCCGGCCCGACACTGAAGGCGGCGGGTTGGCGTCGACCGCCTGCTCGAACCAGCGATTGAGCGCGGCCGTCGGCACGCGCTTGTTCCACACCGCATACGCCTGTTCGATTGCGCTCATCAGGCGGTCGATGCCCTCGCCCATCAGTCCGGATACCGCGACGATCGGCATGCCCTTGACTTGCGGCAGCAGATGATCGGCATCAGTGCGCAATGCCGATACAAGATTGGCCTTGCGCTCCATCAAATCCCATTTGTTGACCGCGATCACCAGCGCCCGGCCTTCGCGTTCGATCAGGTCGGCGATGCGCAGATCCTGCTCCTCGAATTTGTTTTGCGCGTCCATCGTCAGCACCACGACCTCGGCGAAGCGGATCGCGCGCAGCGCGTCCGCCACCGACAGCTTTTCCAGCTTCTCCTCGATCCGCGAACGACGCCGCAGGCCCGCGGTATCGAACACCCGGAAATCGCGTCCCTGCCAGGTGATCTCGACCGCGATGGAATCCCGCGTGGTGCCGGCCTCCGGGCTGGTCAGGAGCCGCTCTTCGCCGAGCAGACGATTGATCAGCGTGGATTTGCCGGCGTTGGGGCGGCCGACGATCGCGACGCGGATCGGGCGCCGCGCCAGTTCCTCGTCGGAAACGATGATGTCGTCATCATCGAATTGTTCGGCCGCATCAGCGGGCTCCGGCATCAGCACGCGCAGCGCGTCATACAGATCGCTCAGACCCTCGCCGTGCTCGGCCGAAATCTGAACGGGATCGCCAAGGCCGAGCGCGTAGGATTCCATCGCGCCGATTTCGCCGTGCTTGCCCTCGGCCTTGTTGGCGACCAGCACCACCGGCTTGCTGGCGCGGCGGGCGAAGTCGGCGAAGGCGCGATCGTTCGGCGTGACACCTGCGCGGGCGTCGATGACGAACATCAGCGCATCGGCGAGGCCGATCGCGGTTTCCGTCTGCTCCTGCATCCGCGCCGTCAACGAGCCCCTGGCGCCCTCATCGAGCCCGGCGGTGTCGATGATGGTGAATTCGAGATCGCCGAGGCGCCCCTCGCCCTCGCGGCGGTCGCGGGTAACGCCGGGCTCGTCATCGACCAGCGCGAGCTTCTGCCCCACCAGCCGGTTGAACAGCGTCGACTTTCCGACATTCGGCCGGCCGATAATGGCGATCGTGAACGACATGAATGATCCAAGCGCCTCTCGCGCAGCGCATGTCAATGCCATGAAAAACGGATTCTAGCGCGTGAAGGTGCCGGACGGCACCGGCGCCGGGAACGGCGCGGCGGATTGCTGCGTCGATGGGGCGGGCGCGGCCGGCTGATCGGGCGGCGGCGGCGTGGTGCGCTTGCGCGCGGTCTTCTTC
>NZ_JBAVNZ010000069.1:0-8562 GCF_049691595.1 Bradyrhizobium sp.
GCGGAGTGTAGCAGACTATCAAATCCTTGAAAAAGCCCGGGATGGTCCCGGGCTTTTTGCTGGATGAAATTCTGAGGTTAGCGGATCATCTGCGACCTAACGCGCCGCCCAGCACGCCGCCCATGACGCCGCCGATGAATGCGGCTCCGGCGGCGTCGCCGCCACCACTGCGGTGCTCGCTTCCGCCGCCGCCACTGCTGCGATGATCGCCGACACTGCTGTTGCTGCTGCTGCTGTTGCTGTTGCTGTTGCTCGGCCGGGCGCGGCGCACGGGCTTGTCGTCCGCGCTGTCACTGGCGCTGGTTGGTGCGGTCGCGACGATTTCCGTCAACAGCGCCTTGTGCTGCAGCTTGTTGAGGAAGCCGGACTTGGGATAGCCGCGTGCCGCCTGCCAGCGCGTGATCACCGCGCGGGTCGGCTCGTCGAACGCCCCGGTGACCCTGGTGTCGAAACCAAGACCGTTCAGGCGCCGCTGCACGTCGCGGCGCTGGCCCTTGTCGAGACCGATCTGGTCCTCGGTGGTCTGGTTGGATGCCTCGGTGAAGGTCGCGGGATCGATACCGGCCGTCAGGTTGCGGGTCGCGGTGCTCGGGCCGTTTTCGAGCGAGGCGATCCGCGCCAGCGCCAGCGATTTGAACTGACCGTTCGGGTAATTGGTCAGATAGGCGTTGAACTCTTCCGGCTTGCTGGAATCCTTGATCGAACGCCAGAACTCGAGTTCGATATCGGTGCTGGGCGCGGCGGCAACAGCGACCGAAGCCGACGGTGCGGCGGCCGTGCTGCTGGCTGGCGCCGGCGCGCCGTTCAGATAGACCGAACCAATCAGGTTGGTGTGCCCCCAGGGGAGCTGGCCCTTGTTGGTCTCCTCGTTGACCTGGGCGCGGACCTTGGTCATGGCCTGCTGGATCTCGACGCCCGGCGCCGTGATGTTGGCGAGCAAAGCGCGGGTGAACGGGCTGTTGGTGCCCTCCTGGCCGTCGAGCGCGGTCTGGCCCGGGCCGGTCGCGAACGCGATCAGCGTGCCCTCGCCGGATTTCATTTCAGCCAGGCCTGACTGCACCGACACGCTGCGGGTCGCCGAGTTCGACTTGATCTTCGCGGCGAAGGGGTTGTCGCGGCAGGCGTCGAGGAACACCAGCTTGACCTTGGCATCGCTCATGGTCTGGTCGAGCGTGAGATCGATATTGATCGCCGAACCCAGCTTGACGTCCATTTCCGATTTGATGTCGGCGTCGACCGGCAGCAGGTAATTGGTGCCGCTGATGGCGATGCCGTGGCCGGCGTAGAAGAACACCGCTACATCGGCGCCTTGCGCCTTCTTGCCGAAGTCGAGCAGCCGCTCGGTCATCTTGTCGCGGGTGAGGTTGGTGCCTTCGACCACCTCGAAGCCGACATTGCGCAGCGCACCCGCGATCGCCTTGGCATCGATCGGCGGGTTCGGAAGCGGCGCGACATTCTTGTAGGCGCCGTTGCCGACGACGAAGGCGACACGCTTGTCGGCATGGGCGGCGCCGATGGTGAAGGCCATGCAGATCAGGGAAACAAGGAGGGTGAGGGTGCGCATCTGAAATCCCCTGGCAGAATCGAAATAGTTTTGGCCGTAACGCTGCGCGTAGACTACATGAAAAAACCACACTTGGTGCAGCGAAAAAAAGGGTGGCGGTTCGAATTCCGGTCACGGCTGGCGCTTACGCTATCCGATTGATCGGTCAGCCGGCGTGATCCGGATCACAGCCCGGAAATGGATTCAGCCAACGGCCCGGGCGGGGATCGGCGAATTTGCTCTCAGATTCAACAGATTGCCGGTGAGGATGAGCGCCGCGCCAAGCACCGTGAACATGTCCAGCCGCTCCGAATAGATCAGCCAGCCGGCAGCGGCCGTCAGGGGAACCCGCAGGAAATCCATCGGGATCACCACGGTCGCGTCGGCATGAAGCATCGCCCGCGCCATGCAGTAATGGGAGAAGGTGCCGCAAAACGCGATCATGACCACCCAGCCCCAACTGTAGGTCGGCGGCCATGTCCAGGCGTAAAGCGCGGGAAAGAATCCGGCGGCCGACTGCACCACCAGCATCCAGAACAGGATCGCCAGCGTCTGTTCGGTGCGGGTCAGCGACTTGACCATCGCAATGGAGACGCCGAACCCGACCGCGGCGGCGAGCGCGATCAACTGGCCCGGATTGATTTCGCCGGCGGCCGGACGAACGATGACGACAACGCCGACGATCCCGAGCACGATCGCCGCGATCTTCCAGACCGTCATGCGTTCGCCGAGGAATGTCGCGGCCAGGATTGCGGTCCAGATCGGCATCGTGAATTCGATCGCCACCACCTGACCGATCGGGATCAAGGTCAGCGCAAAGAACCAGCCGAGCTGGGCACCGTAGTGGATGAGGTTGCGCGCAATGTGCATGTGCGCCCGCGCGGTCTTGACGACGGAGAATCCGCCATTGACGCGGATCAGCGGATACAGCATCAGGAAGCCGAGGATCGAGCGCATTTCCATGAGCTGGAACACGTTCAGCTCGCGCATCGCCTCGCGCCCGGCCACCGCCACGATCAGCATCAAGGCGAGCCAGCCCGCCATCCACAGCGCGGCCCGGGGTTTTGAAGGTGTGCGATCCATGGCCGGAGAGATTTGTGGGCGGGTTCAACGCGGGAAGGCCGGTATCGGCGACCTCGCGGGGATTTGCAACGCGCAAATCTGCCGATGCCGCGATCGCAACACGCGAATTTCGCGGTGGGAGTGCCCGCCGGTTCGGTGCTAAGCATCGTCCGGTCTCAGGAGGATTGGCTCATGCATATTCTGCAACCGACCGAATGGTCGAAGCCGCGCGGCTTTTCGCACGGGGTCACCGTCGACGGTCCCGGCAAATGGATCATCCTTGCCGGGCAGACCGGCGGCGACGAGAAGGGGGATTATCAACCCGACATGGCCGCGCAGGTCGGCACCGCGCTGAAGCGGATCGTCAAACTTTTGAACGAGGCCGGCGCCGGTCCGGAGCATATCGTCCGCCTGAGCTGGTATTTGACCAGCCGCGACGAATATCAAGCGGCGGGCGCCGGCATCGGCGCGGCCTGGAAGGAGACGCTCGGACGAAATTTCCCGCCGTCGACGCTATTGTACATCGATGGCCTGGTCGATCAGCGCGCCAAGGTCGAGATCGAAGTCACCGCCTACCTGCCCGCGACTTAAGAGCTCTATCGGTTCTGATTGAATCAGAACCGGGCTCTGATCTGTTGTTTTGACGCGTTTTCTTCACCCGAACCGGGGTCCACGCCGCATCAAGGGCGGGGCAGGCTTTCGCCCGAAAACGCCATAGGAAAATGAACCCGATGACCAATCGATCGACATCCGCGGATTTCGTGACGGCGTTCGCCACCGGCTGGCCGGAACACCAGCCGGATATCATGGTGCTTTCGCTGACCACGCACAAAGGCGCGCAGGATTTTGCGTTCAACAAGGAACAGGCCCTGCTGATCGCGAAAACCATCAAGGAAACGGCCGCGAAGCTGGCGAAGCCGAAAACCGGCTGACGTCCAGTCCGCGGCGGCAGCGCGCCCGGGCTTGACCCGAGGGTGCGATTGATCCTGCGATTATTTCGACAGCGAGATACTCGCGGCCCGGAACTGGCTGTCGGCCCGCATGCTGACCGACTGCTTGTTGCCGCTTGTTCGCAGCGAGATGTTGGAGTTGAAGCCGGCTGCGCTGGCCACGACCTGGAAATTGCCGCCGCCGCCACGGCCCAAGAGGCTGCCGCCGATGTTGCGGCTGGTCTCGCTCCAGGTCCCCGAAATCGCGCCGCCCTCGTCAACGACGCTGGCCTGCAGATTGAACTTGTAGGCATCGCTGGCGCAAGTGAGGCTCATGTCCATGCTGGGCCCGATGGCCTGATAGGTCGCGCGGCAACGGATCCGCTCGCTGGAACCGTCTTCAAGCGTCACCGTACCGCCGCCGGACCATTTGCCGGCCATGCCAGCGAACGGGCCCGACTGGGCATGGCTGGTGGAGGCTGCGACGGCCGCCAAGAAAAGCGTCAAGAAAAACGCGGCGGCTGCGAATGCGAGCGGCCGCGCCTGCGCGAACAATTGTGATGTTCGGCTCGCTTTACTGACGGGAGGCTTCCCATCGACCGCTGCAGGGTACGCCGGCTGATGCGCCATTCCATTTCCCCGATCCGGAATTGCCACTGAGTTGACCGTTGGCATATGCACCATTGATCGAGACTCGCACAAGTCCCTCCCGGCCGATGCTTCCTGAAACAGCCGCGCCCGGCGCGGAAACCCTGCCGTCACTGACCGTCAAGGTCGAATTGGTCGACGGTTCGCAACTGCCGCTCTTGGTAACGACGGTGACATTCCAGAGGCCGTCATAGGGCTGCTGGGCGGAAACCGGAGAGGCAGCGAAGACGGCTGCCGAAACCAAAAAGGAGGCAAAAAGCTGCTCGCGAATGCGACTAGGACGCATGGATCAAATCCTCGATATGGGTGATGGCTGGGTTTATCCGGACACAATGTGGCCAAAATTTGCCGCACTGCAAAACTTCGAGAAGTTCCTGTGAATTCAAGCACATTAATGTGAATCCCGTTGGCGCCTTGAAACCTGAAATCGTCCGGGACGGACTTGATCCGCAATCGCGGACCGACGCTCGCCGCCTAATGTTCGCTGCCGGCCAGGCTTGGTGCCCGGGTGGCGAACTGCTCGTCCTGGGGCTTGGCCGGCAGAGTTTTGTGGGTTCTTGCGTAGTCGATGACGTCACCGAGCAGCTTCTGGCCAAGCGGCGCCAGCGCGCGTTCCCACAGTTCGCGCGCGGTTTCGCCTTTCCGGACGAACACCCAATCCTGCGCCGCGATCGCGCCGGCATCCATGCGCTCGGCGAGGTGGTAGATGCTGCCCCCGGCGATCGGATCGCCTTCCTTGATCGTCCACTCCACTGCCGCGATCCCGCGATGCCGGGGCAGCAGCGACGGGTGGTACCCGATGCCGCCAAGCCTGGCCGCGGCGAGCGCCGCCTTGCTGACGCGGGCGTGGCTGTGGGCGGTCACGATCAGGTCGGTATTGGGCGCGATCTCGGAGGCGGCAACGATTTTGGGGTCGGCCTGCACGACCACCTCGATGCCGGCGGCTTTGGCCGCGGCCGCCAGCCGGTCCTCACCGTCATGAACGACGACCCTGGCGATATCGACCCCGTGCTGGCGCAGCGTGTTCAGGGTGGTCACGCCGAAATGGCGGGAACCGACAAGGGTGATCCGCATGGTTTTCCATCCGTCATGATCGAGGCCTTGCACATGTCGATAACACGTCGCAGGCGTCTGTCACGCCACCGGCACCGGCGGCAACGGGTTATCAACAAGGCGCGGGACGTCGAGTCCATTGGTGGGATCCGCGCGCCACCTTCCCGAACGAACGCTCAAAGAAAAAGCCGCGATGCATTGCATTTGCGCCAGATTACTATATATAGCCGGCATTCGATTTGCGCCGTGCCTTGTTGAGCGCGCCCGTACGGGCCCCTTTTCTACAGACATCGCCGAGATTGGATGAAGCCGCGTGATGGTCATGCGGGATTGCGCGTAGGCGCTCTGGAGAAGAAGTTATGGCAACAGGTACAGTCAAGTGGTTCAACGGCCAAAAGGGATTTGGCTTCATTCAACCGAACGATGGCGGCAACGACGTGTTCGTTCACATCAGCGCCGTCGAGCGGGCCGGCCTTAGCGGTCTCGCCGAAGGCCAGAAGGTCAATTTCGAAGCCAAGGCCGACAAGATGCGCGGCAAGGTGAGCGCGGAAAATCTCTCGCTCGCCTGACGCAGCAGTCGTTTCACGGATGTACTGAAATGACCGGGCCCGCCCGATCCCTCCTTGGGTCGAGCGGGCCTTTTTCGTTTGCGCGCATCGGAGCCAAGGCTCCTGGCACGCCCGCCGGTCCGCCGATCTGTCGGATCAATCCTGGTCCGCTTCCAGGCATTGGTTGATGTGCGCCGCCCGGTCCCGCGGTAGGACTTTGGCTTCGTCGGCCTTCTTCTGACAGACGGCGACCTTGATTTGTTCAGCCCGCCGTTTTTCCGCGGCCGCGCGATATTCGGGCGCAACCGCGCCTGGATCGACCAGTTTCTGGGCAAAGCCGGGCGCGGCGGCGGTTGCGACGATGATTGCAGCAAGAGCCAATCGAAAAAATGATCCCACTTGAAAACTCCTCGACGCGATGATCCATCAACGGGGCAAGAAGCTGGCGACGATCGGCCGGGATGCGGCCTTGCCCCTTCAAAAAAATCCGGGGCTCAGATCGACCCCGTAGCTCATCATCATCGCCGATACCAGCAGGCCGGCGCAACCGAACAAAACGAGCTGTATCAGAATTTCCGCCTCGACCGATGTCTCAAAAAACGCGCGCGCAAGCGCCCTTGCAATAGCAGTCATTGGCGACCTCCGAAGTCCGCCCCGGGGATGGGGCCGGCGTCATCTGGACTAGCGCGGCCGGCGGGCGGCCGATGTGAACGCGGTCACATATGGCGAAACAAATTCTGGCCTGATGCCGCCGGGCGAGGCTTGGGCCGGGAAGGTTGGCGGGTTCACAATCGCGGATAAGCGAGACCGGGAACCAGCGGGCGCCCGCTTCGTTGAGCCCGGATATTCCGAGAGCAGGCTCCATGTTCGGCAAGGCAGTATCTTTCGCACTGGCGCTTGCAGGGATGTCGATCCTGCCGGCGACGTCCTTTGCGCAAGGCGCGGCTGGTCCGCCGCTGGCGGGATCGGCCGGCGCGGGCTCTGCCGCCATCAGCGGCGTTCCGATCGGGCCGGGCGGCCCCGGCGGGTTCAACAACGTCCTCAACGATCCCAGCGGCATCGGCAACGCGGCAAAGGTGCCGCCGCTTCCGTCACCGCCTTCCACGCCGGCGGTGTCACTCACGCCTCCGGCAATGCCGCTAACGTTGACTTCGCCAAGGCTGGTCGTCGTGCCCGGCCTTGGTCGCGCCGCGCCCCGTTACGTCCGCGGGTCCCACCGCCGCGCCGCGGTGAGCGCGCAGCAGCGGCGGACCGATCGGAAATTTTTGGACATTTGCCGGGGGTGTTAGAAACTCTTCCCGGTTGATCGGTAGTCGTACGGGGATCGCCCAAAGCGGATGAAAACCAAACCTTAAGTGCTTGATGATTCCCTGAAAGGGCCGCGCCGCCGCGCGGCCAAATAGCCGGGTGCCGCCTTTCTGACCTACCCCAGAGCGCAAGCGCTCGGCTATTTGCCCAAAACCCGTTCGGCTCGAGCTTGCCGCCGATGTCTTAAGCTTCGTATCCGAAATCCCACATGCCTTGTTCGTGCCACCAACCGCTCACAGGCTGACGACATTGTCCCCGGCGGCATCCGGAGTAGGTTCCAGTGGTGATGGCCAATCCGCCCGGTGAGTATCGTTCGATGCCGGTTGCCGATATCCTCGACAGCCTCGCCATCCAAATCTGCGAGCCGCCTCTCTCGAAACTCCGCGAGGATCTGAGGTCGATCCCGGAAGTGCTCCGCATCCCAATCCTCATTATCGACTTCGATATCGAAGTTCAAATGAACGGTATCCTCGGGTTCCTGGAAAACTCCACCGGTCGCTACCTTACCGACACAATCGATGCGCTGGAAACAATCGCTGCGCATGATGCGGCCAAGACCTTGCGTGCCATCCATCGGATCATGAGCGAGCACGGCGTGACGGTAGAGCGGCTCAGAAACGACTTTGCGGACGCACAGGAGTTCCAGATCACGAGCTTCCGTGAACTGCATGGAGACGAGCTGTCTCAGATGGCTGACTTGATTGTCGGGGAAGCCGGGGAGCTATATATCTACGACCCCGCGGCCGCACAGGTTTTTGATTTGCTGTTGGCGTATCTTGAGCGCCGCCGAGACGAATTTGTGGCTTCGTTGGAAGCTTGCGCGTCAGCCTGAACGGATCCTCATCGCATGGATCGACGATCAAGCAATGCGCCGCCGAGGACGCGGCTATCGACGTGAAACTGGTCGAAGGCGGCAAAGCATTTCGATCCGGATGCAGGCGCACTGCGCGAAATTTTTGACGTAGCGGCTTCTATAGAGCCAACACTCGCAACAGTGGTTCGGCAGCCGGAAGGATCGGTCTCAGCCGCCGAAGGCGTGATGCTGCTTCCGCATCTCCACAAGACGCGCCAGGCAATATTCGCGGTAGATCAGGGAGAGCAGGGCGGACATGATCGCACCTCGTTGTTTGACCATTTCGAAGGTGATCGGAGCATGGTCCGGTTTCGCGACGACTTCGCGCGATCGGGAAACGGGTTTCGGGACTGTTTCAAATCTGCTTCGCGATGCGCGACCTTCAGCTTCGCTAGCGCGGCTGACGACGGTTACTTCGTTGTCAGGCGCCTGGTCGGGGTTGCCGTCTTCGGCGCGGCCTCCGAGATCGCCGTCAGCCACGTATTCCAGCGCGATGGCCGGTTCGCCGCATCGAATTCGCCATAGGCTTTCGCACCCGAGGCGACCGGCTGGCCGGTCTGCCGCATGCCGCGACCGCGCGCACATTGGCGCTGCGCGAGCCGGTGGACGCCCGCCAGC
>NZ_JBAVNZ010000070.1:0-14516 GCF_049691595.1 Bradyrhizobium sp.
TCAGGCCGCCTTTGACGTCCATCAGTTGCGCCGTGCCCTTCGGCTCCCACGCGTGTTCCTGTTCCCTGGTCAATTGCACGCGGACGGGGCGGCCGACCGCGCGCGACAGCAACAGTGCATCGGCGGAAACGTCGTCGGCGCAGTTGCGGCCGTAACAGCCGGCGGCTTCCATCCGGATCACCTCGATTTCGGCTTCGGGCCGTTCGATCAGGAGCGCAAGGTCCGCGCGCAAGAGGTGGGGATTTTGCGTGCCGGACCAGACGCGGATGTGGCCGTCCTGAAAATCCGCGACCGCGCAGGACGGGCCGATCGACGCGTGCATCTGGTAGGGCCAGACATAGGTCCGCGCCATCGGCTTGTCGGCAGCCGCAATCGCGGCATCGACATCGCCCTTGTCGATCAGGGTTCGCGGCGTCGATGGATTGGCGCGCAGCGCGGTCGCGACGTCCTCGAGATCGGGCAGCGTCGGCACCGGCTTCCACATGACCTTCAATTGCGCGGCCGCCTTGATCGCGTTCTCCTCCCGCGCGGCGACGACGCCGACGAAATCGCCGATCCTGACCACGGCGACCAGCCCCCGAATATCGCGCACCGAGGTTTCGTCGACCGCGATCAGGCTGGTGCCGACGAACGCGCCGGCATCGACGCCGGCGTAGGGCGGGCGCACCACGCGGCCGTGCAGCATGCCGGGCACGCGAACGTCGTGAACATAGACCAGTTCGCCGGTCGCCTTCGCTGCGAGATCGACGCGCGGCACCGATTGCCCGACGATGGTGTAGGCGCCGACGGCTTTGACGGGGACGTCGTCCGTCAGTTCGAGGCGGATGGTTTGCTCTGATATCAGCTCGCCATAGCTGACGCTGCGATTATCCTTGCCGCGGATCAGGCCGTCCTCGATCGAGAGTTCTCCGACCGGCAGTTCGAGCCGTTCCGCCGCGCGCGCGATCAGAAACTGCCGGGCCTGTGCCGCGGCCTGGCGCAGCGGCACGGCCGTGATCTGGATGGTTTCGCTCGCGATCGTCGCGCCTTGATTTGGAACCTCGGACGTATCTCCCAGCACGACAACCACACGGGCGAAGGATACGTCGAGTTCTTCCGCGACGATCTGTCCGAGCGCAGTGCGAATGCCGGTTCCAAGATCGACATGGCCGTTATAGGCGGTGACCGAGCCGTCGGCGGTGATCTTGACGAAGGTTTCGAATCCACTTCCCGCGCCGGACTCGGCGGGACGGATAACGGACAATGATCCCTGCTGTCGCTCACGATCCGCTGGAGAGTCCGCTGCCGCCATCAATCGCGGGCCTCTGCCACCAGGCCCGCCGCGCGCATCGCCGCCCGCATGATCTCGATATGGGCGCCGCACCGGCACAGATGATATCGAAGCGATTCCAGCACTTCGGCTTCGGTGGGACGCGGGTTGCGGTTCAGCAATGCCCTGATGCTCATGATCATGCCGTTGAGGCAGTAGCCGCATTGCGCGGCCTGTTCCTTGATGAAGGCATCCTGCACCGGATCGGGATTTTCGCGCGAGCCGAGGCCTTCAAGGGTGACGATATCGCGCCCGGCGCAGCCTTCGATCGGGATCACGCAGGCACGCGCTGCGGCGCCGTCGATCAGCACGGTGCAGGCGCCGCACTCGCCGAGCCCGCAGCCATATTTCGGGCCGTTCAGTTCGAGGTCGTTGCGCAGCACATGGAGCAAGGCGGTGTCGGGAGCGGCGTCGACATCATGGATGTTGCCGTTGACCGTCAGGCGCATCGTGTTCCCTATCCCCTGACATTGGCCGTTTGCGCCGCAAACTCTCGCATCAGGCCTGCGAGGAAGATACCGTTTGCATGCAAACGTGCAAGCCGGGGTGTCGCGGTCGTCGCGCCTTGCCGGCTCTATGAACAACGGCGCCGGGCCGCGGCGATTTTTCGCTTGCCGCGCCGCTTGACAGGTTTTTCGCCGGCGCGCAGGATCATTCGTATACGAACAAAATACCCGGCGGCTGAAAACAGGGTATGATCGAAGCTGCCCCAGAGCAGGCGTGTTCATGGCGACAGAGGCGACGACCACGGCGACCGGCGACAAGATCCGCTGCGATGCCTGCCCGGTGATGTGCTACATCAAGCCGGGCGCGGCGGGCGCCTGCGACCGCTACGCCAATCACAATGGCGACCTGGTGCGGGTCGATCCGCACATCGTGCTGGAGCGCACGGTATCGCATGGCGGGCGGCTGGTGCCATTCCAGACCGGCGGCGACTGGGACGGCAAGATCGTCCATCAGCCGAATGTTTTCGTGACCGCGATCGGTGCGGGCACGACCTATCCTGACTACAAACCCGCGCCCTTTATCGTTTCGTCCGAGATCGATGGCGTCGACATGGTCACCGTCGTGACCGAAGGCATCTTCAGCTATTGCGGCGTCAAGGTGAAGATCGACACCGACCGCTATCTCGGGCCGGAGACGGCGACGGTTCGCGCGCAGGGCGAGGCGATCGGCCACGTCACCACCAGCGAATATGGCTCGCAGATGCTGTCGCTCGGCGGCGTGCATCATCTCACCGGCGGCTCCAAGAAGGAGGGACGCGTCACCTGCGACGCGCTGATGGCGCTGAGCAACTGCAAGCCGGTCGAACTCACCATCGACGGCGGCGCGACGGTGGTGCTGCAGGCAGGCGGTCCGCCGATCGTCAATGGTGTTGCGGAAGAGCGGATGCGGGTCGGCTGCGGCTCGGCCACCATCGGCATGTTCGCCAAGCAGTGGCACGGCAAGGTCGATGAGGTCGTGGTCGTCGATGACCACATCACCGGGGTTCTCAGTGAGCATCAGGCCGGCAAGCTGCTGGATATTCCCGACACCGGAATCAAGATGAAGGGCCGGCGGTCGACGCCGGGCCGTTATTTCCAGGTCGCCGAGCCTGGCACCGGCTGGGGCGGCACAAAAATTTCCGATCCGTTGTCGGTGCTCGGCCCGTTCGATTCCAGGACGGCGCGGCCGGGCATGACCATGCTGATGGTCTCGACCACCGGAGAACATGCGGCATATTACCAACTCGACGAAGCGTTGCGGCCGATCGAAAAGCCGATGCCGCTCGATCTCAAACGGTCGGTCGAGCGAATCCAGGAGAACTGCGAACCGGCGCTCTGTACGGTGCTGTTCATGGGCGGGGCCGGCGGTTCGCTGCGCGCCGGCGTCACCGACAACCCGGTGCGCCTGACGCGGTCGGTGAAAGAGGCGCTGACGCGGGTGACCAGCGGCGGCGCGCCGGTCTATGTGTGGCCGGGCGGCGGCATCACCTTCATGGTCGACGTCACGCAGATGCCGGCGGGTGCGTTCGGTTACGTTCCGACGCCGGCGCTGGTCGCGCCGATCGAGTTCACGCTGAAACTGTCTGATTATGCCGCGCTGGGCGGCCACATGGATTATGTCCGCCCGCTCGCCTCGTTGCGGGACAGTACCGAGCTCCGGTCGATGCCGTACATGCCGGGGCGTCGCGCATGAAACGGCGCCCGCAGATCGCGCCTCTCGCCGACGGCAGGCGGCTGCATTTGCAGGACGGCCCGATCGATCTGATCGTGGAGGCGGGCGGCGAGCAAGCGCATGTCCACGCTGCCCATGACGCCGCGGCGAGGCGTTTTGCCGGCTTGCTCGATGAGCTCTGCGAAGAACTTACGGAATTGCGCAAGGCCGCCGACCCGGCGCGGTGCCGGCTGCGAGGGATGGTCGCGCGCCGCATGCATGCGGCGGTGGCGCCCTTCGCCGCGGATCATTTCATCACGCCGATGGCCGCGGTGGCTGGCGCCGTGGCGGAAGAGATTTTGGGCGCCATGGTGGATGCGGCGCGGCTCGATCGCGCTTACGTCAATAATGGCGGCGACATCGCGCTGCATTTGGCTGCCGGCGAACAGTTTTCGATCGGCCTGATGGATCGGCCGGATCGGCATGGCGTGATGCGGACGATGACCGTCGACGCCGATGACCCTGCGCGAGGCGTGGCGACCAGCGGGCGCCATGGACGAAGCTTTTCGCTCGGCATCGCCGACGCCGTCACCGTGCTGGCGCGGACGGCGTCGCAAGCCGACGCCGCGGCCACCATCATTGCCAATGCCGTCGATCTGCCCGGGCATCCGGCCATCATTCGTTGCCCGGCGAATGAGCTACAGGTCGATAGCGACCTCGGCCCGCGCCTCGTCACCCGGGATGTCGGCCAATTGTCCGGCCATGAGATCGAGGCCGCGCTCGAAGCCGGCGCGCAGCACGCGCGTCAGCTGCTGATGGCTGACTTGATCGAAGGCGCGGCATTGCGCCTGCTCGGCGAGATTGTCATCGTAGGAACGCGAAGGATCGTGCCGGGCATCTCGCAACCCCTCGATGAACGTGCGATGGAAGGTGCGATCCATGCCTGACCCGGAGCAAGGCCGACAGAGATGAGCGCGATCATTCGCAAAATCGTCACGGTGGTCGAGGAGACCCGTCTGGAGATGGGGCAGAAGGTCGCCCCGCCGACCCGCCGCGCGGCGGCGATCGCCGTGATCGAAAACCCCTTTGCCGGCCGGTATGTCGAGGACCTCTCGCCGTTGATCGCGATCGGCGAGGAACTCGGCGAACTGCTGTCAAAAAAGGCGGTCGCCGCGCTCGGGATCGACGGCGCCAGGGCGCACAGCTACGGCAAGGCGGCGGCGGTCGGCGAAAACGGCGAGCTCGAGCACGCGGCCGCGATCCTGCATCCCAGGATGGGCGCGCCGGTGCGCAAGGTGTTGGGCAAGGGCGCGGCGCTGATCCCGTCGTCGAAAAAGCGCGGCGGTCCGGGAACGACGCTCGACATTCCGCTCGGCCACAAGGACGCGGCCTTTGTGCGCAGCCATTTCGACGGCATGGAAGTGCAGATCAATGACGCGCCGCGCGCCAACGAGATCATGGTCGCGGTCGCCGTCACCGACAGCGGCCGGCCGCTGCCGCGGGTCGGCGGATTGACGGTTGCAGAGATCAAGGGCGAAGACGGTCTTCGATAGTTTCTTCAACATGGGAGGTGAGGGATGCGAAGGAGCGGATATATTTTGGGGGCAGCGTCCGCGGTTCTGCTCGCCGCCACGGCGGATACCGCCATGGCGCAGAGCGAGATCAAGATCGGCGAGATCAACAGCTATTCGCTGTTGCCCGCCTTCACCGAGCCCTATCGCAAGGGCTGGCAGCTCGCGCTTGAAGAGATCAACGCCGCCGGCGGCATCAACGGCAAGAAGCTCGTCGTCGTCTCCAAGGATGACGGCGGCAAGCCGGCCGACGCCCAGACCGCCGCCAATGAACTGGTGTCGAGCGAAAACGTGGCGATGCTGACCGGCACGTTCCTGTCCAATATCGGGCTCGCGGTCAGCGACTTCGCCAACCAGAAGAGGGTGTTCTTCCTTGCCGCCGAGCCCCTGACCGACGCCATCACCTGGGCGAAAGGCAACCGCTATACGTTCCGCCTGCGGCCTTCCAACTACATGCAGGCGGCGATGCTGGTGGAGGAAGCCGCGAAGCTGCCTGCAAAACGGTGGGCGACGATCGCGCCGAACTATGAATACGGCCAGTCCGCGGTCGCGGTATTCAAGAAGCTGATGTCGGAGAAGCGTCCGGACATTCAGTGGGTCGACGAGCAGTGGCCGCCGCAGGGCAAGATCGACGCAGGCCCGGTGGTGCAGGCGGTGGCCGCCGCCAATCCGGAAGCGATCCTCAACGTCACCTTCGGCGCAGATCTGGTGAAATTCGTGCGCGAAGGCAATACGCGTGGTCTTTTCAAAGACCGCAAGGTGGTCTCCTTCCTCACCGGCGAGCCCGAATATCTCGATCCGCTGAAGGAAGAGACGCCCGAAGGCTGGATCGTCACCGGTTATCCCTGGTACGCGATCAAGACGCCGGAACATGACGCATTCCTCAAGGCCTATCAAGGCAAGTACAACGACTATCCGCGGCTCGGCTCGATCGTCGGCTACCAGACCATCAAGTCGGCCGCCGCGATCCTCGCCAAGGCCAACTCGACCGATCCGGACAAGCTGATCGCGGCGGCCGAAGGATTGTCGCTGCCCTCACCGTTCGGCGAGATGACCTTCCGCAAGATCGATCACCAGTCGACGCTCGGCGCCTTCGTCGGCAAGACCGCGCTGAAGGACGGCAAGGGCGTGATGGTCGATTCGGTCTACCGCAAGGGCGCCGATTATCTGCCGGGCGACGCCGAGATCGAAAAACTCCGTCCGAGGGAGTGAGCCTCTATCTCCCTCTCACCGCTTGCGGGGAGAGGGTTGGGTGAGGGGGACTTTCCGCGAGCGAGTGTGTGGAGAGTCCCCCTCACCCGAAATCCAGGCTGCGCTTGAATTTCGGCCTCTCCCCGCAAGCGGGGAGAGGCTAAGTCGAACGCCCTCGCGCGAATCTGTCTTGACGCGATTGCACAAAAACGCGGACCGCCAGTGGCCTTTTACTTCGTCCAGTTCCTGACTGGTCTTGCCAGCGCCGCCTCGCTGTTTCTGGTCGCATCGGGGCTGTCGATCATCTTCGGCGTGACGCGGATCGTCAATTTCGCCCATGGCGCGTTCTACATGCTCGGCGCCTATGTGGCGTTCACCCTGACCGAGCGATTTTCCGGCACGTTGGGATTTTGGGGCGGCATCGTTGCCGCGGCGCTGATCGTCGCCGTGATCGGTGTTCTGGTCGAGATGGTGCTGCTGCGGCGGATCTACCATTCGCCGGAATTGTTTCAATTGCTCGCGACCTTCGGCCTGACCCTGATGGTCGAGGACCTGGTGGTCCTGATCTGGGGTCCGAGCGATCTGCTCGGCCGCCGCGCCCCCGGCTTCAGGGGTGCGGTCGATTTCTTCGGCCAGAACATTCCGAGCTACGATCTGTTCCTGATCGCGCTCAGTCCGGTCGTGCTCGGCGTGCTCTGGCTGTTGTTCCAGCGCACGCGCTGGGGCATTCTGGTGCGCGCCGCGACGCAGGACCGCGACATGGTGGCCGCGCTCGGCGTCAATCAGAAATGGCTGTTCACCAGCGTGTTTGCCGTCGGCGTCTTTCTCGCCGCCCTCGGCGGTGCGCTGCAAATTCCGCGCGACGCGGTTCATCACGCCATGGATCTGCGGATCATCGTCGAAGTGTTCGTAGTGGTGGTGATCGGCGGCCTCGGCAGCATCATCGGCGCCTTCGTCGCCGCGGTCTTGGTATCGGAACTCAACGCGTTCGGCATCCTGATCTTTCCGAAGATCTCGATCATCCTGGTGTTCCTGGTGATGGCGGTGGTGCTGGTCGTGCGGCCATGGGGGCTGTTCGGCAAGCCGGAAGCGCCCGCGCGCCGCACGCCGGGCTTGACCGTCAATCCCTGGCGTCCGCTCACCTCGCGCGAACGGCTGGCTTCGCTTGCCGCATTGATGGTGGCGGCGGCGCTGCCGCTGGTCGGTGGCAATTATGCGCTCACGGTCGGCTCCGAGATCGCGATCTTCGTGATCTTCGCCGCGAGCCTGCACTTCCTGATGTCGGTCGGCGGGCTCGCCTCGTTCGGCCATGCCGCCTATTTCGGTCTCGGCGCCTATGGCGTGGCGTTCCTCGCCAAGATGGCGGGTCTGCCGATGATCGCCTCACTCATGCTCGGTCCGCTGCTCGGACTGCTCGGCGCGGCGGTGTTCGGCTTCTTCGCCGTGCAGCTGTCCGGCGTCTATTTCGCGATGCTGACATTGGCGTTCGCGCAGATCGTCTGGTCGATCGCGTTCCAGTGGGTCGCGGTGACCGGCGGCGACAATGGCATTCTCGGCGTATGGCCGGAGAAATGGGCGGCAAGCCCGGCGAATTTCTACTGGCTGTCGCTTGGGATAGCCGCGATTGCGGTGGCCGGGCTCCGCATCATCGTCTTCTCTCCGTTCGGTTTCGCGCTGCGGGCGACGCGCGACTCTCCGCTGCGCAGCGAGGCCATCGGCATCAACGCCAAGCGCATCCAGTGGACCGCCTTCGCGATCGCGGGCACCGTCGCCGGATTTGGAGGCGCGCTGTTCGCTTACCTCAAGGGCAGCGTGTTTCCCGACAGTCTCGGCATCTCGCTCTCGGTCGATGCGCTGGTGATGGTGCTGCTTGGCGGCGTCGAGACGGTTTCGGGCGCGGTGGTTGGCGCCATCGTCTACAAGGCGCTCAACATCTGGCTGGTGAGCCAGACCGATCTCTCCAAGCTCGTGCTCGGCGGCTTCATCGTCCTGATCGTGGTCGCCTTCCCGAAGGGCATCGTCGGCATGCTGGAAACGATCAGGAATCGCCGCCAGGCCTCTTCGTCAACATCAGCGCTGCTTACGTCCCGGATCGAGACCGCCGAATGAGCATGGTTCCCACATTGCTGTCGGTCGAGAACCTGAGCAAATCCTATGGCGGCGTTCATGCCGTGCGCAGCGTCTCGTTCGAACTGCGGGCCGGCGAAATCCTGGCGCTGATCGGGCCGAACGGCGCGGGAAAAAGCACCTGTTTTGACATGCTCAACGGGCAGAACATTCCCGACAGCGGCCGGATCAACCTGCTCGGCGAGGACACGGCGGGCCGGAAACCGCGTGCGATCTGGCGGCTGGGTGTGGGACGCACCTTCCAGATCACCGCGACATTCCCGACCATGACGGTGCGCGAGAACGTGCAGGTCGCGCTCGTGTCGTATGGCGGGCAATTGTTCAATCTCTGGGCCTCGACCGCGCATTTCGCGCGCGACGAAGCCGACCGCCTGCTGGACCTCGTCGGCATGGGCGCCTATGCCGAACGACCCTGCGGCGAACTCGCCTATGGCGACCTCAAGCGCCTGGAGCTCGCGATCGCGCTCGCCAACGAGCCAAGGCTGTTGCTGATGGACGAGCCGACCGCCGGCATGGCGCCGCGCGATCGCATCGAATTGATGCGGCTCACGGCGCGCATCGCCCGCGCGCAATCGATCGGCGTTCTCTTCACCGAGCATGACATGGACGTGGTGTTCGAGCACGCCGACCGCATCCTGGTGCTCAATCGCGGCACCCTGATCGCCGAGGGCACGCCGGAGCAGGTCCGCGGCAACCGCCAGGTCCGCGCCATCTATCTCGGCGAGGGCCTGGTTTATGACGTCAGGCACCGCGAGGGAGCGGGCCCATGAAGCTCAGCGTCAAGGACCTCAACAGCTTTTACGGCCCGGCGCACATCCTGTTCGACATTGCGCTCGAGGTCGGCGACGGCGAGGTGGTCGCGCTGCTCGGGCGCAATGGCGCCGGCAAGTCCACCACTTTCCGTTCGATTGTCGGGCTGGTCGCGCAGCGCTCCGGCCGCATCGTGTTCGAGGGCAGGGACGTGTCGGATCTGCCGACGCATGCGATCGTGCGCGGCGGGCTCGGCTATGTGCCGGAAGAGCGGCGCATCTTCACCGATCTGACGGTTGATGAAAATCTCGAAGTCGGCCGTCAACAGCGGCGGCCGAACGCGCCGCACTGGACCCGCGACAAGCTGTTCGCCCTGTTTCCGAACCTCGGCGAAATGCGCGCCCGCCCGGGCGGGCGCATGAGCGGCGGCGAGCAGCAGATGCTGACGATCGCGCGAACCCTGATGGGCAACCCGTCGCTGGTGCTGCTCGACGAGCCCTCGGAAGGGTTGTCGCCAAAAATCGTCGAGCAGATGGTCGACGCCATCCTCGCCATGAAGAAGGAGGGGGTCAGCATCGTCGTCTCCGAGCAGAACCTGCATTTCGCGCGGCTGATCTCCGACCGCGCCTACATCATCGAGCGCGGCAGGATCTGCTTCGGCGGCACGATGGGCGAACTCGACGCGCAGCCGGACGTTCGCGACGCGCATCTGTCGTTGTGACCGGCGCCGGCAGGAACAGAGGCGAGATTGCCATGAACAGGGATGGTTCGCCGAAACGGAGCGCCAGGCTGCCAAAGCCGTGCTACATTCTCGACGAGCAGATCGGCTTCATTCTGCGTCAGGTATGGCAGCGGCACGCCACGATCTTCGCCCGCGAGATCGGGATCAACCTGACGCCGACGCAGTGGGCGGCGCTCGCAAAACTCGCCGAGACCGGGCCATGCTCGCAAAATCAGCTCGGGCGGCTGACGGCGATGGATGTCGCCACCATCAAGGGCGTGGTCGACCGCTTGACCGCGCGCGGCCTGACCGAGACCAGCGCCGATCCCGATGACGGCCGGCGCCTGCTGGTCAGCCTGACGCGCGCGGGCCAGCAGCTTGCCGAAAAAACGGCGCCGAACGCGCTCGCGATCACCAGGGAGACGCTTGCGCCGCTCGACGCGAGCGAGCGCGAGACGCTGGTCGGGCTGCTGAGCAAGCTGCGCTGATCGGCCTGCTGAAGCCGGACCGGAGGTTTCGGACGTCGGCTTCCGGTGTAAAAACGTGGATTCGCCAAAATCTCCGACGTCGGTCAGGTGCCGGTTCCGAAAAGCGCGCCGCTTCACGGCCACATTGCCGACGCGCCATGCGCGGCAAAAGACAAGAGGGCGCAATTGGCGGTCACGGTTTGGTTTCATTGCCGCCGGGCTTAAGCCTTCAATCCGAACACGCGACGAGCTTGCGTCCGGCATCGCGGCCGACTTCCGCGGAAGCATGACGGTCATAATACCGCCCGACCCGTTGCTCAAGAAGGAATGCAGCGGGGTGCTGGCAATCAAGCGTTGGTCGTTAGGCGGCGGCAGCTGCGATCAATGAGAGGTGCATCCATGATCGTGCCCTACCTACCGCTGATCTTTGTGATGATCATCATGTTCGCTCCACTGCATGACCGTTGTCGTGTCCATGCCCGCGGCGGCGTGCCCGTAGCCTGGTCCCATGACAAGCCGTCGATAGCTGGGCAGCGCTCGCCGAAAGCGATGGCGCGCTGCGCGAAGCGGTCGCAGGCAAAGGTCGCGCAAGTGCAGCCTCCAGCTGACGCCTCGGCCGATCTCAACAGACGAACGATACAGCAGGTGACGGCTGCCGCGGCAGTCGCGGAGCAAATCACGGCCATCACGGCGGTTCCGGGACCGACACGGAAAGCGAATATCGAGCGTTCGAATCGTTCAAGAACCGAACCGCCTCGCGGTACCGAAAAGACCATGCCGGCGTTAGTGAGCAGCAGCGCCGGCCCGCTGGTTGTCCTGCTGATGGCTCGCCCTGAAATCAAGTCGGTTTCCGATCTGACTGGAAAAGACATTGCGATCGATGACAGGAAGGCCGCGTTCAAAGATGATGTCCGGGTCGCGATCATGGGGGCAGGAGCGTCTGAAATCAAACTGAGCGGCGGTCGAACGAAGGCGGTTAGCCAGTTGATGAGTGAAAAGGTGCCGGCCGCGGTCCTGGCTCTGGTATCTGCGGACGCGGCGGAGGGTTTTCCCGAAATCGCAGGCTTCAAAATCTTCAAAATCCCGCTTCCGCCCCGTTGATCGGGGACATGACCGAACACGCGCCCGAGGAAGCGAACGTGGGATCAGACCATCCGGTGCAGGGCGCAGATCTTGTTGCCGTCGGGATCACGCAGATAGGCGATATAGAGTTTGCCCGCGGGGCCCTCGCGCACCCCTGGCGGGTCTTCGCAGGTTGTCCCGCCATTGGCGATGCCGGCCGCGTGCCAGGCGTTGGCTTGCTCGGACGAGCCCGCGGCAAAACCGATGGTGCCGCCATTGGCGGCGGTCGCAGGCTTGCCGTTGATCGGCTTCGACACCGAGAAGACGCCGGACCTGGTTCGGTAGAAGATGCGATGGCGGTCGATCGTCGCGGGAGCAACACCGAGGGTGCCCAGCAACGCGTCATAGAACGCCCTGGCTTTTTCCAGATCGTTGGTTCCGATCATCACATGCGAAAACATTCCCTATCTCCCTCCCGATTTTTCCCGAATGAATGGACCAGAACGCTTTGCGGCGTCCCCTCGGTTCGGGCAAGGCTAACAGCGGACGCGGGGACACGGAAGCGTCGCGGTCCAGCGTTCCGGTCGATTTCATGGCTGATACCGCGCGCCTGGAGATTGCCAATTGCAGGAATTTGTTGACCACTGGCAGCCCGTCAGACACCCGGAGCCCGAAAATGACCGACCCGTCCGAATACGTTCCGCCCAAAGTCTGGACCTGGAACAAGGAGAGCGGGGGCAGGTTCGCGAGCATCAACCGCCCGATCGCGGGGCCGACGCATGACAAGGAGCTGCCGGTCGGCCGCCATCCCCTGCAGCTTTATTCGCTGGCCACGCCGAACGGGGTCAAAGTCACGGTGATGCTGGAAGAGCTGCTGGCGCTCGGTCATGGTGGCGCGGAGTACGACGCGTGGCTGATCCGGATCGACGGCAACCAGTTCGGCAGCGGCTTCGTCGCGGTGAACCCGAACTCCAAGATACCGGCGCTGATGGACCGCAGCGGGCCTTCCCCGATCAGGGTATTCGAGTCCGGCGCGATCCTGATGCATCTTGCCGAGAAGTTCGGGGCATTGCTGCCGACCGACACCAAAACGCGCGCCGAATGCCTGTCCTGGCTGTTCTGGCAGATGGGCAGCGCACCGTATCTCGGCGGCGGGTTTGGCCACTTCTACGCCTACGCGCCGACCAAGATCGAATATGCCATCGACCGGTTCGCGATGGAGGTGAAGCGTCAACTCGACGTGCTCGACCGCCGTCTTTCGGACAATGAATATCTCGCGGGCAACGACTATACGATCGCCGACATCGCGGTCTGGCCCTGGTACGGCGCTCTCGCGAAGGGCCTGCTGTATGGCGCCGGCGAGTTCCTGTCCGTACAGGAATACGCCAACGTGCAGCGCTGGACCGACGCCATCGCCAAACGCCCGGCGGTGCAGCGGGGGCGCATGGTCAACCGCACCTGGGGCGAGCCCTCCAGCCAGTTGCACGAGCGGCATGACGCCCATGATTTCGAGACGAACACGCAAGACAAGATGGGAGATGCCGCCGTGGCATGACGGACCTGGCGCCCGTGATGCGCGGTGCCGGACCTTCAGATCGGTCAATGCCCGACGATCTCCGGCACCCTCGTTGCCGGCGGCGTGTTGCGGCTGCGCTGGGTGCGGACGATGCCGTCGATGATGGTCATGCCGATGCCGGGCAGGTCGCCGAGCTGAACGCTGTCGAGGATGTTTTTGCCGGGCGAATGCTGCGCCTTGTCCATGATGACGAAGTCGGCGGCGCGGCCGACCTCGATGATCCCGCAATCCAGCGCGCGCATCCGCGCGGTGTTGCCGGTTGCAAAGCAGAACGCGATTTCGGCGGGCACCTCGCCCAGCGATGACAATAGCGATACCATCCGCAGAATTCCGAGCGGCTGCACGCCGGAGCCCGCCGGCGCATCGGTGCCGAGGATGATACGGCCGAGATCGCCCATCTCGCGCGCGGTGCGGAGCGTGAACAGCGCTGAGCGCTCGTTGCCGTTGTGGACCAGCTCGAGGCCGCGCTTGCAGCCCTCGCAGATGCAGCGGATCTGGTCGTCGGGGAGCGCGGTGTGGCCGCCGTTGATATGGCCGACCACGTCGGTGTCGGCCTCCAGCACCACGTCCTTGTCGATCAGACCGGAGCCGGGGATCGACGGTCCGCCGGTATGAATCGTGCTCTGGATGCCGTATTTGCGCGCCCATCCTACCATTTTCCGCGCGGTGGGCCCATCTTTGACGCCGCCGAGCCCGACCTCGCCGAGCAGCTTGACGCCGGCCGCGGCCAATTCCCTGAAATCGTCCTCGACCATCTCGTTTTCGATGACGGGAGCGCCGGCATGGACCTTCACGCCGCCGGGACGCAGCGTCCAGAACGAGCGCTGCGCAAAGATCGCCATCGCCTTGACGCCGACAACATCGCGCGGTCGGCCGGGCATGTGAACCTCGCCGGCGGAAATCATGGTGGTGACGCCGCCGTGGAGATAGCTGTCGATCCAGCTGGTCTGGTTTTGCCGCGGCGTCCAGTCGCCGGCGACGGGATGAACGTGGCTGTCGATCAGCCCCGGCGCGACGGTGGTGCCATTGGCGTCGACGATGGTGGAGGCGCCCTCGGTGTCGATGTCCCTGGCGCGGCCAATGGCTGATATCTTGCCGTTATCGGCCACGACGGTGTCGGCATCGAGAATCGGCTTCTCCATGGCGCCCGAGAGCAACAGCCCAATATTGCGGATCACGAGCCTGCTCGGGCCGGTCGCCTGGGGTGCGTCGTGGGCCATCAAGTTCATCCCCTTGGTTCAATGCCTTCGTGGCGCGGGTGAGCATCTTAGGGCAGGCGCGCGCCGTTGTCAGGCAAGGGTTTTTGCCGAGCGCACGCGTAAGCGCTGGTTACCGCGGCCCGGCAGGCACGCCTATCTCACCTCGACCTTGGCCTGATCGGCCACTTCCTTCCAGATCGCGATATCCCGTTCGATGAAGCGGGCGAAGGCCTCCGGCGAACTGCCGACGATCTGCATGGCCTGCTTCTCGAGCAACGCCCTGGTTTCCGGATTCTTCAGCGCTGCCACGATCTCCTGGTTGAGCTTGCCGACGATGGCGGGCGGCGTATTGGCCGGCGCCAGGATGCCGTGCCAGGCAACGGCGTCGAAGCCGGGATAACCGCTTT
>NZ_JBAVNZ010000071.1:0-30298 GCF_049691595.1 Bradyrhizobium sp.
TGCTCGGCAGCATCCGCTCGATGATGGGCGGCGGCAGCCATCAGGCCTTCGCCGATTCGAGCGCCGTTGGCGACCATGGCGGCGGCCAGCGGCCGTGGAGCGATCAGTCCGGCAGCAATCTGGCGCGGGACGCCGGGATCGACGACATCGGCTCGTCCAGCCAGCGCGGCGACAACAATGACGGGTCGCGCGCGGGATTGTTCGACCAGGCGTCGACCGACGACGATGACGATCTGGATCACGACTCCGACGGCTTTGACGATGACGGCGACAGCGACTACGCCTGAAGAAGGTCAAACCTCAACGCAAGACGGCCGCTCGATCGGGCGGCCGTCTTTCGTTTCGACCCCTGACGATCAGATCACGACCACCCTGGCGCCGACATTGACGCGGCCGTAGAGATCGATCACGTCCTCGTTGCGCATGCGGATGCAGCCGGACGAGACGTTGGTGCCGATCGTCCAGGGCTCGTTGGAGCCGTGAATGCGATAGAGCGAGGAACCCAGATACATCGCGCGCGCGCCGAGCGGGTTTTGCGGCCCGCCTTCCATATGCCGCGGCAGATCGGGGCGGCGCGCCAGCATTTCCGGCGGCGGCGTCCAGGCCGGCCATTCCTTCTTGGCCGAAATCGTCTTGACGCCTGACCAGGTGAATCCGGGGCGGCCGACGCCGATGCCGTAACGCAAGGCCGTGCCGTCGCCCTGGACCAGGAGCAGGAACTTGTTCGGCGTATCGACCACGATGGTGCCGGGGCTTTCCTTGCCGCGATAATCGACCACCTGCCGCTCGAATTTCGGGTCGAACGGGTGCTGCGCGGGGTCATTCGCCGCTTCGCTTTGCTGCGGATCCATCGGCGGCAGCATCGCACGCCGCGAACCGTAGGCGGGTTGCGGCTGATAGATCGGCTGCTGCTGCTGGTAGCCTCGCGGCCGTCCTTCGCCGAACAGGAACTCGATGAAGCCCCCGCCGAGGTTGGCGCGTTCGGCATAGGCCGTGCGCGTCGGCGCCGGCGGCGCGGGCTGCCCTGCGTAGATCACGCCAGGTTCGGGAGGGGCCGCGGCGTCGATCGCCAGCGCCCGATGAGGACCCGCGACCAGGAAGCAAGCGCCGGCAAGCAGCGCAAGAGACATGTTCTTCATCGACGTACTCTGTACAGTTTCGTCACGAGATGTTTGTTGTAGGCGCCCGAGCGGCGCCGTTGCACGCGATCACTAGAGATCAAAACCGCATCGGTTTGGTAAACGGAATCGCCGTTTCGATTCACCACGTCGTCAATTGCGCGCGGATTTTCCCGGTAGCGTTTATTTTGGATGAACGCGCGGCCGACATGGTTAACCCATGGTAGGCGGCGATCGATGAATCCTCGATACGAAGTAATCCGCTGTGAACCTCACGTTAAATCGTATCGGTGTAAAACACGGGGAGTGAAGGGGCTGGAAAAAATCATGTCGGTAAGTCGCAAACGTTTCCGTATCGAAGAAGCCTTTTTGGGCGATATCGCAATGCCGGCACAGGCCGCCGCCGATGGCGGTGACATCGGCCCGATGCATCGCGAGATCATGGCCGAGCTTCGCTCGATCCGCGCCCAGATGGCAACCGGTCCCGGCCGCTCCGCGGTCACTGAGTCCGCCGAGGCATCGGTCGCCCGCGAGGTTGCCGAAGCCCGTGCGCTGCTGGAAACCTACCGCGCCCAGATCGAGCAGTGCGAGAAGCTCAAGGTCGAGCTCGACCTGATTCACGACGCCATCAGCCGCACCAAGCGGGAAATCGCGGTCCTGCACGGCAAGAGCTTCAACGGCGAGGAGATGGCCAAGGTCAATGGCGAGCTTGGCGCCGTCGTCGGCGGCACCGAACAAGCCACCCAGCAGATTCTCGAAGCCGCCGAAGCGATCGACCAGGCGTCGACCGCGCTGGCCAAGAACACCTCGCCGGACCAGCAAAAGCTGCTCGCCGAGGAGATCCAGGAACGCGTCGTCTCGATCTTCGAGGCCTGCAATTTCCAGGATCTCACCGGTCAGCGCATCAGCAAGGTGATGTCCACGATGAAATTCATCGAAAACCACATCAACGTGATGATGGAGATCTGGGGCGGCGTCGACGCGATCAAGGCCCATGTGCCGCCGATCGTCGACACCCGCGAAGGCGACGCCAGGCTGCTCAACGGCCCGAAGCTCGACGGTGACATCGGCCATGCCTCGCAGGACGACATCGACGCGCTGTTTGACTGAGTTCAGGGCGCCGGGTGGCGAGCGCCGGCGCCGGTCAACCTCAAGACATGAAAACGCCGGCTCGATGCCGGCGTTTTTGCTTGAGGGTGACTAACGGATCACGCGCGGGGCGCGCAGCGGACGTAGACCATGTTGCCGTAGCGGGTCGCCGCATCCTTGTCGATAAAGCGGGTGATCAGGACACGCCCGTCAAACGACACGACTTCGCGATCCTGCTCGCCGGGGGTCGGTCCGGACGGGCCGATATAATTCTTGCCGCTCGGGCTGCCCTTCAGCCGCAGTTCCTGCGGCGTGGCCTGGTCGGCCAGATGCATGATCACGCCGCCGGATTGGCCGGCGCCTATCACGTAAGGTTGCTTGCACTGGTCCCGCGCCATCTTCTCGGTCCGGGCGCGATCGGCGGGATTCTGGAACGAGGCAAGACCCCAGCGCCCGACGATTTCGTCAGGCCGGATGGTCGCCGGCATTTCCGGGGCCACCCCGGGCTCGGGCGCCGCGGTCGGGCCGGAGGACGGCGACGGCAGGCCCATGCTGCCGCACGCCGCGAGGAATATCGTCAGCGCCGAGGCGATCGCCAGATTGGCAACGGTGCGCGCATTAGGTGACCTGATCATCCGTATCCCCTCGAGCAATCTCCCGGCCGCACCCGTCATGCAGCCAAGCGTAAAACGCCAGCAGGCGCAACGACGTCCAGTCTGATTACGCCATCACCCGGATTTGGTTTCTGAGCCAGCATCCTATATTGGCCTCACCAAGGCCTTAACCCCCGTTGCTTGACAGGACCGGCGCCAAGCCATATTCCCGGGCGCACAATTAGCACTCAGATCCGGCGATTGCTAAGAGGGACAAGCCGGACCCATCCCGGACGGGGTCGGACATCCGCTGTTCCAAGCCAGATTCGATGGCAAACCTGACCTGAAACCAAGCCTCCAAGAGGGAACGTCATGGCTAAATCCAAATTCCGTCCGCTGCACGACCGCGTCGTGGTCAAGCGTATCGATGCCGAGGAGAAGACCAAGGGCGGCATCATCATCCCCGACAGCGCCAAGGAAAAGCCCTCGCAGGGTGAAGTCACCGCGGTCGGCCCGGGCGGCCGCGACGAAGCCGGCAAGCTGATCCCGATCGACATCAAGGTCGGCGACCGCGTGCTGTTCGGCAAATGGTCGGGCACCGAGGTCAAGCTCGACGACCAGGAACTTCTGATCATGAAGGAGTCCGACATCATGGGCGTGCTGGCCTGAGCGACAATCCGGAGTCCGCGGCAGACCCAGCCGTCATGCCCGGTATGACCGGCAAACAAGCGCGGCGAGCGCGTGTATCCAATCATTTGAGGAGTTAGAGAAATGGCTGCCAAAGACGTTAAATTTTCCGGCGACGCCCGCGAACGCATGCTGCGCGGCGTCGATGTCCTCGCCAATGCGGTGAAGGTGACGCTCGGCCCCAAGGGGCGCAATGTCGTGATCGAAAAGAGTTTTGGTGCCCCGCGCATCACCAAGGACGGCGTCACCGTCGCCAAGGAAATCGAGCTCGACGACAAGTTCGAGAACATGGGGGCGCAGATGCTGCGCGAAGTCGCCTCCAAGACCAACGACACCGCCGGTGACGGCACCACCACCGCGACCGTGCTGGCCCAGGCGATCGTGCGCGAGGGCGGCAAGTCGGTTGCCGCCGGCATGAACCCGATGGACCTCAAGCGCGGCATCGACATCGCGGTGACGGCTGTGGTCAAGGATATCGAAAAGCGCGCCAAGCCGGTTGCCTCCTCGTCCGAGGTTGCCCAGATCGGCACCATTTCGGCCAATGGCGATGCGGCGATCGGCAAGATGATCGCGCAGGCGATGCAGAAGGTCGGCAATGAGGGCGTCATCACGGTCGAGGAGAACAAGTCGCTCGAGACCGAAGTCGATATCGTCGAGGGCATGAAGTTCGACCGCGGCTATCTGTCGCCCTATTTCATCACCAACGCCGAGAAGATGACCGCCGAGCTCGAGGACGCCTACGTGCTGCTGCACGAGAAGAAGCTGTCCGGCCTGCAGGCGATGCTGCCGGTGCTCGAGGCCGTGGTGCAATCGGGACGGCCGCTCCTGATCATTGCCGAGGACGTCGAAGGCGAGGCGCTGGCGACGCTGGTGGTCAACCGCCTGCGCGGCGGACTGAAGGTCGCCGCCGTCAAGGCGCCCGGCTTCGGCGACCGCCGCAAGGCGATGCTGGAAGACATCGCGATCCTGACCGGCGGTCAGCTGATCTCCGACGAGCTTGGCATGAAGCTCGAAAGCGTCACCGTCAACATGCTCGGCCGCGCCCGCAAGGTCGTGATCGACAAGGAGAACACCACGATCGTCAACGGCGCCGGCAAGAAGAAGGACATCGAAGCCCGCGTCGGCCAGATCAAGGCGCAGATCGAGGAAACCACCTCGGACTACGACCGCGAGAAGCTGCAGGAACGGCTCGCCAAGCTCGCCGGCGGGGTTGCGATCATTCGCGTCGGCGGCGCGACCGAGATCGAGGTCAAGGAAAAGAAGGATCGCGTCGAGGACGCCCTCAACGCGACCCGCGCCGCGGTGCAGGAAGGCATCGTGCCCGGCGGCGGCGTGGCGCTGCTGCGCGCCAAGAAGGCGGTCGGCCGCATCCACCACGACAATGCCGACGTCCAGGCGGGTATCAACATCGTGCTGAAGGCGCTGGAAGCCCCGCTGCGCCAGATCGCGGAGAACGCCGGCGTCGAGGGGTCGATCGTGGTCGGCAATATCCTCGAGAACAAGTCCGAGACCTACGGCTTCGACGCCCAGACCGAGCAATATGTCGACATGGTCGAAAAGGGCATCATCGATCCGGCCAAGGTGGTTCGTGCTGCGCTGCAGGACGCGGCGTCGGTCGCCGGCCTTCTGGTGACCACCGAAGCCATGGTCGCCGAACTGCCGAGGGAGCCGGCCGCGCCGATGCCCGGCGGCGGCGGCGGCATGGGTGGAATGGGCGGCATGGGCTTCTGATCGCCAGCCTGCCTCCATTGAAATCGAAGGCCGCCTCGGGGCGGCCTTCTTTTTGGCGAATGACACACAGGTTTGCTACCCACCACGGAGCCGATTCCGTCCTTCCGGGAAATTGATATGCGCGCAATCCTGCTCTGCCTGTTCGGCCTGCTGACGGCCTCCCCCGATCTCGCCTTTGCCCAGGCCAAACCCCAGCCCAAGAGCGCGCCCGCCGCCGATGAAGTCAGATACTTCACCTCGATCGATGGCTTGATGGACGGCAATGCCGACGTGGTCCTCAAGGAGACCCGCCAGGGCAAGACCGTCACCGCGGCCGTGCTCGATGTCTGCTACCCGGTCGAAAAAGGCGCCGATCGCAAGGACCGCTTTGTCGTCAACCTCGCCGTCAATGGCCAGAACCTGACCGGCACGACACAGACCCAGGGCGGCAAATTGCCGGTCACGGTAAAATTGTCGCGCAAACCGAACGGCGACAGTTTCGAATTCCGCGGCCAGATCACCGTCGGCCATACCGTGACCGAAGTCGCCTCGACCGATAATTCCGATCTCAGCGAAAAGGAATATCAGGACAACCAGACCACCGATGACGGCATCACGCCTGCTCCGAAGGAATTTACCGACGTCTCGCCGGAATCGGTTGGTGTGCGGGTCAAGCTGGATGCCGCGCTGGATTTCCTGAAAAGCCTGAAGGGCGAGGCCGTCGAGGTCAGCCTCGGCAGCCTCGCCGTCTCCTGTGACGCGCTGCGCGCCGGCGAGCAGACCATCAACCTCGCCGTCGATCCGGATCGCGCCGCGGCGCTGATCGCCAGGGCCAAATCGATGCCAGGCGTGGTCGCGGCGGGATGGATCAGCGGCAGCATCGAGATGGACCGCGCGATCCGCTTTGGCGCCGCGGAATGGCGCGACGGCGACCGGGTCAACCGGGACAGGGTCGCCACTGCGATCTCCGGCGTCCTGAGCGGGACACTGGCGGCCAAATCGTCGGCGGCTTCCTGGAACGTCAATACCGGGAAACTGAAATTGACCTTCAAGCGCCCGAGCGGGCTGTTCCCGGCGCTCGGCCTCACCGAGACCATCGAGATGTCAGCGCTGCTGTCGGCCGACAAGCCCGGCGGGTCCGACCGGCTGATGCTGTGGGTCTCGAGCCCGGTGATCACGACCGCTGACGAGGGCGCGGGTGCGAAACTCAACCTTTCGGAAGAGTCCAGCGGCGATGAGGAAGGCGGCGAGCCGAGGGACGACAACGGCTCGGTCGATGCGCTCGCCAAGGCCTTCAAGGGCCAGCGCTGGGACGCCGACAAATCGGTGTGGAAATAACGGCATTGCGATTGAGCTGTACGTAGCGAGGGATCGAGCCTTCGTGGCACGCGGCTCTTTCAGAACGCTTCGGGCCGCGGCACCAGACGTCAGCGCGCCTTGCCCAATGAACAACGGACTGGATCCCTCGATTGATGGGTTCTCGCCCTAGTTGGTGTTGAGACGGAAACGCAGCGTCTTTGCGCCGATGAAACTGACGAAATCGCCCTGCCGCTTCCAGCTCGCCGCATCGGCGAGCGCCGCGACCAGATCGTCGTCGGCCTGCGCCCGCGCCGGTGGACAGCTGCGGTTCTCGATCTCGCCGGGCACGAAAATCACGGTATTGCCGGCGACGGAAAACTGACCCTTGCCGCCCTTGCACCAGAGCTCGAGCACGACCTCGCCGGCGTCGCCGATCTCCAGCGACGGCAGCCGCTTCGAGCCCGGCTGGCGCGCCGCGTCCAGGGTCATTTCCAGCCCGAACGGAAAGCCGTTATCGGCGCGGGCCGCGCCGGCATCAAGAGCGGCCGCAACAAGCGCCAGCGCAACGGCGGCCGCTCTGCAAAAGCGGGTGACTGAAATCATGCGGCCTCTCGGGATGGTTCGGCGACGCGCCGTTCTATTCAATGTGCATGACATTGACCAGATCGGGACGGCAGAAAATGCCCCTCGACAAAACAAAAATCCCCGCGGGCTGCAGCCCGCGGGGATTTCTGGTCAGCGCGTCGAGCGTCGCCCTATTTCAGGACCATCGCCGTGAACGGATAGACGTAGGCCTGCAGGGTCACCAGCACGCCGACGAGGCAGGCCAGCACGATCGAATGCAGGAACACGTAGCGAAGGATCGAGCCTTCGTGGCCGTACCAGTTGGTCGCGGTCGAGGCGACGACGATCGACTGCGCGTCGATCATCTTGCCCATGACGCCGCCGGAAGAGTTGGCGGCGCCCATCAGGATCGGCGACAGCCCGAGCTGCTCGGAAGTGATCTTCTGCAGATTGCCGAACAGCACGTTGGAGGCGGTGTCCGATCCGGTCAGCGCCACGCCGAGCCAGCCGAGCAAGGTGCCGAAGAAGGGATAGAGCACGCCGGTCGCGGCGAATGCCAGACCGAGCGTGGCGTCGACGCCGGAGAGCCGCGTCAGGGTGCCGATCGCCAGCATCGCCGAGATCGTGATCAGCGAGATCGCGCACAGCTTGATGGTGCGGCCATATTCCCCGATCATCCTGGCGGGCGAGAAGCCCATCAGAAAGCCGGAGATGATCGCCGCGATCAGCATGCCCGAGCCGGTGAAGGACAGGTAGGTGAAGCCGAACACCGCGCGTTCGGCGGTGGCCTTGGCCGCCACCGGCGGCACCTTGTTGATCATCTTGTCGAGATCGGGGACTTCGTAGTTGTAGACGAAGATCGAGTTCGCCCAGCTCTTGAAGGCGCCATTGCCCCAGATCAGCATCACCACGCAGACGATGATCCATGGCAGCAGCGCGCCCCAAAGCTGCGCCTGCGATAGCGGCGTCTTGTCGATCGCCTTCGGCGCCGTCATCGTCGCCGCCGATTCATCCCGACCGCGCAGCGCCGGCGACAGCCAGAGTTCCCTGGGTTGCCAGACCCTGAGGAACAGGATGAGACAACCCATCGAGATAAGCGATGCCCCGATATCGACGATCCAGGGATTGATGTAGTTCGAGATCGCGAATTGCGGGATCGCGAACGATACGCCGGTGACCAGAATGGCCGGCCAGATCGCGATCATGCCGCGCCAGCCCGCAAACGCCCAGATCAGCCAGAACGGCACCAGCAGCGAGAAGAACGGCAATTGCCGGCCAACCATCGCGCCAAGAATGTAGGGATCGAACCCGGTCACCGACGCGAGACCCTGGATCGGCGTGCCCAGCGCGCCGTAGGCGACCGGGGCGGTATTGGCGATCAGCGACAGGCCGGAGGCCGCCAGCGGCGAGAAACCGAGGCCGATCAGAACAGCGCCGGTGATCGCGACCGGCGTGCCGAAGCCGGATGCGCCCTCGAAAAAGGCGCCGAATGCAAACGCGATCAGCAGGAGCTGCAGGCGGCGGTCGGTGGTGACGCCGCCGATGGCCCGCTTCAAGAGCTCGAACCGTCCGGTCTCGACCGTGATGCGATACAGGAAAATGACGTTGAGCACGATCCAGCCGATCGGGAAGAATCCGACCACGACGCCGAGCAGCGATGCCCGCACCGACATCCCGGCCGGCATGGTGTAGACGAAAATCGTGATGATGTTGGCGACGATCAGAGCAATGACGGCGGCAATGTGCGCCTTGACCTTGCCGCTGGCGATCAGCACCAAAAGCGTGACCACCGGAATGGCGGCGGCGATCGTCGACAACGTGGCGTTGCCGAGCGGATTGTAGATTTGATCCCACATTTTAAGGATTCTCCCCCAAATTTGTTATTGGGCACCGCGCGCTTTTCTGGAGCAGGCGTGCCTCGATTGTGCGCGGGAATGCTCTCCCAATACGCGATGTCGCCGGCGAATTTGGCAGCTTCCGGAATCCACTCACGACCTCGCGAAGATAGAAGGTCCCCATCCAGCGCCGAGACGGCTATGGTAGGGTTGAGTGGGTGGCTGCGACAGCCCGTCGCAGACTACGGAGCGTGCTACTTTAGTCTAAGTCATCCTTGTTCCTCAAATATCTCAGGCACTTGTGGCCATCCCCGTGGAGACATCAATCTGTGAACAACATCCGCTCGACGCTCGCGACCGTATGGCGGATCGCTGCCCCCTACTTCCGTTCTGAGGACAAATGGGCCGGCCGCGGGTTGCTGGCGGCGCTGGTCGCCGCCGAGCTCGCCATCGTTTACCTGACGGTCCTGCAGAACCAATGGAACCTCCGCTTTTACAACGCGCTTCAGGATTACAACTGGGACGCCTTCGTTTATGAAATCATCTATTTCAGTGTCCTCGCCACGGTCTTCATCGTGATCGCGGTCTATCAGCTCTATCTCAATCAATGGCTGCAGATCCGCTGGCGGCGCTGGATGACCGCGCACTATCTCGGTGAGTGGCTGCACGAGGCCAACCATTACCGGATGCAGCTTCAGGGCGACGCGGCCGACAACCCCGACCAGCGCATGACCGACGACGTCAAGCTGTTCGTCGAGCGCACGCTCAACATTGGCGTAGGATTGCTGAACTCGATCGTCACGCTAGCGTCCTTTGTCGCCATCCTGTGGGGGCTTTCGAACGACGCGCCGCTGCACCTGTTCGGACAGGATTATGCGATTCCAGGTTACCTCGTCTGGGGCGCGTTGATCTATTCGGCGCTCGGCACCATCCTGACGCATCTGATCGGCTGGCCGCTGGTCGGAATCGATTTCCGGCAGCAACAATACGAAGCGGATTTTCGCTTCAACCTGGTGCGCGTGCGGGAGAACTCCGAACAGATCGCGCTGCTGCGGGGCGATGCCGCGGAGCGCGAACGCCTTCTGGTTCGGTTCGGGCGCGTGGTGGAGAACTGGCTCGCCATCATGACACGGACGAAAAAGTTGACGGCCTTCACCGCCAGCTATTCGCAGGCGTCGGTGATCTTTCCCTATGTCCTGGTGGCGCCGGCGTACTTCGCGAGAAAGATCCAGCTCGGCGGCATGATGCAGACCGCGTCGGCGTTTTCGAGCGTTCAGGGCGCGCTCTCGTTCTTCATCACCATCTACCGCCAACTGGCGGAGTGGCAGGCCGTGGTCAATCGTCTCGACGGGTTCGAGGCGGGGATTGCTGCGGCGCGCGAACTTGCAACCCACCATAACAGGATACACGTAACCGAGGCGGCTGGCGATGGCGCTATCGACCTCAAGGGGCTGACGCTGCAACTGCCGAACGGAACGCCGCTGGTGAACGCAGACGGATTCAGGTTGCACAAGGGCGAGCGCACGCTGATGACGGGACCGTCCGGTTCCGGCAAATCGACGCTGTTCCGCGCCATTGCCGGCATCTGGCCGTTCGGGACCGGATCCATCGCCATTCCGACGAAGGTAATGTTGATGATGCTGCCGCAGCGACCATATTTTCCGACCGGATCCTTGCGAGGGGCGGTCGAATATCCCTCCAGGGAGGGCACATTCACGGCGAGCCAGATCAGTGGTGCGCTCGAACAGGTGGGATTGTCCAAGCTCGCGTCGCAACCCGACGAACACGGGCACTGGAACCGGATGCTCTCGCTCGGCGAGCAGCAGCGTCTCGGGCTCGCGCGCGCGCTGTTGCATGCGCCAAACTACCTGTTCCTCGACGAGGCGACCGCCTCGCTCGACGAGCCCTCGGAAGCCGCGCTGTACAGGCTGCTGGCGGAGAAACTGCCGGCCACCACCATCATCTCGATCGGCCACCGTTCGACGCTGGAAGCCTTCCACCAGCGCAATATCGCCATGGTCCGCGACGGCGACCGGTTTGCGCTGCGCGACGGCAACAGCCCCAAGCCGGCGTGATGGGCCGTTGTGGTCTTGACGCGCTCGCGGCGGTCGTTGCGTGAAATCGCATGAAGCGCGGCGCGCCGCCAATCCCGTTTCATTGGCAGCCCCCGCAAAGCAAAAGGGGCGGCAGATCGCACTGCCGCCCCCTTCGATCGATAGAAGAAAATCCTACTTCAGGTTGGTGACCGCGGTCAGGTCAGCCGAGAGCTTGGCGATGCCGGTCGCGCCGCACCAGTTGGATTCGAAGCCACCGGGATTGATCCCGAGGGGATTGATCGGACCGATCGTGCGTGAGGTGTGATCGCTGGTGAACGCGTTACACTCCTGCTTGGACAGGTTGGTGTCGGAGTAGCGCAGATCCAGGGTGAACACCTTGTAGGTGAAGCCGACGCCGATATTCCAGGTGTTGTAGCTCGGCTCCTTGATGCCGAACTGGAAGGGCTGTCCCACAATCTGCGTTCCGTAAAACCGGTCGGAGGTTCCGAGCCATTGGCGACCGAACTCGCCGGAGACGTACATGCCGACACCGCTGGTGCCGAACGTCGTGCTCGGCGCAGTCCACTTGCCGGTGATCGATGCGTAGTTGCCCCAGGCACCGAGGTTCATGAAGTTCGGCGAGTAGTATTCGTTGACGCCGATCGAAAACTGGTCATTCAGGGTCACGTTGACCTTGGCATAACCCTCATAGTAGCTCATGCTTCGCTTGGCAAAGTTGCCGTTGACCGGAAGTCCGAGGGTGACGGGGTCGGCATTGGCTACGCAAGCCGCTTCCGAACCGGGAATACCCGAACCTGGAAACGCAAACGCATTGAAGCACTGGCCACCCGGGTAGAGATAACCCCAGACACCGAAGTCGAAGGCGAACATCCCGACCGTCGGGCGGATACCGCCGTAGATGTCGATTTCGGCCGCGGCGCGGTTCGGGAACGAGATGCTCTCGCCGGCAGCGCCGATATAGAGCTGGACGTCCTTGTTGATGTTGTAGCGCGGCTCGAAATAGGCGGCGACCGAGGGTTTGTGGTTGGACTGGGTGACGCCGCGGAACACGTAGTCGTTCATCAGCGCGGCGCCGAAGGCGATGTCCCAGGGATCGAACGGAGCCGGCGGCGGCGCCTTGACGGCCTTGACGTGCATGTCCGCAGCAAGAGCCGAGCCCGATACCATTGCCAGCGCCGTTGCCAACAAAGCCAGTTTCTTCATGAGGATCCCCATCACTTTCCAAGAACGGCCCAGCTTCGGCGCCCCCCCAGGGACCCGCGATGACTCACTGCGGCCAAAAATTTGTGTGGACAATCTGGTACGCGCTCGTCACCGAAGTGAAGCAAAAAAGACAAGCATGTGCTGACTTTTTGGGCGTTATGACCTTTTCGTGGAATGTTGTTTGTCGGGTGTGGCATTCCCACAACAATTTTCTCCCGCAGGTGTAACGTCTGGAACCGGAAAAACACGGGCTTTTTGTCCCGCACCGCCGGGAGGTCTTGCGAATCGTTCGCCCGTAAAATTCCGGTGATTCGGCTGTACGAAAAAGGCCGCAGCGGCAAGGCTGCGGCCTTTTCAAGGGTGTGGTTGACGCGCTGTCGAGGCAGGGCCCGCCCCTTGCGGACTAGTGCTCGCCTTCGTCGGACGAGCCACCCGACCCCCATGATGGCGTCGAACTTGATGCCGGGGTGGCCCAGCTCGGGGCCGGCTCGGGCTCGGGAGCCGGAATGTGAGCCGCGGGTTTCGGAGCCGCTGGCCTGGCAGCAGCCTTCTTTTTCGCCGGGCTCTTCTTGCCTGCCTTCTTCGGCGCTGCCTTCTTGGCAGACTTCTTCGCGACCTTCTTCGTCGACTTCTTGGCGGATTTCTTCGCGGCTTTCTTCGAAGATTTCTTCTTCGCCATCACAAGTTTTTTCTTGGCCTTTTTGGCCTTCTTGCCTTTCTTGCTCTTCTTCGCTTTAGCCATCGTAGTCCTCCTGTTGCCGCTGATTCAGTCTGTCGAGCGATTCGAATAGTCCGCTTTGGCCCGGATCGGGATGACGCTTCTTCGAAGCGTCTTCCCGCTCCATCTATCGTCCGAGCATGATCTTTTCGGAAAACCGGTAACCACTTTTCCGGATCATGCTCGAGAGGCCGATCGATCAATTCAATCCTGGGCCTCTCAATCCAGGCTTTGGACCTCCTGTCGCCCAATCGAGAAGCTCAATCGTGTGCACCACAGGAACTGACGTACCACCGGCAATCTGAACCATGCATCCAATATTGCCCGCAGCGATCATGTCCGGCTTGACTGTCGCAATATTGGCGACCTTTCGGTCGCGCAATCTGCTCGCAATGTCGGGCTGAAGGATGTTGTAGGTCCCCGCCGAACCGCAACACAAATGGCTCTCGGGCACATCTTTCACCACGAATCCATTCTTGGAAAGCAATTCTTTCGGAACAGCTGTGATTTTCTGTCCGTGCTGCAGCGAACAAGCCGAGTGATAGGCGATCGTGACCTCGCCCCGCTGACCGGTCGGCTGCAGTTTTATGCCGGCAAGATACTCCGTGATGTCCTTCGCCAGCGCGGCGATTCGCGCGGCGGGACCGGCGAAATCGCGGTCCTGGCGCAGCATGAAACCGTAGTCCTTGATCACGCTGCCGCAGCCCGATGCCGTGACCAGGATGGCGTCGAGGCCATTTTGTTCAGCTTCCCTTTGCCACACGGCGATGTTGGCGCGGGCGCGCGCCAGCGCGTCGCCGTCATGCCCGAGGTGATGGGTCAGCGCGCCGCAGCATTGCTCGTCCCCGACCAGCACCACCTCGATGCCGTGACGCGTCAACAGATTGATGGCAGCCTGATTGATGCGGGGCGCCAGCACCTGCTGGGCGCAACCTTGCAGCAGCGCGACCCGCCCCCGCCGCTCGCCGACCGCCGGGAAAACGCTTCCACCCGCCGGTCCCGGGGCCGGCAGGCTGCGCGGCGCCAGCGCCAGCATCGCCTTGATTCGCCGCAACAAGGTCGGCGAGACCGATCCCGCCCCGGGCGACGGCAGCAGGGCTGCGAACGGCCGTCCCAGCCGCGCCATGATCATGCTGGCCCGAAACAGTTTCGGCCGCGGCAGCACAAAGGCCAGCACCGCGCGCAACATCCGTTCCGGCAGCGGCCTGGAAAAGTCCCTTTCGATCCTGACCCGGGCCTGATCGACCAGATGCATATAGTTCACGCCCGAGGGACAGGTAGTCATGCAGGCGAGGCAGGAGAGGCAGCGGTCGATGTGCTTGACCACTTCCGGCGTCGGCGGGCGGTCCTTTTCCAGCATCTCCTTGATCAAATAGATGCGGCCGCGCGGGCTATCGAGCTCGTCGCCGAGCAGCACATAGGTCGGACAGGTCGCCGTGCAAAAGCCGCAATGCACGCAGGCGCGCAGAATCTTGTCGGCTTCCGCGATATCGGGATCGGCGAGCTGCGCGAGTGAGAATTCGGTTTTCATGCCGCGTCCCCCCGTTTCAGCCGGCCGCGGTTGAGGATGTTCTTGGGGTCAAAACCCTGGCGAACGCGCTCGCCGAGCGCGGCAAGCCCGCCAGCTTGCGGATGGAACACATCGACGATGCGCCGGACCGGCTCGGAAGCACGAATCAGGGTGGCATGGCCGCCTGCGGCATCGACGCGCTGGCGCACCAGTGCCGCCTGCGCATCCGGCTTTGGCGGCAGCGCCGCCCAGATCAGCCCGCCGCCCCAATCGTAGATCACCTCGCCGCCGCTGTCCCGCGACAGCGCCTGGCCGAGCGCGCCGCCCGAGGCGGGCGGACAAACGATCCGCCACACCGGCCAGGCGCCCAGCGCGCCGCCGGCCGCGAACGGCTGGACGTCGCGCAGCGCGCCCCAGATCGCCAGCGAAGTGGCGTCTTCCAGGATTTCAACCGAACCGTATGACTGCAGAACCTTGCCGAGCGAAGCCGCCCGGTGCGCGGCGGAAGCGGCGATGCCTTCCAGCCGCAGCAGGGTCGCCGCCTGCCCCGGCGCGCCGAGGCCCGCCAACGCGCCGGCCGCGGGCCGAAGCGCCGAATTCGGCAGATGCGCCGCGCCGGAAACGTCGAACGGCGAGCCGAGTGCCGCCGTCATCGCCCGGTTGGCGGTGACCTCATCCAGTCCACGCAGCACCAGCGTGCGTTCGCTTTCCGGCTTCGGCATCACCTTCAAGGTCACTTCGGTCATCACCGCGAGCGTGCCCCAGGACCCCGCCAGCAATTTGCAGAGATCGTAGCCGGTGACGTTTTTCACCACCCGCCCGCCGGTCTTGAAACTGTCGCCGAAGCCGGACACCGCATGCGCGCCGAGCAGATGGTCGCGGGCGCCACCGGCCTTGATGCGGCGCGGCCCGGCGAGGCCAGCCCCGATCATGCCGCCGATGGTGCCGAACGCCGGCGTCCCCAGCAGCACGGAGGTGTCGACCGGCTCGAACGCGAATTGCTGGTTCCTGGAATCGATCAGCGACTGCACGTCGGCAAGCGGCGCGCCGGCCTGCACCGTGATGACCAGCTCGTTCGGCTCATATGCCGTGACCGCGTTGAGGTCCGACAGATCGAGCAGCGCATTGGTCGCCATCGGCTGGCCGATCTGCCGCTTGGAGCCATGGCCGATGATTTCGAGCGGCTGCTCGCTGGCGATCGCCGCGCGCACCACCTGCTCGACATCCTGGGCGTCACGTACTTTCAGGGTGTCCACGGGCGCCTGCTTAGAATCGCGGGAGGTCGGGAAACGCCAGCTTGCCGCCATGCACATGCACGCGGCCGAGCTCGGCGCAGCGGTGCAGGGTCGGAAACACCTTGCCGGGATTGAGCAGGCCCTGGGAATCGAAGGCGCATTTCAGCCGCTGCTGCTGGTTCAGATCGATCTCGCTGAACATTTCGCCCATCAGGTCGCGCTTCTCGATGCCGACGCCGTGCTCGCCGGTCAGCACGCCGCCGAGTTCGACGCAAGCGCGCAGGATGTCGGCGCCAAAGGCCTCCGCCCGCTCCATCTCGCCGGGCTTGTTGGCGTCATACAGGATCAGGGGATGCAGATTGCCGTCGCCGGCGTGAAACACGTTGGCGACGCGGAGATCGTATTTCGCCGACAGGTCGCGGATGCGCGCCAGCGCCTTCGGAAGCGCGCCGCGCGGAATGGTGCCGTCCATGCAGAGGTAATCCGGTGAGATTCGCCCGACCGCCGGAAACGCCGCCTTGCGCCCGGCCCAGAACAGATTGCGCTCGGTCTCCGAGCTGGAAATCCGGCAGGTGGTCGAGCCGCATCGTTGCGCGATCGCCTCGACCCGCCGGATCAGCTCATCGACCTCCACGGCGGGGCCATCGAGCTCGATGATCAGGAGCGCCTCGACATCGAGCGGATAACCGGCATGGACGAAGGCCTCGGCGGCGTGGATCGCGGGCTTGTCCATCATCTCCATGCCGCCGGGGATGATACCGGCGCCGATGATTTCAGCAACGCATTGGCCGGCGGCCTCGACTTCGGCGAAGCCGACCATCAACGCCCTCGCCGTCTCCGGCTTCTGCAGGATTCGCACCGTGATCTCGGTGATGACGCCGAGCAGGCCTTCCGACCCCGTGATGATTCCCATCAGATCGTAGCCGCTATTCTCCGCCGATTTGCCGCCGATCCGCAGCACCTCGCCGGTCATCAGCACGATTTCGCAGCCGAGCACGTTGTTGGTGGTCATGCCGTATTTCAGGCAGTGCACGCCGCCGGAATTTTCCGCGACATTGCCGCCGATCGAGCAGGCGATCTGCGATGATGGATCGGGCGCATAATAGAAGCCGGCATGCGCCACCGCCTGACTGATGGCGAGATTGGTGACGCCGGGCTCGGTCACCACCACGCGGTTGTCGAAATCGATCTCGCGGATGCGTTTGAACTTGCCGAGACCGAGCAGCACGCCATCGGCGAGCGGCAGCGCGCCGCCGGACAGCGAGGTTCCCGAACCCCGCGGCACCACCTTGATGCCCTGCTCGAAGCAGTATTTCAGCACTCTTGAGACCTGCGCTGACGTGTCAGGCAGCACCACCACCATCGGCGGCTGGCGGTACGCCATCAGGCCATCGGACTCATAGGGCAGCATTTCGGCAGGCGTATCGATCACGCCCTCGCCCGGCACGATGGCGCGCAGCGCGGCCACAATGGCGTCGCGGCGGCCGAGCACCGCCTGATCCGGAGCCGGCATCATGATGGCCATCGAGATCCTCCGCGCCCCACCCAATTTATCACGGCAAATCAAGCACGTCTGGGCTCTCTTGGGTAGACCGTTCCGGCAACATGGACATGCCGGAGATGCGATCTGCCGGTTAAAAAAGCCGGTGTGGTCATGCAAGCTTTTGTCATCAAGTGGCTTGTCGACCCCGCGCACGCCATGCCACAAGCAGCGGCAGGGGCATCCTTGAAAAATGAAGAGCATTCAATGAAAAAATCGAGCTTACGCGCGCTGGTTGTCATCACCGCAACGGCCGCGGCATCGGGCGCGCTGGCGCAGGATGCCGCCGCCGGCAAAACCTCGTTCAACAAATGCCTGGCCTGTCACGCGATCGGCGATGGCGCCAAGAACAAGGTCGGCCCGCAGCTCAACGGGCTCGATGGCCGCAAGTCCGGCGCGGCGTCGGACTACAACTATTCCGATGCCAACAAGAACTCCGGCATCACCTGGAACAAGGATCAATTCCTCGACTACATCAAGGATCCGAAAGCCAAAATTCCCAACACCAAGATGGCGTTCGCCGGCATCAAGAACGAGAACGAGGCCAACGATCTCTGGGCGTTCATCGCGCAATACGACAAGGACGGAAAGACGAAGTAACGTCTTCATGCAGATGGAGCTGAAGCGGAATGACTTAATTTCTTTTGATTCGTCATCCCGCCCTGTCTTTTTGTTTGTGCATGATCCCTCGGATCGAGCCCGAGGGCATGCTTTTCGAGTAACCGGTCCCCACTTTTTCCGGATCATGCGTTAAGCGATGTTCTCCCGGCCTGAAACCTTGAAACGATCGATCGCGGCGCGATTGATCGTTATGCCAAGGCCCGGCCCATCCGGAACCGCCACCATGCCGTCGGCATGCTCGATCGGCCTCGACAGCACGGCTTGACGGAACGGATGCTCGGAGCGATCGAACTCGAGCAAGGGTTCCAGGGGGCTGAGGCGCGGCGGATTATGGGGTAACACCGCCAGCAGGTTGAGGGCCGCGGCCAGCCCGATGCCGGTCCCCCATACATGCGGCACGTAACGAATGCCGAACGCCGCGGCCATATCGGCAATCTTTTTGCACTCGGTAAGGCCGCCGGCTGCGCAGGTATCGGGCTGAATGATATCCATCGCCCGGCGCGTCAGCACCTCGCGAAAGCCCCAGCGCGTGAATTCGCACTCGCCGCCCGCCACGGGTATCGGCTGGCCGCGGCGCACCTCGCAATAGCTGCCGAGATCATCGGGAACGACAGGCTCCTCGAACCAGCCGATATTCAGGTTGGCGACATGATTGCCGAGGCGAATCGCCTCCACGGCATCGAAGCCGTGATTGGCGTCGAGCATCAACCCGACATGCGGACCGATGGCTTCGCGCACGGCCTTGATCAGCACGGCATCATCTTCGACGCCAAAACCGATCTTGAGTTTCACCGCACTGAAGCCCTGCTTGACGTAGCCCTCGACCTCGCGGACGACATAGTCGAGCGGATCGCCGCTATCGAGCCGGTAGGTGCCGGTCGCATAGGCCGAGACCTGACGCCGCAGCGGCCCGCCCATCAGCTGCCAGACCGGCGCTTCGAACCATTTGCCCTTGAGGTCCCAAAGCGCGATGTCGACGCCGCTCAGCGCGGTGACGACCAGCCCCTTCTGGCCCTGATCGCGGAACAGCCCATAGAGCTTTTGCCAGATCAGATCGGTGGCGAGTGCGGGCTCCCCGATCAAATGCGGCCGGAAGGCGTTGACAACGGCGGCGTTGAGTTGCGCCGGTCCGAAGCATTCGCCCCATCCGGTGTCGCCGCTTTCGGTCGTGATTTCGACAAGACACCCCGTCCGCACCTCCGTGCGATTGAACGACCAGCCGAACGGTTGCGAAAGCCGGGCTTCGAGGACATGGGCTTTGACGTCGGCAATTCTCACGGTCATTTTGCTTCACCTCCGGCATGACCCGACCTGGGACGTCTTATCGTCGTGTCATTTCGCCGATCGCCGATCCCTTGTGTTCATCCCGCAATACGACAAGAACTGGAAGATGAAGTAAATCCACGACGAGAGCAGGTCTCGCGACGTCCGGGTCAGTTTGCGCGATCGCGATCCGCTGCCGTCCTTGCAGGAGGCGGCGCGGCCGCGGTTCCTGGCGCCATCTGGCCTATCATCGCCTCGATCTCGGCGATCACGCGATCCGGCACGGCGTTCTGCACCATGTGACCGACCCCGGGCAGCACGATCAGTTTCGCATTCGGCGCGGCGGCCGCGAGCGGCCGCGAATGGATGTTGGTTGAAACCGTTTTGTCGACGTCGCCCGACATGATCGTGATCGGCGCCTTGAGCTCGGCGTAGCGCGGCGCCTGCTCGGCGACCGCGGCCTTCAAGGTCACGAGGTCCCAGGCATTGGCGAGGAATTCGCGCGGACGCAGCAACAACGGCGTCGCAGTATTCCTGACAAAACCATCCGGCATCGCTTGCGGCAGGAACACGCCGCGGGCGCCCGGCCCGGCCAGCAAATAGCCGAGCGGCAGCGTGATCGTGTAGGCAAGCAACGGGCCGATCACGGGCGTGGTGACGATCTGGTTGTACCGGCCAACGCCGCCCGGCCACGGATAGGCCACCGGCGCCAGCATCACCAGACCCGCGACACGGTGCGGATAATCCAGCGCCATCCGCGCGCCCAGCGCGCCGGCCCAGGAATGGGCCACGATGATCGCCTTGCCGACGCCGAGCCTGGCCAGCGCCTGCTCGATCATCCGGCCCTGGATCGCGGGCGTGGAGTCTTCGAGATCGGCGCGCGTGCTCCAGCCATGTCCGGGACGATCGATCAGGATCACGCGGTGATTTTTGGCGAGCCGTTCGCCGACGGGTTGCCGCATCACTTCCAGGTTTGCGCTCGCGCCATGCAGCATCACGATCGGCGGTCCCGCGGCGTCGCGCGGACCGGTATCGACGACGTGGAGCACGGCGCCGGCAACCTCGACCAGCCTGCCCGGCGCGGGATAGGCGCGCTGCACCAGCACGACGCCGGCCTGCGTCACCAGCGCCAGCAACGCAAGCCCTGCCGCGACACTTGCTATCAGCATCGAAAATGTCCGGATGATCCTTTGCACCCGCGAGCTACGTTCCCGGGAGGCGCGGGTTTCGCGGTGGGTTCCTTTGGCGCGTTTTCGTCATGCGAACCGATACCCACCCGCGATCCCGGTGCGGAGCAGGTTTTCGCTTGACAACACCGTGGCTGAGAAAGTTTTCCACAGCGCGCCAAGCCTGTGGATAGCGGGTTCATACCAGCGTCATCGGCAATTTTATACACTTCGGCTGCATTTTCGCCATCAGACCCGGGTGGTTGACCGACGCGGAACCTGCCCGGCCTGTCCACGTAATCCACTGAAACAGAAATCGGCACCATGGGGTTCGAGGGAAATAACCGGAGGATTTGCAATGAATTCAGACCCAAGCGAGGCGGCCATCGACCGGATCGTGGCGACCTGCGATGGCGATCTGCGCGGTGCGCTGAAGGCGTTGCTGCTGGTCAACGAGCAGCTGGAGGCCGAGCTGGCGCAATTCCATGCAGCGGCGGCCGTCGATGGATTGGCCGACATCAAATTCCTGCATTAGCTTTTGCTGTGACGCCTTCCGGGCGAACCGGGAGGCTTCTGCGAGAGCGCCGCGAGCCGCCGCCGTCACTCGGCGGCACTGTCGTCCTTCGGGCAGACGCGGATGGACGAACGGGCCAGCCTGGCGTCGTCGCGTGATTTGTAGGGTCCGTCTGCGAACCAGATATCGCCGACAATAACCGGATTGCGGGTGACGATGTCGCAACTGTTGGTCGCGCGATTGCCGACCACCCAATAGAGTCCGTCCGCCCAACCGAACGATCCGGTCGCGACCACCATCGCAGCAGCGAGCAGCCATGATTTCACGGCTTGGTACCTCCGCGCCATTCAATGCGGTTCACAGCGCGTAGCGGGAAACCTTCCCGGCCACAATCGGTCGTCAGCAACCGTGGTTAATCGCAGCAAGCCGGATTCGGGTCAGATATCGCGGCCTTCGACCTTTTCGCTGAGCGTCTTGACCAGTTCCGGCACCTTCTCGAGGTGCGGGTTGACCGCGAGCGCCTTGCGGAACGCTTCCAGCGCGCGCTTGTCGTCGCCGATGTCCTGCATGATCATGCCGAGCCCCGCCAGCGCGCCGAAATGACGGGGTTCGCGGATCAAGACCTGCTGGATGTCTTCGATCGAATGGGCGTAGTCGTTCTTCAGGTAGTAAAGCGTCGCGCGCCGGTTCCAGCCCTCGATGTAATCGGGACGCAGCTTGACTACGGCATCGAGCAGTTTCAGCGCGACATCGGTCTGCTGCGCATCCACCGCCGTCTTGGCGCGCGTCATCAGCAGCGCGGCGGTATCGCTCGGGGTCTGCAGCCACTGCGCCCAGATTCGCGCCTCGACATGCCTGGCGCTGGCTTCATCGGGAGCCGCCTTCAGCGCGCCGAACAGGAAATCAAGACCGCGCGTGCGATCGGCGCCGACCTTCGGCAGCTTGCTCGGGGCTTCCGGCAGTTTCTTCTGCGACTTGGGCGGCGGGACGACCCTGGGATCGCTCTCGGCATACGCCGCGACCGGCGCCACGGCCATCATCACGGTGGCGAGGGTTGCAAGGCGTTTCGTCAGCCGAAGGAATCTCGATGCCATTATTGGAGTCTAGACGCACAAAACCGCGCTGCAAAGCAGCGTGTCGTCAAACACCTGTGAAGCGAGGTTTGCTGCGCCAGTGGCGGAACCGGAGCCGGGTCCCGAGATCAGCCTTTAGGGATCAACCTTGGCGGGCCTTGAAGCGGCGCTGCACCTTGTTGATCACGTAAACCCGGCCCTTGCGGCGGACCAGACGGTTGTTGCGGTGGCGGCCGCGCAGCGATTTCAGCGAGTTACGGACCTTCATGGGACAATCCTGGTGCGTTGAAAGGCCGTGCTGGACAGGCCGAAAGTGGCAAAACGGGATTAATCCCGCCAGCGGCCACGCCGCCCGGGACGGGGCGGGTTCTAAGCCAAGGCATGGCCGCATGTCAATCAGAACAGGACGCGGCAGCGGCAGCCGGAATGGACCCGCACCCAGCCGATCCGTTCAAAATAAACAAACTTGGTCAAGGGCTTGTAGTAATTGCTCGGCTGGCCCTATGGTGCGAATCAGTCAATTCGGCCGAGCCATTCCGGGCGCAAAAGATCAGGTCCCGACCTCGTCATGATGATCGTCAAATTGCCAACTGTCGAGGCTGCGGTGATGCCGGCCGCGGATTGCGCTGCTTCCGCGCCCGCGCCAGCGCGGCTGATGCTTCCCGCCGGCGTTCAGCCGTTTCAGCTCAACTGGCCAAACATCATCGCGATTGGCAGCTATCACGGCGCCGCGCTGCTGGCCTTCATGCCCGGCTATTTCAGCTGGAGCGGCCTCATCATGGCGATGCTTGGCACGCATCTCTGCGGGCTGTTCGGTATCAACCTTTGCTACCATCGGCTTCTGACACACCGCGGCCTGAAATGTCCGAAATGGCTGGAGCACGCCATGGTGATCATTGCGATGTCGTGCCTGCAGGAAACACCGGCGCGCTGGGTCTCGGTCCATCGCCGGCATCATCAGTTCGCCGACCAGCAGCCGGACCCGCACAGCCCCCTGGCCAGTTTCTTCTGGAGCCACATTGGATGGATCCTGGTCCATCAGCCGGAACTGTCGCGGCTCGGAATCTACCAACGCTACGCCAAGGACATTTTGCGCGACCCCTTTTACCGCGCGCTCGAGCGCCATCATTGGCTGGTCTGGATCAATCTCGGCCAGATGCCGCTGTTCTTTGCCGCCGGATTCGCCGCGGCGTGGCTCGCAGGCGAAACGCCGGCGGAGGCGGCCGAGACCGGGCTTGGCATCCTGATGTTCGGCGTGTTCGTCCGCACCGTCCTGGTCTGGCATATCACCTGGGCGGTCAATTCGGTGACCCATCTGTGGGGTTACCGGAACTATGCAACCGACGAGGACAGCCGGAACAACATCATCGTCGGCCTGATTTCCAATGGCGAGGGCTGGCACAACAACCACCATGCCGATCCGCGTTCGGCGCGCCATGGTCATCGCTGGTGGGAAATGGACAACACCTGGCTCACCATCCGGTTCATGGCCCGGCTTGGTCTCGCCACCGACGTGGTGGCGCCCAATGCCCACCTCAAGGGACGGTCCGCAGGGAGCAGATTGATCACGCGCGGGTCGACCGGCGTCCCTCACGAGTGAGGCGTCAAGTCGCCGCTTCCGGCGCGGTTCTCGCCCAACTAAAATATCGAAAACAACCCCATGCAAAGTAGCAGGCGGTGGCTGGCATGGATGCCTTGAGCGATCTGGGGTTTTCGCCCGGTTGAGAACCTGCGAGCGGAACGTGCAGATCGGCTATGTCCATAATCAACGCAGCCTTCTTAGGCGGCCCTCTTGCCGCTTGATTCTCGGATGGACTAACCGGAGAGCACCTTCTCAAGAGCGACGACAAGGTCGGCGCGCTGTTCCTTATTGAGCTTGTTGAGATTGTCCTGGCGCCACTTTATGGCGGGCAAATCCGCAGCTCCGGGAAGGCCGATAAACTTCCAATCCGGCTCGCCGCGCTCGAAGGACAAGAGAAACTTCTTATGATCGTCCGGCATATTGCCGACGATGTCCGAGATCAGGATCTCCCGCTCTTCGAGCAGTTCGTCGAGGGTCACGGTTTCGTCGGTCATGCCGACGAAGCCGCGCTTATAATCCAAAGTCATGTCCTTGCGATGCGCAGTCAAGAGCTCATGCACGGGTCGATTGTGACTTTCCAGATAGACGATGAAGGCACTGCGCAAGGCATCATCGATGCCTTCGTTTTCATAAAGATCACGGGTATCGAAAAAGTCCCGCGGGTGTTGGCGGTCAAGCGCAGCGACGATCTTCCCCGCATAGAGGTCGGCGAAAGACAGAATCGGAATCTCGGCGAAGCCAAACTCTTGTTCTACTTTTTCGGTCACGCTTTTTGTCTCGGCTTCATAAATGGTCCCTCGCAACACTGGCGTGACGTCGATCTTTGTCGTTGCGCCATCGGCCCGGACCAGGAGATGCGTGCGGGAGCCCTGCTGCCCTTCCGCTACGGTTGATTTAGCGATCTTTGCCTTTACTCGCGTTGCTATGCGTCCCATCGCAGCGTCGATAGCCGCGAGCGATTCTGGATAGGGCCGCACCGGAAGATAAGTAAGATCGATATCGACGGACAAACGCGGTATGTCGCGGATAAAGAGATTGATGGCCGTGCCGCCCTTGAGCGCGAAGCACGTCTCTTCGGCGACAATCGGGATAACGCGGATGAGGAGAGCCACCTGCTTGCGGTAGCTTTCACTGAACGGCATCGAGGTCTCCGGGAACGGTGATCTGATAGGTCTTGTCGAGTTTGCCGCCTCTCACAAGCATGCGCTTGCCTTCTCCAAGGTCAATGGCCTTGCGGTCAAGCCGCTTCAGCCAGGCATGCGCGTGCCGGTCGGCAAAATAAAAGAACAACCGCTTTACCTTGACGCTGCGACATTCGGCGAGAAGCTTCTGCAAGCGACGCGGGCTGAGATTGGAAAGGCCCTGCATCAGCATATCGGCCTGATGGAAGCTCTCGCGCTTCGGCAGTTCGTCGAGCAGTTCGAGGATCGCGCGCTCCGGCGTCGAGAGAGCCAGGGGCCAGTCCCATTCACCCCAGCCTTGAACGACCCAATCTTTGTTTCGGCTCTGATCGTCTTGACCTCCGTCTTTGCGTTCAAGGTGAGTGAGGCCCCTGAGCGGCAGGCTGTGACTGAAAAGCTTGCGGTCGTTGTGATGGAGAAAGCGCACGCCGAGACCGAGCTTGTCGAGCCAGCGCGGCGGCGCTTTCGGACCGTAAAGATGAACCTCGCTGACGCTCTGTACGAGGTAATGCGCAAAGCCTTGTGCTTCGAGTGCCGTGCGGCCGCCGACGAGCACCGGGTACTGAAGCATTGCCTGAAGCGAGACGACGACCTGTTGCCAGCAACGTGGTCCGCGCGGCCGGCAGTAGACACCGCGCGTCGGCTGTTTGAGCCAACCCGCGCTTACATAATGACTGAGGAGCTGCCGCGAATAACCTCGCGCGTTAAACCAAGCGGCATCCACCAGAAGGCCCTCGGGGAGCTCCCGTCCAAGCCGGTTTAACAGTCCGCCGTTCGATCTAGCCATATTTGACAATATAACATATTTTCAAACCAAATTCCAGTTTGAAGAATCTGATATAAGACAAGTGCTAATAGGCAATTTTAACGGTATGCAAACCAATGGCCGGGCGGGTCACCGCTGTTCCAATCCGGAGTGCCTGCGTCCGACTTCAGGTCCGGCCGTGGCGGAAGACAAGTCGGCTATCCAAGCTCGTTGGATCGCCTGTTGTCGGCGCTTGCGAAGAGCCCGCATGAAAGCGCCCTCGATGTCCTTCAGGCGCTCGCACGCCGCGGTCCGCGATTACTGGCTCGGCATGATTGGGCACAGGCGGTCATCAAGGTCGGCACGGAGAAATCCGGCCAGACCCTTCTGACGCTGGTCTGCGAGGGCGAGCTGGGCAACGCGGGTGGCGCTGATTCCTTTCACCTGTCGAGACAGCTCGCGCACCTCGGCGAGGAATTGCCAGCGCTCAGGGAAGAGATGCTGCAACGCTATCAGCGCATGAACAGGGGGCACGCGAAATCAATCCTCGAATCCGCGCTCATCGAGCTCGCCAACCCGTGCCCCCGGCTTGCGAAATTTGTTATATGGTATAATCAATTTGTCAGGCCGCACCATCAAGCCGCCGCGGGGGAAACGCGATGCCCAAACTGAAGCTGCCCAACATCGAAGACGTCGTGGCGATCGACATCCACACCCATGCGGAAGAGCCCTGCGGCATGCATGGCGACGACGGCTATGACGATTTCCAGGCGCAGATGGCGGACTATTTCAAGTCGCCGCACAAGCATCCGCCGACCGTGCCGGAAACCGCGGCCTATTACCGCGCCAGGAACATCGCGGCCGTCATCTTCCCGGTCGACGCCGAGCGCGAGACCGGGTTTCGCCGCTACAGCAATGACGAGATGCTGGAAGTCGCATCCCAGCACCTCGACGTGCTGATCCCCTTCGTCAGCATCGATCCGCACAAGGGCAAGCTCGGCGTTCGCGAGGCGCGCCGGCTGATCGAGCAATACGGCGTCCGGGGCTTCAAGTTCCATCCGACCATGCAGGGCTTCTACGCCAACGACCGCATGGCCTATCCGCTCTACGAGGCGATCAACGACGGCGGCGCGATCGCGCTGTTTCACACCGGCCAGACCGGCGTCGGAAGCGGCATGCCGGGCGGCATGGGAATGCGGCTGAAATATTCCAATCCGATCTACATGGACGATGTGGCGGCGGATTTTCCGGACCTCAGGATCATCCTCGCCCACCCGTCGTTTCCCTGGCAGGAAGAGGCGCTGTCGGTCGCAACCCACAAGCCGAACGTCTATATCGACCTCTCCGGCTGGTCGCCGAAATATTTCCCGCCGATCCTCGTGCGCTACATCAACTCCATCCTGCAGGACAAGATGCTGTTCGGCTCGGACTGGCCGGTGATCACCCCGGACCGCTGGCTGGCGGACTTTGCAAAACTCGACATCCGCGACGAAATCAGGCCAAAGGTAATGAAGGCCAACGCGCGGCGGTTGCTCGGGATTTGACCCACCATCGGCGTCGCCGGCGCCGTCCTGTTGTAGATATCGCACGAACCGCCGAGGCATCTGCTGCCCCGGTTGGCGTCATAACCGGGGACTCCCCGATGACCATCAAGGCCGTGGTGTTCGATGCCTATGGCACGCTCTACGACATCCAGTCGGTCGCCGCCGTCACCGAACAGGCGTTTCCCGGCTACGGCGAGATCATCACCCAGATCTGGCGCATCAAGCAGCTCGAATATACCTGGCTGCGCTCGCTGATGCGGCGCTATGAGGATTTCTCGGTCGTGACGCGCGACTCGCTCGCCTACACGCTGCGCTGCCTCGGACTGAGATACGATGATGGAGCGTTCGAGCGCCTCATCGACAAATATCAGCATCTCGATCTCTACCCCGATGCGATGGTATCGCTCGCGGCGATGAAGGACCGCAAGCTCGCCATTCTCTCCAACGGCAGCCCGGACATGCTGGGCGCGCTGGTCCGCAACAGCGGCCTCGAGCGCGTGCTCGACGCCACCATCAGTGTCGATGCCAGGAAAATCTTCAAGCCCGCGCCGGACGCCTACGCGTTGATTGAATCCACCCTCGGTGTCCGGCCGCCGGACGTGCTGTTCATCTCCTCAAATCCCTGGGATGCCTGCGGCGCCAAGGCGTTCGGACTAAACGTCGCCTGGATCGAGCGGGTGACGCCGCAAGCGATGGCGCAGGCCTGCGTCGACAGCGACCTGGTGCCGCCGCTCACCATGTTCAAGGCGATTCGCACCCAGATGGACGAACTCGGGCTCGAACCCGATTATCGTATCCACGCGCTGTCCGAACTGCCTCCGCTGGTTGCCGCCCAAAGGTCCTGAAGCATGAGCATTGAGTCGGTCCGCGCCTTCTTCGCCGCGAAGGCGCCTGATATCGCCGTGATCGAATCGACGGTGAGTTCGGCGACGGTGGCGCTCGCGGCGCAAGCCTACGGCGTCGAACCGGCGCGGATCGCGAAAACGCTGAGCCTGCGGATCGGCGAGCGGGTGGTGCTGATCGTCGCCAGCGGCACCTCGCGGATGGACAACAGGAAGGTCAAGGCGCAGTTCGGCGGCAAGCCAAAGATGCTCGGCGTTGACGAAGTCGCCGAGATCACCGGGCACGAGGTCGGCGGCGTCTGTCCGTTCGGACTGAAGACACCACTGCCGGTTTACTGCGACGTATCGCTGCAGGCGTTCGACATCGTCGTGCCGGCGGCCGGCTCGACCCACAGCGCGGTGCGGATCACGCCTTCGCGAATGGCGGAACTGGTATCGGCGGAATGGATCGATGTCTGCGAGGGCCGGTCCTGAAAGGCGGCTTACTGGTCATCGTCGTAGGGCTTCGGCCGCACCGCGCGGCCACGTGGTGGCGCCGGCTGCTGTGCGCTGACACTTGATTCGAACACCGCGCGGCACGGCCCGCTGAGCTGTTCGGTGTTCTGCCGCAGGCACGCCACGATCCGGTTGACGTCGGGGATCTGCGCGCCGCAGAGCCGGAACACATCGGGTGTGCAGGCGATCTGCTGATCCGTCGTCCCGCGGTACTCTTCCGCGGCCGCGGGATTTTGAACGGCGATGGTACCGCCAATCGACAGCACAAGCCTCAGCACGATCCATTGCAGGTGCATGCGGGGGGTCCCTTCTCGTTTTTCGCGGCGTCCGCGCGGCTGACCGGATTCCCAACCTGCGAAACGAATGAGGCCCGCGGAGGTTCTCGCCGGACAACAAAATGTGAGGCCGGTTCCCTACTCCACCTTGCCGATCTTCTTCACGGCCGCGATCAGGCGCGCGCTGTCCTCGGCGACGAATCTGGAAAATTCCGGCGCGTCCATGTAGGCGACCGGACTGCCCGCGGTCTCGAAGGTCTTGATCACCTCCGGCGCCTTCACCGCCTGCGCCATCGCTTCGCGCAGCCGCGTCAGGATCGGCGCCGGCAGCGCGCTTTGCGCAAACAGCCCGGCCCAGATGTAGAACTCGACATCCCGGTAGCCGAGCTCCCGAAACGTCGGCAGATCCGGAAAACTCGCAATCCGCTCCGCGCCCCAGTTCGCCAGCACGCGCATCTTGCCGTCATCGACCTGCGCCTTCAGCGTGCCCGGCGCCGACGCCAGCGCCTGCACGGTGCCGCCGAGCAGCGCGGTCAACGCGGGACCGGCGCCGCGGAACGGCACGTGCAAGAGCTTGATGCCGGCAGAGGCCGCGAACATCTCCATCGCAACATGCAGCGTCCCATAGGGACCCGACGAGCCATAGGGGATCTGGCCGGGACGCTTTTTGGCGTCGTCGACGAAATCCTGCAGCGTCTTCCACGGCGCCGAGGCTGGCACCGCGAGCAGGGTGGGATCGGCGAGCACGCGCGCGACGGGAGCGAATTGCGAAACTTCATAGGCGACGGGCCGGTCGAACAACCGGTCGGCTTCGGGCAGCACCGCCAGCGACGACAGCGTCATCAACAAGGTGTAGCCGTCCGGCTCGGCGCGCGCGGCCGCCGCATTGCCGATCGAGCCTCCGGCGCCGCCGGCGCGGTTGTCGACGATCACGGGCCGGCCGAGAATTCGCTCCAGCGCCAGCGCCACCGGGCGCGCGGCGAGATCGGCCTGGCCGCCGGCCGGAAACGGCACGATCATGCTGATGTTGCGCGCGGGATAGGGAGTTTGCGCGAAGGCTGCATTCGACAGCGCGGTCTGGACCAGCGGCAGCGCCGCGGCGGCTTTCAAGAGTTCGCGGCGATTCATCGGACGTTTTCTCCCCGCAAGGTTTTTTTCCGGTTTGCCGGAGCAGCCTAACCGAAACGACCCGGCTGCCGATAGCGGCGGATCACTTTCCTCGCCTACCCCTGGCAAAGCTCCTGGCGAGAAATTCCGCCAGCATCTCGACGCGGGCGGGGCGCGGGCCGCCGGGCGGGGTTACCAGGTGCACCGCCCCTTCCGGCTGCTTCCAGCCCTTCAGGATCACTTCGACCTCGCCTGAGGCAATCGCCTCGCCGGCGATGAAGTCCGGCAGATCGGCGATACCGAGCCCCGCGACCACCGCCGGCAGCAGCGCCTCGCCATTGTTGACGCGCAACTGGCCGGCCGGCCGCACGCTCGCCTGCTCTCCGGCGGAATTGCGGTAGTGCCAGACCCCGGGCGTCGACATATAGGCGTAATCAAAGCACTTGTGCCCTGCGAGATGCATCGGATGCGTCGGCCTGCCGTGGCGCTTCAGATAGGATGGCGCCGCCACCGTATGGCGCGGCATCGCGCACAGCCGCCGCGCGATCAGGGAAGAGTCCGGCAGCCGCGCGATCCGCAAGCCCGCGTCAAAGCCATCGCCGATCAGGTCCACCGTGGCGTCGCTCAGATGAAGATCGATCGACACGTCCGGATATTGCGCGAGGAATTCCGGCAGCAGCGGCGCCACCGCCCTCACCCCGAACGTCATGGGAACCGCGAGCCGCACCAGCC
>NZ_JBAVNZ010000072.1:0-26239 GCF_049691595.1 Bradyrhizobium sp.
GAGCGTGACTGGGTGGTCGGGGTGAAGTCCGGGCCGTTCGGCTTGATGCGGACACCCGGCCGCAGCCGGGTCCAGGGCAGCGCGGCGGTATCGGCGGGCATCGCGCCCGGCGCGGCGCAGATCATGAGCTTTTCGGCGATCGGCTCGAAGTCGGCGCGGAAATGCACCGAGCTCTTGTTGACCAGGATTTTCTGCTCGGTCGGCTCGATGCCGACATAGCGGTACATCGACTGGTCGGCGAGTTGCGCCTTGTGCGAGCTCACGACCACCCTGACATCGCCGATCCGCAAACAGGCCGATGGCCCCATGTCCATGTCGCGGCCGCCGAAATAGGGGCCGGGCGCCACGAACTTGCCGTCCGACAGTCGTTCGACCACGAAGGTTTCGTTGTACGGCGCGTCGCCTGGTATGCCCGACTTGCCGCCGAGCGCGAGCATCACCGAGGCGCCGACACCCGCGGCATGCGCGGCCTTGGCCGATTGCGGATCGCAGATCACCCCGAGCGCGGCGCGGGTCGCGTTGTTGCGGACCAGCGCGCGCAACATGCCTGTGGTATCGGAATTGCCGCCGGCGCCGGGATTGTCCTGGGTGTCGGCGATGATGATGGGCTTGTCGGTGGTCTTCGCCAGTTCGATCGCGTGGCGCACGCCCTCGTCGGGCGAATAGATGCGGCCATCGAAATCGTCCTCGTGGCTTTCGATCAGCGCGGCGATCCGCTCCGCTGCCGCATCGGCATCGGCCTGCGTCCGGCCATAGGCAAACACGCTCGGCCCGCAATCGGCGAAATCGGCGGCCGGAAAGCCCGGCGCAAAGGACAGCGTCGGCACCGCCTCGCTCTCGAGCGCAACGAGCTGTTGATAGATGCCTTTGGCCGGTTGGTCGCGGGTGCATTGCCAGCTGATCGGAATCAGGAACGGCAATTGCCGGAATGCTTTTGCAAAACGCGCCTTCGTCTCGAGTATCAATGCGAGATGCCGCGCGGCGACGTGGCCGGTGTCGGCCATGTCGACGTGAGGATAGGTGCGATAGGCGATCAGCGCGTCGGCATGCTCGACCATTTCCGGCGTGACGTTGGCATGCAGGTCGAGGCTGACGACCAGCGGCAGATCCCTGCCGACCACCTGGCGCACGCGCGCAAGAATCTCGCCTTCGCCGTCGTCGAGATGCTCGGTCACCATCGCGCCGTGCAGGTCGAGATAGACGGCATCGATGGAGCCCGCGGCCCTGATGCCATCGACCATGACCTTGGCGACACGCTCATACGCGTCTTTTGTGACGTGTGCCGACGGGCTTGCGGCGCACCAGATGGTCGGCACCAACTCCCAGCCCTCCGCTTCCGCCGCGACGACAAAACCCGCCATGCCGATATTGATGTCGCGCATCACCTTGGGCACGTCGGCGCCGTGGGCCATCGCCGGCCAGCCGCCGCCATGCACGAAATCGTCATAGGTCGCCTTCGTCGGCGCGAAGGTGTTGGTCTCGTGCAGAAAACCGCCGATGGCGATGCGGGTCATGAACAGGGTCTCAAAAATGTCCTGATGACGTTAGCCCCGTGATCGCGAGGAGCGCAAGCTGTGAAGCAATCCCGTTTTGCATGCCGTGTGAGCGTCCGGATTGGCTTGCGGCACAGGGCGGAACAAGATGGCTCCCGGCAGATCGGCCTGTTAGATCGTTCTATAGTCAGACCGACCTCGAATGCCATGAAGGGTACAGGGCGTAATCCGCCGCTCCAGGTCAACCGCGCAAGATCGACGATCATTCGGCATGCCGTAAATGATGGCGCAACATGCGCCCGTGTTGTGGTTGGCACGGCGGATTCCGTCCTCGACTCAACCCTCCTACAACCCAGCGTAGATGATTCCGTCACGTCACCAACACGGATAGTGTTTTCGGTACACACAGGGGGAAAAAGGCGTAGACATCTCCGTTATCCAGATGGCATCCTTGGCCGTGCCGAAGAAGCAAGCCGAAAAGACGCTGAGGTTCATTGCTGGTTGAACATCGACTGACGCTACCGACCTCATGACTCCCGCCCATCCGATTGGGCGGCACGGGAGACTGGATGGATTTCGCGATCAAACTTGCCTTCGACATCCTCGCTTTCACCTCGGTCATGGTGCTGATCGTTCTTGGGCTCGGCGTGATCGCGAGCATGATGGGCATCTTCAATTTCGCGCATGGCGAACTGGTCCTGCTGGGCGCCTACACGGTCTATCTCAGCGATGAGTACGGCCTCGGCACCTGGCCCGGGGTCATCGCAGCACCGATCGTGGTGGGCCTGGTCGGGCTGGTGCTCGAACGCACGATCATCAAACGCTTCTACGCGGTGCCGATCATCGCCATGCTCGGCACCTATGCGATTGGGCTGATCATCCGGGAGATCGTGCGCGGATTGCTGGGCGGGCACTACAAATCGATCCCGGAGCCGATCAGCGGCGCCTTCAGCGTGGGTAATCTCGATTTCTCCATCTGGCGTACCTTTGTCATCGCAACCACGATGGTGGTGATCGCCGGCAGCTGGTTGCTGCTGTCCCGAACATCGATCGGACTACGCGTGCGCGGCGCCCTGGAAAACCCGATGCTCGCGCGCGCATGCGGCATTTCCACGGCCCGCCTCTACGCACTTACCTTCGCCTTCGGCGCTGCGCTCGCGGGACTGGCCGGCGCCCTGATCGTGCCGCTTTATCAACTCTCGGCCGATATCGGCATCCGCTTTCTCGTGCAGGCGTTCCTTTCCGTGATGCTTGGAGGTGTCGGCACATTCGAAGGGCCCGTGCTCGGCGCCATCGCCGTGGGCGCCATGGCGGCGGGCTTGCCATGGGTGGTGATCCCGGTACTCGCCGACCCGCTCGTATTCGTAATCGCGCTTGCCGTCGTGAGGCTGCGTCCGCAGGGTTTCATCACGGTCGGCCGACTGTAGGGAAGTCAACCAGGGGAGTGTTCAGGATGAACGGAACAGATCGGGCGCGCGGCATGGACCGGCGTCGTTTCCTCACTGGCGCCGGCGCGCTGACCGCAGCGGGCTGGATCGCGGGTTTCGCGGGCGGCTGGGTGCTGCGCCCGCGCTGGGCTCACGCGGCGGGCCCGATCAAGATGGGCATCGCCACTGACATCACGGGCGCCATCGCTCCTTCCGGCAACGCCAACTGGCAGGTGGCGCAGTTCGCCGTCGAGCAGATCAACGCCGCAGGCGGCATTCTGGGGCAGCCGATCGAACTCTACCTGGAAGACACAGCCTCCGATCCGAAAATCGCCGTCGGAAACGTCCGCAAGCTGATCCAGGAGCGCAAGGTCGACGTAGTGCTGGGCGGGATCACCAGCGCCATGCGCCAGGCCATCAAGGACCCGATCGTCAACCGGGGCCGGACACTCTACATCTACCCGCAGCTCTACGAGGGCCAGGAATGCACCAAATTTCTGTTCAACACCGGCCCCTCACCGGCACAGCAGTGCGACCGCCTGATTCCCTACATCATGAAAACGCTGGGCAAGAAGCGCTTCGCTATGCCGTCAGCAAACTATGTCTGGCCTCAGTTGCTCAACAAATATGCCCGCAAGGTGATCGAAGCCAATGGGGGCGAGGTCGTGTTCGAGGAATACTATCCGCTCGATCAGGCGGAATATTCAGCGACCATCAGCAAGATCAGGGACGGCAAGGTGGATTGCGTGTTCAACACGGTCATCCCGCCGGGCCTCCAGCCTTTCGTCAAACAGCTCTACGAATCGGGCTTCCAGAAGAATGGTGGCGTGCTCAGCTGCGTCTACTACGACGAGAATCTGCTGAACTACCACCCCGCCAACGAAATGGAAGGGCTGATCAGCTGCCTTGATTATTTCCAGGCGGTCGACGATCCATTCAGCCAGAAGCTGCAGCAAGGCTACGCAAAGAAATTTCCTGACACGAAGTACCTGTTCACAGCCGGCAGCGCCGCCACGGGCATGTATCGCGGCGTGAAGTTCTACGAGGAAGCCGTCAAGGCGACTGGTGGCAAACTCGGCCGAGAGGAGGTCGCCGCCGCGCTCGATCATGCTGTCCTCAGCCAAGGCCCGGGCGGCGGCGCCGCTATGGTGCCCGGCCACTATCATGCGAAAATGAACATGTACATCGCGGTCTGCAAGAGCGAAGCCGGCAAGACCCGCTACGATGTCATCGACAAGGCCGACATGGTCGATCCGCGGGAGTGTTGATCGAGTGTTGATCTGATGGGTGTCGCGACGACGCGAGGCGGTGCGCAAGCTCGAAAGGTCAGGGGTAGCAGGAAGCTTGCCTTCCGCGTGCTGCCGATCGTCGAGCTCGTGGTGCTGGTTTTGCTCGTCGCGGCACCCTTCGTTCTGGCCGAACGCGCCGCGCTCGTGACGTTGATGACGAACATCGTCATTCTCTCGCTGTTCGCGATCAGCTTCGACCTGTGCTGGGGCTTTTCCGGCATCATGTCATTCGGCCAGGCGCTTTTCTTCGGCGCCGCTGGCTATGTCGTGGCTCTGGTCGGACGTGACCTTGATTTCAGTCAGCTCCTGGGCACGCTGCCGCTGGCCATACTGATCGGCGGGCTATTGTCCGCGGCGTTGGCGGCCTTCCTGCTGCTGGGCCGCAAGACGCCGACATCGATCTTCGTGGCTTTCGGCACCCTGACGGGCGCATATGCCGCGGAGCGCCTCGTATCAGGCTGGCAGTACGTCGGCGCCGGCAACGGCCTTTCGTCCATCAAGCTCATGGCGTTCGGCGGCTTTGAATTCGTGGAAGGTGCCGCCTTCTATTCCGTGGCGCTGGCAGCGCTCGTGCTGGTTTATGCCGCAAGCAGGGTGCTGGTGCGCTCGCAACTCGGTCTGGTGCTTGCTGGCATGCGCCAGAATGAGGAGCGCCTGGCGTTCTTCGGCTATCGCGTGCAGGTTTTCAAGGCCATCGTGTTCATCTTCGCCGGCATGATCGCAGGCCTGTCCGGCGCGCTCTATAGCTACCACCAGGGCTTCACCGGCCCAGGCAATCTGGGGCCGGGCCTGTCCACCACCGCCGTGATCTACTGCCTGTTCGGCGGCAGCGGAACGCTGATCGGGCCAGTGCTGGGGACGGTCGCGATCGAGCTGCTTAGCTACGTGCTTGCTGACACCGATGCGATCCGCCAGTTTTGGCCCGTGATCCTGGGCGTGGTGTTACTCGTGGTGGTCATGTTCCAGCCAACCGGGCTGCTCGGGCTCATGGTCTCTGCGCGCGAGCGCATCGGTTCCTTCGGTGTGCGGCGAGGGGCACACTGATGGTGCTGCTGGAGATTGCCGCCGTCACCAAGGTCTATGGACCGCTGCGCGCGCTGGACGGCGTTGACCTGCTGGTGGAGGCCGGCACATTCCACGGCCTGATCGGTCCCAATGGCTCCGGCAAGAGCACGCTGCTCAAATCGATCGCCGGCGCGCATTTCCCGACCACCGGCACGATCCGTTTCGATGGGATGGACATCACCGAGATGCCGCCCTATCAGCGCGCGCGCAACGGCCTTAGCCTCAAATTCCAGATCACCGCGGTGCTGACCGAGTTGTCGGTCTATGACAACGTCCTGCTGGCGCTGCAATCGGCCGAAACCAGCTGGCAGCTGTTGCGGAGCTCCTCCCGCTTGCGGCTCAACGACGAAGTGATGGTGGCCCTCGACCGTTTTCGCCTGGCCGACCGGGCCGATGACCTTGCGGGCGAGCTAAGCCACGGCGAACAGCAATGGCTTGAAATCGCGATGGCGCTGGCGCCAAAGCCCAAGCTGCTGCTGCTGGATGAGCCGACCGGCGGCATGAGCCCTGAGGAGCGGCGCGTGACCGGCGAATTGCTCGAACCGATCAAGCCCGACTGTACGCTCATCATCGTCGAGCACGACCTCGACTTCATCAAGAACATCTGCGACCGGCTCACCGTGCTCGACCAGGGCCGCGTCATCGGCTCTGGCACCATCGATGAGATTGAGCGCGATCCACGCGTGCAGGAGATCTATACCAGCCGTGTCTGATCCCATCCTCCAGGTGAGCGACCTGTGCGCAGGCTATGGCCGCAGCCAGGTTCTGTTCGGGCTGACAATGGCAACCCCTCCCACGGGGGCCGTCGCCATCCTTGGTCGCAACGGTGCTGGCAAGACCACGCTGCTGAAAACACTGGCTGGTGAAATCAGCCCCATGTCTGGCAGCATTCGTTTTGACGGCCAGCCTGCGAACGCGATGCCGCCCGAGCGGCGGGCGCGCAGCGGCATCGGCTACGTGCCGCAGGAACATGCGATCTTTGCCAAAATGACGGTGCGGGAGAACCTGCTGCTGGGTGCTGCAGGACGAAACGATCGCGGTGCCATCGACGAGGTGCTGGATTTCTTCCCAAAGCTTGGTGCGCGCCTCGGGCAAACGGCCGCAACACTCTCCGGCGGGGAGCGCAAGATGCTGGCGGTCAGCCGCGCGCTGCTGGGCCGGCCCAAATTGTTGATGCTCGATGAGCCCACCGAAGGAGTGTGGATCGGCGTCATCGAGGAGATCGCAGACCGTATGACCGAGCTTGCCAGCCGAATGTGTGTGATCCTTGTGGAGCAGCACGTGGAGCTCGCCTTGCGGGTGGCGAGCTACGTCTATGTGATGGAGCGCGGCACTATCGCGCTCGAGGGTCCGTCCGCGGCCGTGCGCGACGATCCTGCCTTGCTGCGCTTTCTAGCCCCCTGAACCACGGTTTCGCCGACACCCAAACCGAAACGGAGGAATCCAGAATGGCCGTCCAACTTCCCACCCCGTCGCAGCTGCTTGATATCGCAGATGATATCGGACTCGATCTCACCGATGCCGACGTCACGTCATTCCTCGGACTCCTCGGTCCCAATATCGCCGCCTACAATGTGGTGGACTCGATGGCGGACAATCTTCCCGCCGTCCGCTATCCCCGCACGCCAGGATACCGGCCGACCGGCGATGAGAACGCGTACAACGCCTGGTATGTCAAAACCACGGTACATGGGGCGGCCGAGGGCAAGCTCAAGGGAAAGACCATCGTGCTGAAGGACAACATCATGCTGGCCGGCGTGCCCATGATGAACGGGGCCGCCACGATGGAAGGCTATATTCCCGACATCGACGCGACCGTGGTGCACCGCATTCTGGATGCCGGCGGCAAGATCCTGGGCAAGGCGCATTGCGAGTATTTCTGCCTCTCCGGTGGCAGTCACACCAACGCGACAGGTCCTGTGCATAATCCGCACAAAAGGGGATACTCGGCCGGAGGCTCGTCCTCGGGCAGTGCCGTTCTGGTGGCCAGGGGCGAGGCGGACATGGCGCTCGGCGGCGACCAGGGCGGCTCCATCCGTATGCCTGCCAGCTTCTGCGGCATCTACGGCATGAAGGCGACGCACGGCCTGGTGCCTTACACCGGAATAATGCCGATCGAGATCTATATCGACCACACCGGCCCGATGACGCGCACGGTGGCGGAAAATGCGCTGCTGCTGGAAGTGCTGGCGGGTCCCGACGGGTATGACCCGCGGCAGTACGACGTGAAGGTGCATCCTTACGCGAGCATGCTGGAGGGCGGCGTTGCCGGCATGAAGATCGGCATCGTGATCGAAGGCTTCGCGCAGCCCAACGCGGAGGCGGATGTGAACGCGAAGGTGCGGGCAGCGGCGGCGCAGCTGAAGAAGCTTGGTGCGGTAGTCAGCGAGGTCTCGATCCCAATGCATCTGCTGGGGCCAGCCTTGTGGACGCCAATCGGTGTCGAGGGGCTCACGCAGACCATGATGCACGGGGACGGCTACGGGGTTAGCCGGCCGGATCTTTACGTCACCAGCCTGATGGATTTCCACCGCAACTGGCGCGGCCGGGCCAACGAGTTGAGCGAGACGACCAAGCTGTTCACGTTGCTCGGCACTTATATCCGTAAATACCATGGCAGCCGTTATTACGGCAAGGCGATGAACGTCACGCGCCTGCTGACTGCTGCCTATGACCACGCCTTGGCCCAGTACGATCTGCTGCTGATGCCGACTACACCTATCAAAGCCCACGAATTGCCACCACCGAATGCACCGCGTGAGCTGGTTGTCGAGCGGGCGCTCAACATGATCTCGAACACCGCCCCGTTCGACATCACACATCATCCCGCGATGGCGATCCCATGCGGCATGTCCGATGGGCTGCCGGTGTCGATGATGCTGGTGGGCAAGCATTGGGACGAGCCCACGATCTATCGCGCGGCCTACGCTTTTGAGCAGGCGGGTGAGTGGGCCATGATGTAACCGCCGCGCTGACGCGTTGCGGGAGGGGGATTATGCGGTCGCCGCGGCACCGTCCGCTACCGGCCGAAAATTGGCAAAATCCCAGCCGCGTCCGGGGGCGGCGTCGAGCAGCGCGCTTGTATAGGCCTGCTGCGGATGGGTCAGCACTTGCGCGGCCGGTCCCTGTTCCACTACCCGGCCATGCTGCATCACGGCGACATCGTCGCAGATTTGCGCCGCGACGCGCAGATCATGGGTGATGAACAACAGCGCGATGCCGAGCCGCTGCTGGATCTCGTCCAGCAGGTCGAGCACCTGCGCCTGCACGGAAACGTCGAGCGCGGAGACCGCCTCGTCGGCGACCAGCACGTCGGGGTCGAGCGCGAGCGCGCGGGCGATCGCGATGCGCTGGCGCTGGCCGCCAGAGAATTGGTGCGGGTAGCGCGAGATCGCGTCGGGCGGCAGATCGACCAGTTCGAGCAGCTCGCCTGCCTTCGCCAGCGCGTCGGCGCGCGGCATTCCGTAATTGATCGGCCCTTCCGCGATGGTCTCGCCGATGGTGACGCGCGGATTGAGCGAGCGATAGGGGTCCTGGAAGATGATCTGGATGTGCTTGCGGTGTGGCTGCAGCAGCCGGCGCGACAGGTCAGAGATTTCGTGCCCGGCCAGCCGCACGCCGCCGGAGGTCGGGTCGATCAGGCGGACGATGCAGCGCGCCACCGTCGACTTCCCGGAACCGCTCTCGCCGACGAGGCCGAGCGTGCGGCCCTTGCGCAAGGTGAGCGTGACGTCCTTGGCGGCGGCTACCTCGCGCGTTTTGCCGAAGAACGTACGCTCGCGATAGATCTTGCCCAGATCATTGGTTTCCAGCACCACCGGCTCGGTGGTGTCCGCGCGTGGCGCGCGCGGCACGAGGCTCGGTACCGCGGAGAGCAGGTTGCGGGTGTATTCCATCGAGGGCGTGCGCAGGATGGTGTCGAGCGGACCGGTCTCGACCAGCCGGCCATGACGCATCACCGCGACCCGGTCGGCAATCTCGGCCACGACGCCCATGTCATGGGTAATGAACAGCACCGCGGTGCCGTGATCGCGCTGCAGGTCGCGGATCAGGGTCAGGATTTGCTTCTGGGTGGTGACGTCGAGCGCGGTGGTCGGCTCGTCGGCGATCAGGAGTTTCGGCTCGAGCACCAGCGCCATTGCGATCATGATGCGCTGGCGCTGCCCGCCCGAGAGCCGGTGCGGATAGGAGGCGAAGATGCGCTCGACCTCGGGCAGCCGCACCTGTTCCATCATCGCCAGAATCTTCTGGCGGCGCACCCGCGCGTCGAGATCGGTGTGGACGCGCAGCACCTCGTCGATCTGGCGGCCGACCGGCATCACCGGGTTGAGCGCAGTCATCGGTTCCTGGAAGATCATGGCCATGGTGGTGGCGCGCAATTGCCGCAGGCGCCGGTCGCCGGCGCCGAGCAATTCCTCGCCGACCAGCTTGACGCTGCCGCCCGCCGGCGCCAGCGCGCCCTTTTGCAACAGGCCCATCACGGTCAGCGAGGTCACCGATTTGCCCGAGCCGCTTTCGCCGACCAGGCACAGCGTTTCGCCTTGATGCACCTGCAAAGAGATGCCGTCGATGATGCGGTCGGCTCGCGGATTCTTGCCGAGGCCGACGATGAGGTTGTCGATGTCGAGGACGAGGTTGGTCATTTCATCGCTCTCTCAACGTCATTGCGAGCGAAGCGAAGCAATCCAGCTTCCTTTGCCGCGCCACCGCACTGGATTGCTTCGTCGCTTCGCTCCTCGCAATGACGTGGTGAGAGTTTCATTTCCCGCTTCCCCGCTGTTTCATGCGGGGGTCGAGTGCGTCGCGCGCGGCGTCGCCGATCAGGTTGACGCTGAGGATCGCGATCGACAGCAGCAGGCCCGGCCAGAAGATCAGCGACGGCTTGACCTGAAAATAGGCGCGGCCCTCGGCCATGATGTTGCCCCAGGTCGGCGTCTCCGGGCTGATGCCGGCGCCGAGAAAGGACAGGATGGCTTCGGTGAGGATGGCGGAGGCTGCGACATAAGTGCCTTGGACGATCAATGGGGCGACCGTGTTCGGCATCAGATGCCGCCACATGATCTTGGGCAGGCTGGAGCCGACCGAGATCGCGGCCTCGACATAGGGCTCCTCGCGCGCCGACAGCACGACCGAGCGCACCAGCCTTGCCACGCGCGGAATCTCGGGGATGGTGATCGCGACCAGCACCGTCATCAGGCTGGCGCCCGACAGCGACACCACGGCGATCGCGAGCAGGATGCCCGGGATCGCCATCAGCCCGTCCATGATGCGCATCAGCACGGCATCGACCCATCTGAAGAAGCCGGAGACGAGGCCGATCACGAGCCCGATGCCGATCGAGAACACCGCGGCGCCCAGGCCGATCAGGAGCGAAATCCGTCCGCCATGGAGAATCCGCGACAGCACGTCGCGGCCATAGCCGTCGGTGCCGAGCAGGAACTGGGCGCTCGACGGCTTCAGCCGTTGCGCCGGCGCCAGCAGCAGCGGATCGTGAGGCGCGAGCCACGGCGCAAAGATCGACATCGCGATCACCAGCGACAGGCAGATCGTTGCGACCGCGATGATCGGCGTCGCCGTCAGGAATCCGAGTCCTGGCCGGAACGGCGTGGTGATCGGGATCGACGGTTCGGGAAGGATTTCGATCGCCATCAGGTGCGCACCTCAGTAGCGGATTCTGGGATCGAGCAGGGTGTAGGCGACGTCGATCAGGAGATTGACGGCGACATAGATCGCCGACGTCAAAAGGATCATCGCCTGGATCACAGGATAGTCGCGCGCCAATACGGCATCGACGGTGAGGCGGCCGATGCCCGGCAGGTTGAACACGCTTTCGGTGACGACGACGCCGGAAATCAACAACGCAAAGCCGGTACCGATCACGGTGATGACAGGCACGGCGGCGTTGCGCAGCGCGTGGTGCAGCAGCACGCCGCTCTCGCTGATGCCCTTGGCGCGCGCGGTGCGGACATAGTCCTCGCCCAGCACATCCAGCATCGAGGCGCGCGTCATGCGCGCGATCAGCGCGACATAGATAAAGGACAGCGTGCAGGTCGGCAAAATGAGGCGCTCGAAGAACGGCCCAAAACCCGCCGTGATGCTGCGAAAACCCTGCACCGGCACCCAGCGCAGATCGATCGCAAAGACCTGGATCAGCACATAGCCGATCACGAATACCGGAACCGAGAAGCCGAGAACCGACAGCGCCATCACGAAGCGATCGATCCAGGTGCCGTGCTTCCACGCCGCGATCACGCCGAGCGGCACCGCGACCAGGATCGAAAGAACGATGGTGGACAGCGCGATCGAGATCGACGGCTCGACGCGCTGGCCGATCATCTTCAGCACCGGCACGTTCGAAATCAGCGACACGCCGAGATCGCCATGCAGCAGCTTGCCGATCCAGGTGAAGAACTGGGTGTAAAGTGGTTCATTCAGGCCAAGCGAGGCACGGATGCGTTCGAGCTGCTCGGGTGTGGCGTTATCGCCGGCGAGGATCGCGGCGGGATCGCCCGGCGTCAGCCGCAGCAGCAAGAACACGAACAGCGCCACCACGCCCATCACGGGAATGGCGGCGAGGATGCGGCGAAGCAGATATCCGAGCATCGTTCTCCATCACTGCTATCGCCGACCGTCTCGCTGGCCGGCGAGGATTTCGTCCCCCGCCCGTATGTATCAGGCGAGCAATTCCTGTGCCATCACTCCAGCGTCGCCAGCAGGCCCGCCATCAGCCGGCCGCGCTCGGCGAGACTGTCGACCTCGATATGTTCGTTCAGCGTATGCGGATCGGCGCCGCGCACGCCCAATCCGTCGAGCGTGGGGATTCCCAAGGCGCCGGTAAAATTGGCGTCCGAGCCGCCGGCGGCGCTGGCATGGGGCAGCTCGTGGCCCATCGCCCTGGCCAAATTCCGCGCCTTTTCATACAGCGCCATGGTGGCCGCGTCGGGCTCCCAGACCGGCCGCGTCACCCCGCGCGTCACCTTGAACGTGACGCCGTTGTCGGTCCCGGAAAGCGCCAGCATGCGTTCGACGGCGCGATCGAGATCGCCTTGGCGCTTGGCCATGCTGAGCGCCTCGCCGGTGCAGGTGGTGGCGACGCAATTGACCCATTGCCCGCCATGCACGATCCCGACGGAGAAGGTGCAATCCTCGGTCGTCATGGCGTCGATCGCGATGATTTGCCGCGCCATTTCGCGGATCGCGGAGCGGCCCGCCGACAGCGCGGCGCCGGCATGGCTGGGCTTGCCGGTGGCTTCCAGGTCGAAGCGGGCGATCGCGTAACGGCCGGTGACGACGCCGTTATTGGCCCGGCCGGGTTCCGGCACCAGCACGTATTTGTTGCGCGAAGCCTCCGCCTCGATGATGTCGCGGGTCGACGGCGTGCCGACTTCCTCGTCCGGCGTGAACAGCACGGTGACCGGCAGCGGTGTCGTGAAGCCGGCGCGGGCCAGTTGCCGGATCGCTTCCAGCGCGAGGTAATTGCCGCCCTTCATGTCGAAGATGCCGGGGCCGAAGCATTTGTTGCCTTCACGCCGCCAGGCCAGTTTCTCGATCGTGCCGACGGGATGGACGGTGTCGAGGTGGCCGGCGATCAGGATGCCCGGCTCGCCTTGCCTGGGGTGCGGGAAGCGCGCCCGGACGCAGCCGGCAAAACCTTGTCGGCCTGCGATGCGCTCGATGGTCGCACCCATGATCGCCATCTCGCGCGCGGCAAGGTCGAGCATCCGGTCGACCGCGGGCGCATCAAAGGTCGGGCTTTCGCATTCCACCCAGCCGCGCAGTCCCTGCAGCATGGCTTCGGAATCAAAGGGAAGATTGGCTGGGTTCATGGGCTTATCCTGATTTCTGGACACGCGAATTTGGCTCGGTAACGCTACGAGAATGATCCCCGACGATTTTGTAAAGTGGAACGTCGGCGCGGCGCCGGCCGCGGGTCTGCGAAGCGGATCTATCGGCAAAACCCGATTGACGCGCCGCGCGCTTGGTGCAAGTCTCAAATAGCCAAGATTTACAGCGTGTTAGTTCGCCCAAAGAACGAACCGCATGCATAACTTATCATCGGGTTTTGACCAGTTTCACGTCAGGAGAGATCGAATGTTCCACATCTCGCGTCGGAAACGTCCCACGTTAGCCTCGGCCCTGTCGGGTGTTGCCCTTTCGCTGGCGCTGGCATCGCAGGCCATGGCCGCGGGCAAGACCATCACCGCGGTGATGCATTCGGATTTGCGGGTGATCGATCCCGGCTTCACGACCGCCTACATCACCCGCGACCACGGCTACATGGTCTATGACACGCTGCTGGCGACCGATTCCAGTTTCAAGGTCCAGCCGCAGATGGCGGACTGGAAAGTCTCTGACGACAAGCTGACCTACACCTTCACCTTGCGGGACGGCTTGAAGTGGCATGACGGCGCGCCGGTCACGGCGGAGGATTGCGCGGCCTCGCTGAAGCGCTGGGGCCGGGTCGACAATATGGGCCAGAAGTTGATGGATTTCACCGCCAGCATTGAGGCCACCGACGCCAAAACCATCACGCTGAAACTGAAGGAACCCTACGGGCTGGTGCTGGAATCGATTGGCAAACCATCGTCCTATGTGCCGTTCATGATGCCGAAGCGATTGGCGGAGACGCCGGCGGGGCAGCAGATCAAGGAGCAGGTCGGATCCGGTCCCTTCAAGTTCGTGCAGGCCGAGTTCCAGCCGGGTGTGAAGGCGGTCTATGAAAAGAACACGGACTATGTGCCGCGCAAGGAGCCGGCGAGCTGGACCTCCGGCGGCAAGGTGGTGAAGGTCGACCGCGTCGAATGGATCACGATGGCGGATGCGCAGACCGCGGTGAACGCGCTGCAATCCGGCGACATCGACTTCATGGAGAGCCCGGCCTTCGAGATGCTGCCGTTGCTGACGGCCAACAAGGACCTCAAGGTCGAAACGCTGAACAAGTTCGGTTTCCAGACGCTTGGCCGGATGAATTTCCTCCATCCGCCGTTCGACAACGTCAAGGTTCGCCGCGCCGCCTTGCTGGCGATGAACCAGAAGGACGTGCTGGATGCGCTGGTCGGCAATCCCCAATACTACAAGATGTGCGGCGCGTTTTTCATCTGCGACACGCCGCTCGCCACGGACGAAGGTTCGGCGACGCTGATCAAGGGCAATGGCATGGCGGACGCGAAAAAGGCGCTCGCCGAATCCGGCTATGACGGCACGCCGATCGTGATCATGGCGCCCGGCGACGTCGTCACGCTGAAGGCGCAGCCGATCGTCGCCGCGCAATTGCTGCGCGAAGCCGGCTTCAAGGTGGACGTGCAGGCGACCGACTGGCAGACGGTGGTGACCCGCCGCGCCAGCCAGAAGCCGCCGAAGGAGGGCGGCTGGAACATGTTCTTCACCAACTGGGTCGCGGCCGACGTGTTGAACCCGATCGCCAACTTCTCGATCGGCGGCCGCGGCAAGAATGGCGGCTGGTTCGGCTGGGCGGAAGACGCCAGGATCGAACAGTTGAAGGACGCCTATGCGCGTTCATCGTCGCCGCAGGAGCAGAAGAAGATCGCCGCCGACATCCAGAAGCAGGCCTATGAGCAGGTGATCTACATCCCGCTCGGGCAATACATCCAGCCGAGTGTGTGGCGGAAATCGCTGTCGGGCGTGCTCGACGGCCCGGCGACGCCGATCTTCTGGAACATCGACAAGTCGGAGTGAGGCGCGGGTGGGGCGCGCCTGATCGGCGCGATCGCAGCCCGCGTATCCCTGTACGAATTTCGAACGGCGCCGCCATTCCAGCGGCGCCGCTGTCGTTCGTCGAACCGAAATCGCCGGTCGCCTGCCTCGATGTGCTATCGAATGCCTGCCTGGCCAGGACATGGGGAGGGAACATGCGGCGCACTTTGGCACCCTGGATCGTTGTGGCCGCGATTGGTTTGCTGGGGGGCTGCGCCTTCCGCTACTTTTTTGACCCGTCGATCGAAGCCACCGTCGCGTACTACCTGCGCAGCGGTACCCACGGGATCGGTGTGGCGCTCTCCGGCTGGGCGGTTCATCTTTATTTCACATCGCGCAGCAGTGAATGGGTGAGCAGATGGCCGCTGGTCGTCGAGATTGCCGTGCAGTCCGTGGTCATGGCGATCGTCGTTGCGACGGTCGCGGCGGGCTTGCAGGTCGCACTCTACGGCGAAGGGATCAAGGCTGCCTGGCTCGCCACCGACTTCCCTCGAATCGTCGGCATCGCCTTTGTCATGTCCATTTTCTTCGGCGCCGTTTTCGAACTGGTCCGCATGGTCGGCAGCCGGGTCCTCCTCAATGTGGTGCTCGGCCGCTATCGAAGGCCGACCCGGGAACAGCGTGTGCTGTTGTTCCTCGACCTCGCCGGATCGATGTCGCTGGCGGAGCAGATGGGCGAGTTGCGCATGCATCAGCTTCTCACCCGGTTTTTCTTCGACATCGACGAGACGATCCTCGCCCATGGTGGCGAGGTGCACGCCTATGTCGGGGACGAGGTGATCGTAACGTGGCGGGTTGCGACCAAGGTGTCGGAGCGACGTTACCTCGACTGCTTTTTTGCCATACAGGACAGGATTGCGGAAAGAGCGGAGCTGTATCGCCGTGAGTTCGGCCTGGTGCCGACCTTTCGCGCGGGTTTGCATGCGGGGTTCGTGGTGATCAGCGAGTGCGGTGACTCGCACCGCCAGATCGCCTATTTCGGCGACACGGTGAACGTCGCAGCGCGGTTGCAGGAACACTGCAAGGACGCTGGCCGTGCGTTGCTTGTCTCCGCCGATCTCCTCGGCCTCGTGCATCCCGGCGGTGACCTCGTTGTCGAGGCGCTGGGGCCAACGCAACTGCGTGGGCGCGCCGCCGGGGTGGAAGTGTTTGCCGTCGAGCGGCGAAAGGCCGGCTGCACCGTTACGCCGTGAGGTCGACGATTTTCCCGCTGCTCGGCGCCGGAACGGTTTGGGCTGACTGTCGAACCGAACGGCCGCCGTCGGAATCCCGGTCGCGATCGGGCCTGGGTTCGCTTCGCTCGGGCGTGATGGGCAATATCGATGGTGAACTGACCGCTGAGATACTCATGGCGTGCCTTTGTCGTTGAGGTGCCAAGCTTTGCAAGCCAGACATGAAGAGTTCCTGTTTCGGTACGGGTAAAGTCACACGATCAGCCGAAGCGCAGTCGTTTCCCGGCAGAATGGTTAGAAAGACCTTCATGCATTTCGGCGCATTTTACGGTCGTCATGGCGAGGTCGTTAAGCCGTATTCAGGCATTGCTGGTCGACGCGGCGCGCTGAAGATATCGGCACGTCTCCTTTGGACGGGGGGCTCCTGGACCGCAGGCCGTCGCCGCGTGAGTTTTCCGGAGGATTGATTGGAGCGACAGAATCCTGATCGGTTGGGCGTGGATCGCTGTCGATCTTCCAAATGCGCTGGTGCGGGCGGTGGGACTCGAACCCACACGACGTTGCCATCGAGGGATTTTAAGTCCCTTGCGTCTACCAGTTCCGCCACGTCCGCTTTGATCGCGAGATCAGATACTTAGCGCGTTTTCCGGCGAAACGGAATGCAGGATCGTCGGCTGCCAAGCGTATCTTCTCCTTAAAGCGCCGGACGGGCCAACGCAAAGCCTCAATCCCGACACCGGTGCCTGCTTTAGGCAATCTCAAGTTTGTCCGGTTATGAAGGTCCGATGTCCGTTCGCGCCTCCCATCTCCCGCTCATACCACGCGCCGCCGGCTGGCTGGCGCTGCTGGCGCTCGGCCTTGGCGTTTCCGGCTGCGCCGAGATGAGCGACGGCATGACGTCAGCGTTTGCCGATCCCGCCAAATACGATCTCTACGACTGCAAGCAGCTCGAGGCGGAGCGCCAGCGGCTCGCCTCTCGCGGCGCGGAGCTGCAGGGCCTGATGGCGAAGGCGGAAACCGGCGCTGCCGGATCGGTGGTATCCGTACTCGCCTATCAAAACGACTACGTCACCGTGCGTGGACAGACCAGGCTCGCCGAACAGGCGTGGCGGCGCAACAAGTGCCAGGAATCCAAACTGGAATCCAAACAGGAAGCGAAACCGGCCGTGGCGGCGGCGCCACCGGCCGGCATCAAGGGCGCGCGTCCGGGGTCACGGCCCACCGGTGGCGTGCATTAGATTGCCCGCGAATTCTCACGCCCGCCAATCGTAGATCCAGTCCTGTCGCGCCAGCATGCGATTTGCGCCCATCGCCCTGATGGTGAGGTCGCGCGCCAGGGCCGCGGCTCCCGAGAGGTGATAGATCCGCCCCGATTGCCGGGCGGCGCGCTGGACCCGCAGCACGCGCGAGCGCCGCAGCCGCCCATAGCGCCTCAACGCCGCCGGAATGCCCGCCACGTTTTCGCCGGCGCTGTCGCTGAGGCATCCGGCGAGCACCGCCGCATCCTCGATCGCCATTGCCGCGCCCTGCGCGGCAAACGGCAGCATCGCATGCGCGGCGTCTCCGAGCAGGGCGACCGCGCCGGCGGACCATTCGCCGATGTCCGGCATCGTGAACAGCGCCCATTTCCGCCAGCCATCGACGGCGCCGATCAGCATGCGCGCGGTGGCGGGCCATCGCGATGACGCGAACGCGCTTTTGAGCTCGGCGGCGTCGCCCGGCGTGCTCCAGCCGGGCCGGTTCCACGTCCCCGGCACGATCGCGACCACATTGACCTGACGCGCGCCCGCGATCGGATAGGCGACGAGATGGGCTTTCGGTCCCATCCACAGCTGCACGCGCGGCGAGGTATGTTCGCGCGGCAACGCGGTCGCATCGAGCGTCCCGCGCCAGGCGATCAGGCCGGAGAATTGCGGCCGCACTTCCGGAAACAGATGATGCCGGACCGACGACCAGATGCCGTCGGCCCCGATCAGCGCTGACGCCAGTTCCTGCCGGCGGGCGCCGTTGCTGCGCTGAACGACCGTCAGTCCCCTGGCGTGCCGGGCCAGGTCCTCGAACTGCCAGCCGAGCCGCAGGTCGATATCGGGGACTTCATTGACCCTGGCGAGCAGCGCCGCCTGCAGATCGGCGCGATGCATCACCCAATAGGGGGCGCCGAAGCGAAACGCCGCGGCTTTGCCGAGCGGCAGGCGCAGGATTTCGCCGCCCGCGCGCGCGCTCATGATGCTGATGGAATCCGGCGTCACCGCGCGCGCGGCGAGCCGCCCCTGCAATCCGAGTTCGACCAGGATGCGGCTGGCGTTGGGGGAAAGCTGCAGGCCGGCGCCGGTCTCTTCCAGCCGTTCGGCCTTTTCGAGCACGATGATCCGAAAGCCCCGCGCGGCCAGCGCCAGCGACGCGGTCAATCCTCCGATCCCGGCACCAGCGACGATGATGGTGCGTGCAACCGCCACCGACCGGTCAGGCGACCTTGTCTTTCAGCACGCATTCGGGAGGCCGGGCCTCGCCGGCGGGAAGGTCGGCGGCGAAGCGATAGAGCGTCGAGCAATAGGGGCAGATGATCTCGTTGTCATTGCCGAGATCTAGGAAGACATGCGGATGATCGAACGGCGGATTGGCGCCCACGCACATGAACTCATGCGAGCCGATCTCGATCACCGAAACGCCGGCATCGTTGTGGAAGTGCGGGACGATCTGGTCAGACATCATATTCACCTTGCGTGGCAATGGCGGACAAACCCAATCCCCGCCGCGCAACGCGCTCGAACGCCGCGGCACCATACTGACGGGTGCAGGTGATTCCCAGAGCCCCCAGCGAACCATTTGCTCATGCAAATTCGACACAATCTTGTCATCCGAGAGAAGCCCTTCTTTCGTCGGGGCGGTTGTGTCACAAAAGCGGCATACTATTTTCAGGGAAGCGGAAATTTGGGTTTTTCGGGATGAAACGGGCGCGGCTCAGTGTGGCATTGGCAGGCGTGGCAGTCAGCATGGCCGTCGGCGCGGCATTGTGGCCGCACGCCCGCGACGCCGCTGCGATCCTGGCGGTGCAGGATGAGCCGGCACGATTGGCCGATATCCAGGTCGATTTTGCCCTGCGGAGCAATCAGGCGCTGGTCCGGCAAAACATCGAGGCGGCGCTGGCCGCCGAGGACGCCGATCTCGCCAACAGCTTTGTCGAATTGGCGCGCGGGAAGAACATCGCCATCGGCGATGACCTGTCGAAACGCGTCAGCGACGCGGTCGCCGAGGAAAATTCCACGTCGCATTTCGCAAAGCGCTTTGCCACCGGTCTTGTGACCGGATCGGCCGACGATGTCGCGAGCCTGTCGGGCACGGTCGCCGGCGATCTCCTCGTGTTCGGCGACATCAGGGACGTGGTGCGCGAAAGCAAGCATCTGGCCATGGGCGAGGATACCGACCGGCTGGTGCTGGGCCTTGCCACCGCCGGCCTTGCCGTGACGGCGGCGACCTATGTCTCCGCCGGTGGCGCCGTGCCGGTGCGGGCCGGGCTCACCTTGGTCAAGGACGCCCGCAAGGTCGGTCGGCTGGGCGAGGGGCTGACGCAATGGGCCGGCCGCTCGGCACGCGACGTCGTCGACGCGCCGATGCTGCAGCGGGCGGTCGCGTCCGGATCGGTGATGCGGCCGGGCGAGACCGTGAGCGCAATCAAGGCGGCGTTCCGCGCCGAGAAGGCCGGCGGACTGGTCCGTCTCGCCAAGGATGTCGGCCGCGTCGGCGAGAAGGCCGGCACCCGCGGCGCGCTCGATACGCTGCGCGTCGCCGAGGGGCCGAAGGATGTCGCGCGCGCGGCGCGGCTGGCGGAATCCAAGGGTGGCCAGACCCGCGCGATTCTGAAACTGCTCGGCCGCGGCGCCTTGCTGCTGGCGGCCGGCGCCTTCAATCTGACGATGTGGGTGTTCGGCGCGCTGCTCACGCTGTTCGGCTTGCTGTCGTCGATCAAGGCGACCACCGAGCGTCTGACCATGGCCTGGCTGCGGCGCAGGAAAGCGCGGCGGCTGCGAAGGCAACTGGCCGCGGCCCGCGCGCCGGCCGACCAATTGCTGGCAAGCGCTGCCGTGCACGGTTAGGCTTGCGATCATTTCATCGATCGACAAACCCTGATCCCCAAAAAATGGAACTGGTGATGCCGAGTTTTCACAACGGCGCCGTTGAAATTGCCTATCTCGACGAAGGCGAGGGCGATCCGATCGTGCTGGTGCACGGCTTCGCCTCGAGCAAGAACGTGAACTGGGTTTATCCCGCCTGGGTTTCCGAGCTGAAGAAAGACGGCCGCCGCGTCATCGCGCTCGACAATCGCGGCCATGGCGACTCGGTCAAGCTTTACGATGCCTCGCAATATGACATCGCGATGATGGCCAATGATGTGCTCGCGCTGCTCGACCATCTCGATCTCGAGCGCGCCGATGTCATGGGCTATTCGCTGGGCTCGCGCATGACCGCGGTGCTCGCGCTCAGCCAACCGCGGCGGCTGCGATCGGCGATCCTCGGCGGCATCGGCATCGGGATGATCGAAGGCGGCGGCCCCGGCGAGAACGTCGCGGCCGCGCTGGAGGCGCCATCGCTGGAAGCGGTGACCGATCCGGTCGGGCGCACGTTCCGCGCCTTTGCCGATCAGACCCGCTCCGATCGGCGCGCGCTCGCCGCCTGCCTGCGCGGATCGCGGCGCCTGATGACGGCAGATGAGGCCGCCGGGATCGCCGTGCCGGTTCTGATCGCGGTCGGCACCGCCGATGAAATCGCGGGCTCGGCGCAGGCGCTTGGAAAAATCATTCCGGGCTCGGAAGTGCTCGATATACCCCACCGCGATCATATGCGGGCGGTCGGCGACAAGGTCTACAAGGCGGGCGTGCTGGACTTTCTCTCACGCCAAGATTGATCGGGCGACCCGGTCGCGGCGCCGAAATTCGCCGGTAGTTGCCGGAAAACCCGCTTGATTTTCCGAAATTCCCGACCACCTGAATGTGGTGTCGCCTGGAACGGCGTTCGGCCGGGGTTTGCTTTCGCCGAAGCCGCCCCGGGACAATTGTCCGCCCGCCGTGCTATAATGCACACTCGGACATTCGAATTGCGAGGGCAGCCCATGGCAGTGCATCAGGTCAATCCGCAGGGTGCGAAACTGGCGGCGCTCGATCCGATCTGGGGTCGCGTGCGCAACGAGGCGGAAGACATCGTCCGCCGCGAGCCCGAGCTTGCCTCCTTCATCTATTCGACCGTGCTGCATCACGATCGCCTGGAGGACTCGGTGGTGCATCGCCTCGCCGAGCGGCTCGATCATTCGGCGCTTTCGGGGGACCTGATCCGCCAGGCCTATGACGAGGCGCTGCGCGACGCGCCGGATCTCGGCAACGCGTTCCGCGCCGATATGGTCGCCGTCTATGATCGCGATCCCGCGACCTCGCGCTTCATCGACCCCTTGCTCTATTTCAAGGGTTTTCATGCGCTGCAGACCCATCGCCTGGCGCACTGGCTCTACCAGAAGGGCCGCAGGGATTTCGCCTACTACCTGCAGAGCCGCTCCTCGGCGGTGTTCCAGACCGATATCAATCCCGCCGCCAGGATCGGCCGCGGCATTTTCCTCGATCATGCCACCGGCTTCGTCTGCGGTGAGACGGCCGTGATCGATGACGACGTTTCGATCCTGCACGGGGTCACGCTCGGTGGCACCGGCAAGGAGAACGAGGACCGCCATCCCAAGATCCGCCACGGCGTCCTGATCGGGGCGGGCGCGAAAATTCTCGGCAACATCGAGATCGGCCACTGCGCGCGCATCGCCGCCGGATCGGTCGTGGTCAAGCCGGTGCCGCACAACGTCACCGTGGCCGGCGTTCCCGCCAAGATCGTCGGCGAGGCCGGCTGCGCCGAGCCGTCGCGCACCATGGATCAGATGCTCAACGCGATCGGGCTTTGATTTCAAGGGCTTTCTGACCAGTCAATCGCGGAGAAGATACCGCTAGCGGCGCGAAGATACGGCTAGCGGTCGGCGCCGTCTCGTCCTAAAATTTCCGGGAAAGCCTCGATCCGATTGGAGACCGCCGTGGACGTACAGGAAGTCAGGAAGCTCGACGCCTATCTCAAGCGCGTGTTCGGCAATCCCAAGATTCGCGTCGTGCCGCGGCCGAAGAAGGATGACTCGGCCGAGGTATATATCGGCGAGGAGTTCATCGGCGTGCTGTTCGTCGATGATGAAGATGACGATCGCTCATTCCAGTTTCAGATGGCGATCCTGGAAGAAGATCTGGCCGACCAGGGCTGAGTATTTCGGGGTGGACAAGGACATCGCAGGGCGGGCAAAGGCGCGTTTGCGCCGCGCCCATCGCGGCAATCCTCAATGATCGATGAGGGTTTGGCGGGCACGCAGGGCCTGTCACCGGGCGCGCATTCGCGACCCGGTGGCTTTGCCCACCGACGAAACTGCGAACGAATCGCGTCAGAACTATCCCTTTGGCCCGTGCATCCGCAGCGTCAAACGCTCCATCGTCTCGGACAGCGCGCGCCATTGCGCGAGCCAGCTGCGCGGGAAGCGGAATGTAAGGTCCGCCCCGTCGATCCGTCGTTCGCTCAGGCACATTCCGGGCGTGGCGGCGTCACGCGTGCAGCGCGCGTTCAGTCCAGGCGTGCTTGCGGTGAACAGATCTTCGCCGCCGTAGGGCGAGCCGTCGCGAAACGCGCGCATCGTCAGTCCGTCGTCCACCGGCGTCGCGGCCTGCTCCAGATATCGCGGATAGATGGTGCGTACGCGGATATCCGGCGCAAGCGAGTCATGGTGTGCCGCGATCGACAAAAATATCCGGTCGATCGGTTGCGGCTTTTCCTCGACCGTGTCCGCGCTGACATGCTTTGGCGGCTCCGGCGGTTCGAGCGAGGGAAAGCTGAAATGGAGATCGACGCGTTCCTGCGGCCCGGTGTGACGCTGGATCTTCATTCGCACCGCCGCCGTCGGTACGTTGAACAGCGTTCCGCCGATGCTGACCGGCAATCGCGCCGGGCCGCCCGAAGGGTCTGTTCCCCAGGTCGGCCACAACAGATAGGCGATCAGCGCGATTGCACCGATGGTTACCGTCGCAGCGAGCATGATCGGGACCATGTGGCCGCGCGGATCCTTGCGGGTGTCGCGGGCGATGAGCTGGGCCGTCGAAAGCAATGTCATCAACGAGGCATCGGTCAGGTTCGTGGCTAACGGCGAATCACTACCCGAATATGCCATGGGCCGGCCGATTTCCGCATGATCGCAACGGAGCGATCGAGCCGCGAGCCATGCGCAAACGAGGCGGCTGGCTTAAGGCCGTTAACCTTTCCTTAAGGATGATGTAGCGGCCGGCGGCCAATTTTGCCAAAGCAGGGGCTGGTTGGTTGGGTAGCGGAAGTTCCTGATGTCGCCCGAGGCGTTCAATTCCCTGTTCACGCTCTGCATCGGCTTCGCGCTCGCGGGCGCATTGGCCAGCGGATATCAGGCCATGGCGCAGCGCCCGGCGGGTTTCGGCTTGCTGCAGGAGGGCGCCGCGCCCAAGACCTTCGCCGCGGTGCCGTTCCTGGTCTTTGCCGCGCCCTTTATCATCATGCGCAACACGCTGCTTGGAGCGCGCATCGAGCGCCGCCGCTTCGAATTCGTGATGGTAGCGACCGTGATCGCCGGATTCTGGAGCCTGATGTCCGGTACGTTCTTCCTGATGACGCTGCGCGCCGCCGGGCTGCTGGCCTGAGACGTCACGATCTGACGGGTCCCTGCATGCGAACCGCCACCCGGCCCGCGGTCTCGGTGCGGGGCAGGCGTCGCTTGAATACGCGCCAGCCGCCTGCCAAGGTCGCCGCGAACAGGAGATCTGCATGGCGATCTACGAGCTTGACGGGCAAGGGCCCGAACTCCCCGCAGACGGAAACTACTTTATCGCCGATACCGCCGTTGTGATCGGCAAGGTTCGCCTGCTGAGCTCGACGAGCGTGTGGTTCGGCGCAGTGTTGCGTGGCGACAATGAGTGGATCGAGATCGGCGAAGGCTCCAACGTCCAGGACAACTCGACCTGTCACACCGACCGCGGATTTCCGCTGACGATCGGCAGGAACTGCACCGTCGGACACAATGTGATCCTGCACGGCTGCACGCTCGAGGACGGCGCGCTGGTGGGGATGGGCTCGATCGTCATGAACGGCGCCAGGATCGGCCGCGGCAGCATCGTGGGCTCCGGTTCCGTGATCACCGAGGGCAAAGAATATCCCGAACATTCCCTGATCATCGGCTCGCCCGCACGCGTGATCCGCACGCTTGAACCCACGCAGGTCAAGGCGATGGGAAGCACGGCGAAATTCTACACCATCAACGGGCCGCGATTCAAAAAAGGCCTGAAGAAGATCGGCTGAGCTGCAACCCGCTCAAGGGGTCGTCTCTTGCGTCTGCCGCGCCGGCATGTCCAGTCGCGCAGAAGTGAGCAGATCGTGCCGGACGCGGGCAACGACACGTCCTAGATTTGCATCGGTGGAACAAGGGAGGCGTCGTACATTTAGCCAAACGATCAGGAGGGACGTGAGATGTTGCGTAAAGCGATGGTCGCCTTGATGGCGATGGCTTCGGTCAGCATTCTGACGGTGGAAACAGCGTCGGCCCGCGGCGGCTTCCACGGAGGCGGCATCCACGGCGGTCACTTCCATGCCGCCGGAATTGGAATGGGCGGCGCCGGCTGGCACCCTGTTGCGGTCGGCGGCGGCACGGTTGGCGGCGGAACTCTCGCAGCCCAACATGTCCATGGCGGCTTCCATCCCGGCTTCCGCCACGGATTTCGGCATCACCGATTTCCATTCGTCATCGGCGTCGGCCTAGGCTACGGCTACTATGACTATCCGTATTACGCCGGCTACGATGACGGCTACTATTACGGCGATGGTGGCTGCTACATCGTTCGGCAGCGCGTGCTCACCCGCTACGGCTGGCGGATCCGGCCGGTGCAGGTGTGCGGCTGATCGCGGTGTCTGCGCAAAGCCATGCGGCGAAACTTGGCGCGCGCTGGATTTTTCCGGAATGATCAAAGCGGCCCCGGCGTTGCCGGCACCTGGGCTTCTGGATGCGGGAGATTCCTGGAAGCTAAAAAAGAACAAGGCCGTCGACGCAGTATACCGTCAACGACCTTGCCAGCCCCGGATATTGAAATCGGCTTACGCCATCCGGTGATCCACAGCTTGCCCCGGAATCGTACGTACAAGTGTGAAGCAGATCACAAACGGCGGAGAAAAATCGCGGCCAGCGTTTTTATCGCAGGACGGAGCGAAGCTTTCGGTCGCGCCGATATCGTTCCCAACCGGGCGGCCCCCCGCGCGGCGTCGCGCGACCGTGTCAACGGCACTTAAACCAATGTCTGATGTTGACTGGCAATGCAGTTGGGAGGATGGCACAAACCACCGGCACCGACGGGACTATTCGCCGATGATCGCATGCCCGACGGGTGAGCGGTCAGCCCTGCGATTTGCCACGCTTGCGATGCGCGCTCCTGATCGCGTGCGGTTTCGGCTTGGCCGATTTCCTGCGCGCTGCCGGCTCTGCCGCCGCCTCGGTGGCTTGCGCGCTCGCGAACGATTGTCGCAGGCTGGCGATCGCCTCGGTGAGCGTGCCGACCTGTTCGGAAAGCTTCCTGGTATCGCCCTGCTGTGAGGCGAGGAGGCGGCGCACGGTTTGCAACTGGTCCTGCACGACCTGCAACTGGTCGATCGATTCCTGCTGGGTCGCCTCCAGGCCCCTGGTCTTTTCGACCAGTTGCTCGGAGGCTTGCGCGGTCCGGGCCTGCAGCAGACGGGCGGAAGCGGCGCGATCCGCTTCAGGCGAATTGCCGGTGTAGGCGCGCCAGAGCGCGATCGAGCTCGTTCCGAGCACGACGACGACGAGCGCCACGGCGGCGATGGCGATCGGCTGTACGCCGATGCCGACGCTGGGCACAGGGTTCCGGGGGGTGAGTTCGATCATGCGACTCCAAAGCCGGACCTGATTCTAGAGTTCCCGAATACCACACCCTCGGCCGCCCTAAAACCCCGTTATGCCCGTGCTGCATGGCAAAATCCCCACAAAACAC
>NZ_JBAVNZ010000073.1:0-9444 GCF_049691595.1 Bradyrhizobium sp.
CGCGCCACCAGCCAGAGCCGCACCGCGTCGCCGCCGATCGAGGAGGGCAGGGTCTGATTGAAGAAGGTTCCGATCACGTTGAAGCGCATCGCCATCCGGGTCTCGAGCGGCGCGCCGCATTCGGCGCTGATCTCGCGCCAGCGCAAGACACCGACGAAAATCTGCAGGAACGTCACGGCGACGGCGAGGGCAAGCCAGCCGAGGCTCCGCGCATCGATGCGCGAGGCGAGATCGACCAGATTGACCTTGCGCAACGAGAAATAGAGCAGCGCCGCCGAGATCAATATCTTGAGGGTCGAAAGCAGGATCCGGCGCATCTCGCCCGCGCTTGCCAGGTTTGAGAAGGAGGTCAAAAACGGCGCAAATCGGCGCCGCGCGCCGAACGTCGCCGCCTTGGTATGGTTTTCAGGCCAATCTGGCAATAGCCGTGCAACTGGCTATTGCGACACCGACAAAACGGCGGCTAAAGAGGCCCCGAACGAACTGCCCGGGGGCGGCGCTGGCACGGATTTACGGTATCTGCAAGTTTCATCCGGAACCGCCGACCGCTGTGCTAGCGGTTGTCGCGCAGGCGTTGGGCCGCGAGGCGGTCGAGGATATGTTGCGGGGTGCAGCCTGAGCCGCGGTTCGACCGGGGACGGTTTTGGCGCTTTTGTGATCCGGTATCGCGATCACGGCAGGATTTGAGGCATCGATGGACCGACGAATTATCCCCCTGATCATGTGCGGCGGCGCCGGAACGCGGCTGTGGCCGGCCTCGCGCGAGGTCCATCCCAAGCAGTTCTTGCCGCTGTTCGGGGCGCGCTCGACCTTCCAGGACACGCTCGCGCGGGTATCGGATGCGGCGCTGTTCGAGCGTCCGATCGTCGTCACCAACAATGCCTACCGCTTCATGGTGCTGGAGCAACTGGCCGAGATCGGGCTCGAAGCCGACGTGCTGCTGGAGCCGATGCGGCGCGATTCCGGTCCCGCGATCGCCGCCGGCGCGGCGTTCGCGCAGACCCGCGACAAGCAAGCGATCGTTCTCGCGCTCGCCTCCGATCACGTGGTTCGCGATACCACAGCCTTCCTCGCCGCCTGTCGCGAGGGGCTCGCTGCCGCGGAAGCCGGGCGGATCGTGACCTTCGGCGTGCAGCCCGAACGCGCCGCCACCGATTATGGCTATATCAGCCCCGGCGAAACCATCTCCGGCCAAGTTCGCGCGGTCGCAAAATTCGTCGAGAAGCCGGATCCGGCGACCGCCGCCGAATACATCAAGGCGGGCTACTTCTGGAACAGCGGCAACTTCATGTTCCGCGCCTCGGTGCTGTCAGACGAATACCGCAATTTCGATGCGGCAAGCGTCGAGGCCGTCAGCGATGCCGTCGCCAGGGCCGGGCGCGACCTCGGATTCGTCAAGCTCGACGCCGACGCCTTCGGAGCGGCGAAGGCGATCTCGATCGACTACGCGGTGATGGAAAAGACCTCGCGTGCCGCGGTGGTGCCGGTTTCGTGCGGCTGGTCCGACGTCGGCTCCTGGCATGCGGTATGGGAACTGTCCGACAAGGACGGCCAGGGCAACGCCGCGCGCGGCGCCGCCGTGTTCGAGGATTCGCGCAACTGCAATGTGTCGACCGACCGGGCGCTGGTCGCGCTCGAGGGCGTCGACGACCTCGTGGTGGTGGCGACCCAGGACGCGGTGCTGGTGTCGCGTCAGAAAGACGCCAACGGACTGAAGCGGCTGGTCGCAAAGCTGAAGCGCGTCGCGCCTGAAGTCACCGAAGACCACATCAAGGTGCACCGGCCCTGGGGGTCCTACCAGTCGGTCGACAATGGCGAGCGCCATCAGGTCAAGCGCATCATCGTCAAGCCGGGCGGGCGGCTCTCGCTGCAAAAACATCACCATCGTTCCGAGCACTGGATCGTGGTTCGTGGCGCGGCGCGGGTGACCGTCAACGAGCTGGTCAAGACCGTGCATGAGAACGAATCGATCTATATTCCGATCGGCGCGGTCCATCGGCTGGAAAATCCCGGCAAGATCCCGCTGGAACTGATCGAGGTGCAGACCGGAAGCTATCTCGGCGAGGATGACATCATCCGCATCGAGGACGATTATCAGCGCACGTGAATGATCGGCGATTTTGCGGCTTCACTGTCCAGTTTTCGTCCTCCGGACGATGTAATTCTTTGAATCAAAACGTGTCCGGATGGGATTGATGACGTTCGCCACATTTGCGGCGGCGTGCTAGAGAGCAGCCGGGATGGGGCTGACGAAGAATCGGTTGGGGGCAATGAGATGAGTTCGAAAGAATCCGCATCGGGCGCGAAGGCCGACATCAGGCGTGTGCTGCGCGTTGGCGTGATCGGTGCCGGCATCATGGGCAGCAACCATGCCCGCGTGCTGGCCGGTTTGCCGGGCGTCATGCTGGTCGGAATCGTCGATCCGCTGCCGGAGCACCGTGCGCGGGCCACCGAGCTGGTGGGCTGCCGGGCCTTCACGAGCCTCGATGAACTGCTCGCGGAAGGCGTCGATGCCGTGACGATCGCGGCGCCGACCCATCTTCATCACCCGATCGCGCTCGCCTGCATCGCGCGCAACATCCACATCCTGGTCGAAAAGCCGGTCGCCTCCACGGTCGAGGAGGGACGCCAGATCGTCGCCGCCGCGCGCCGCGCCGGGGTAACGCTGATGGTCGGCCATGTCGAGCGCTTCAACCCGGCGGTCGCCGCGATCAAGCAGGCGATATCGGGCGAGGATATCCTGTCCATCGCCATTACCCGCGTCGGGCCGTTTCCGCCGCGGATGTCGAATGTCGGCGTCGTGATCGATCTCGCCGTGCACGACATCGATCTGATCCGCTGGTTCACCGAGTCCGACATCGTCGAGGTGCAGCCGCAGCTCTCCAGCGCGGTCGCCGAACGCGAGGACATCGCGCTGTTGCAGTTCCGCACCGCCTCCGGCGTACTCGCCCACATCAACACCAACTGGCTGACGCCGTTCAAGGCGCGCAACGTCACCGTCGCGACCCGCGGCAAATATGTGATGGGCGATCTCTTGACCCGTCAGGTCACCGAATGTTTCGGCTTCAAGCCGGACGGCAGCTATTCGATGCGCCATCTGCCGGTCGGGCATGACGAGCCGCTGCGTACCGAACTGATCGCGTTCCTCGATGCGGTCCGCACCGGCAATGTGCCGGCGGTTTCCGGCGACGAGGGCGTGGCGAGCCTCGAAATCGCCATCCGCTGCCTTGAAACGCCGGCCAGGCCGGCGGCCAGCATCGCCCGCAAAGGGCCGCGCCGCGTCGCCGGCTGATTTTCAAGTCCTCAATCCCCGCAAGGCTCCATGAACCAGCATATGCGTCCAGAACCCGTTGCCTTCATCGACATCGCCGCGCAGCGCCGCCGGCTTGGCAAATCCATCGACGAGGCGGTCGGACGCGTGCTCGCCCATTGCCAGTTCATCAACGGGCCGGAAGTGACGGCGCTGGAAGCGGCGCTCGCGGAATTTTCCGGCGCCAGGCATGTCGTGAGCTGCGCCAGCGGCACCGACGCGCTGATGATGGTGCTGATGGCAATGGACGTCGGTCCCGGCGACGCCGTGCTGTGCCCGTCGTTCACGTTTTGCGCGACCGGCGAGGCGGTGGCGCTGACCGGCGCGACGCCGGTCTTCGTCGATGTCGATGAAGCGACCTTCAACATGGACGCCGGCTCGCTCGGGCGGGGCATCGCGACCGCGAAGCAGCGCGGCCTCAAGCCGGTCGCGGTGATTCCCGTCGACCTGTTCGGACAGAGCGCCGACCACGATGCGATCGGCGCGATCGCGGCGGCCGAGGGGCTGTTTGTGCTCGACGATGCCGCGCAGGGCTTTGGCGCCAGCTACCAGGGCCGCCGGCTCGGTACCTTCGGCCTCGCAACCGCGACCAGCTTTTTCCCCGCCAAACCACTCGGCTGCTTCGGCGATGGCGGCGCGATCTTCACCGATGACGAAAGGCTTGCCGAAACCCTGCGCAGCATCCGCGTCCACGGCCAGGGGTCGGACAAATACGACAATGTCCGTCTCGGTCTCACCGGACGGCTCGATACGATGCAGGCCGCGGTCCTGATCGAGAAACTGAAAATCTTCGCCGACGAGATCGCGGCGCGCAACCGGGTCGCCGAGCGCTATGCGCGCGGCCTCGGCAACGTCGTGACCGTGCCGCATCTCGCCTCCGGCTGCACCTCGGTGTGGGCGCAGTACACCATTCGCCTGCCCAAAGGTTGCGACCGCGACGGTTTTGCGGCGGCGTTGAAGGTCCGGGGAATTCCAACCGCGATCTATTATACGAAGTCGATGCATCAGCAGACGGCGTACAAGGATTTTCCGGTCGCCGGTGGCGGCCTGCCGGTCAGCGAAAGCCTGTCCGACGACGTCATCAGCCTGCCGATGCACGCCTATCTGGACGAGTCGACGCAAGCGCGCATCATCCAGGCTGTGCGCGGCGCGCTTTCTTCCTGATTTCGCCGTTTTGATGCGCCAGCGCATAGCCCATAGCGTTTTCGAGCGAAAGCCTGTCCCGCGCTTGATGCGGGATGGATACCGGTTCGCGTGAAGAAAACGCGTCAAAACAAAAGAACAGCGCTTCGGTTCTGATGCAATCAGAACCGAATATGCGCTAGAAGCGGCGCATGCTTGGACGCATCTTCACGGTCGGCGGCTATACCCTGCTTTCGCGGCTGACCGGCTTTGCGCGCGACATCATGCTCGCGGCGATCCTCGGCGCCGGACCGGTGGCCGATGCGTTTTTCGTGGCGCTGCGCCTGCCCAACCACTTTCGCGCCATCTTCGCCGAAGGCGCCTTCAACGCGGCGTTCGTGCCGTTCTACGCCCATGTTCACGGCGAACGCGGCGCGGCGTCGGCGCGGCTGTTCGCCGACCGTATCTTCACCCTGCTGCTGAGCTCGCAATTGATCCTGCTCGCGGTGGCCTGGCTGTTCATGCCGCAGGCGATCCGCATTCTCGCGCCGGGGTTTGGCGATGATGCGGAGCAGCGGCGGCTCGCAATCGAGCTGACGCGGATCACCTTCCCCTATCTGCTCCTGATCACGCTGGTGACGCTCTATGGCGGCATGCTCAACGTCATGCACCGTTTCGCCAGCGCCGCCGCGGCGCCGATATTTCTCAACCTGTCGATGATGACGACGCTGGCGCTGGCTGCGTTCTTTCCGGGCGCCGGATATGCAGCCGCCTGGGGCGTCCTGATCGCCGGCTTCCTCGAATTTTTCCTGCTGGCCGGAGATGCAGCGCGCAGCGGCATCCTGCCACGGTTCGCCATCCCACAGCTCGACGAGGATGTGCGCGCGTTCTTTCGCGCGCTCGGACCTGCGACCATCGGATCGATGGGAACCCAGCTCGCCTTGTTTGCCGATACCATCATCGCAACCTTCCTGCCGGCCGGCGCGCTGTCGGCGCTGTATTACGCCGACCGCCTCAATCAACTGCCGATCGGCGTGATCGGCATCGCGATCGGCACCGTGCTGCTGCCGGAGATGTCGCGGCGCCTGACGGCCGACGACAATTCAGGCGCAAGGGCTGCGCAGCGGCGGGCTTTCGATTTCACCTTGCTGTTCTCGGTGCCGTTCGTCGCGGCTTTCCTCACGGTATCCGATGTCATCATGCGCGCGATGTTCGCGCGCGGCGCGTTTTCGAAAGCCGACGCCGCCACTGCCGGCGCGACGCTCGCGGCCTACGCGCTGGGACTTATTCCCTTCGTGATGATCCGAAGCGCGGTCGCGACCTTTTATGCCCGCAAGGACACCGCAACGCCGGTGAAGGCCGCGCTAACCGGCGTCGCGGTCAATGTCGCGCTGAAGGTCGCGCTGGTCGGTGCGCTGGCGCAGGTCGGGCTTGCACTCGCAACCGCGGCCGGCGCCTGGATCAATCTCCTGCTGGTGCTCGCCTTCGCGGTGCGGCGAGGCTATCTCGATCTCGATCGCGCGCTGCTGCGCTCGCTTTGGAAATTTGCCGTGGCCGGCGTCGTGCTGGCGGCGGCGCTGTGGCTGACCGCGCGATTCGCCGCCGGCTACTTTGCGCAGATGAGCGTGTTCCGCGATGAGACGGAATTGCTGCTGCTGATCGCGGTCGGCGCCTTCGTATATGCGCTTTCGATCCTGCTGCTGTTCGGCCGTGGATGGCTCTTTTTGCTGCTGCGCGGATAGAATAATGTAGTTATATCAGTATGATACAGGATAGAACGCAGTGTTGCGGTGAGCGCGATCGGCTGGGCTATTTTGGCAACACATGGGCGAAAAAATGCCCATGCGACGTCACTCCGGTGTTGGAACCTTGGCTTCACGGATAAGGTAATGACTGAAATTTAATTGATCAATTGAACGGGGGCTTCCCATGCGTGCTTCGACCTTAAAGACCATCGCCGTTTCGGCCTTGGCCGCAATCGCCGCGACTTCCGCGGCCTCCGCGGCTGACCTTGCCGCACGGCCCTATACCAAGGCGCCGCCGGCGATGGTCGAAGTCTGGAACTGGACCGGCTTCTATATCGGCGGCAACGCCGGATATAGCTGGGGCCGCTCGAACTCCGATATTTCCTATTACAACACGGTCACCGGCCTGCCCATCGCCCCGCCCCCGGGTTCGATCACGAACGCCAGCTTCGACATGAACGGCGGCATTGCCGGCGGTCAGGTCGGTTACAATTGGCAAACCAGCAATTGGGTCTGGGGCCTCGAGGCCGATATTCAGTGGTCGGGTGAAAAAGGACGCGCGGACTATCTCTGCGCCGCAACGGTAACCGGGGGCGTCTGCCTTCCCGGATTGACGTTCCTGCCGGCCGGCGCGACCGGAACCACGCTCGCGCTCGACCGCAGCCTCGAATGGTTTGGCACCGCGCGTCTGCGCGGCGGTGTTCTGGTGTCACCGCGTGTGCTGCTCTACGCCACCGGCGGTCTCGCCTATGGTGAGATCAAGACATCCGGCACGCTGTCGGGCTTCAATGGCAACGGTGGTGGGGTCGCCATCACCGGCTCCTCATCCGACACCCGGATTGGCTGGACGGTCGGCGCTGGCATCGAGGGCATGCTCACCCAGAACTGGACCGCCAAGCTCGAATATCTCTACATGGATCTCGGCCGGTACGACTCGGCAAACTTCGTCCTCCCCGGCCTCGTTGGCGCACGGGTGAGTTCTGACTTCACGGACCACATTCTGCGGGCGGGCATCAACTACAAGTTCGGCGGTCCGGTTGTGGCGAAGTATTGATATCGACCATCATTCCTGGTCATCAAGGCCCCGGCATCGCCCGGGGCTTTTTTGTTCTGCGATCGCCGCAACTTCCCCGAGGCGATGCGTCGTGCCGCACCGCAAGAACGCTCGAGAACGGAAACCGATTTGCGCTGGCCCCACAACCGCTGCAATATGGCGGCAAGACCCTGAACCGCAATTGGAGACAAGATGGCAACTCCCATTAAATTCGGCGTCGGCCAAAGCGTACGCCGCAAGGAAGACGATGCGCTGATCCGCGGCAAGGGCCGCTACACCGACGACGTGGCGCCGTCGCCCGCCATGCATGCGCTGATGCTGCGTTCGCCGCATGCGCACGCAAAGTTCACGATCGATGCGGGCCGCGCCCGCGGATTGCCGGGGGTTGCTGCCATCCTGACGGCGGCCGATGTCGGCGATCTCGGCGGCCTGCCGTGCCTGTTCAATCTGGAAGTCAATCCGTTCACCGGACCGCTTTATCCGATCCTGCCCAGGGATGAGGTACGCCACGTCGGCGATGCCGTAGCCTTCGTCGTCGCTGACACGATCGACCATGCCCGCGATGCGATCGAGGCGATCGAGGTCAAGTGGACGCCGCTGCCGGCGGTGGTCGGCGTCATCAATGCCGTGAAGAAGGGCGCGCCGCAGGTCTGGCCCGATCATCCCGGCAATGTCCTGTTCGACGTGCCGATCGGCGACAAGAAGGCCACCGAGGCCGCCTTCGCCGGGGCGCATGCGGTCGCCGAAGTGTCGATCGTCAATCCGCGCATCATCACCAATTTCATGGAGACGCGCGCGGCGGTCGCCGAATACGACGCCAGGAAGGATCATCTGACGCTGACGATCGGCAGCCAGGGCAGCCACCGGCTGCGCGACATCCTGTGCCAGAACGTGCTGAAGATCCCGGTCGAGAAGATGCGGGTGATCTGTCCCGATGTCGGCGGCGGGTTCGGCACCAAACTGTTTCCCTATCGCGAATATGCGCTGATCGCGGTCGCCGCGCGAAAACTGAAGAAGACGATCAAATGGACCGCCGACCGCGCCGATCACTTCATGGGCGACGCGCAGGGCCGTGACAACGTCACCACGGCGCGGATGGCGCTCGCCGAAGACGGCAAGTTTTTGGGGATGGATGTCGACCTGATGGGCGACATGGGCGCCTATCTCTCGACCTTCGGGCCTTACATCCCGCACGGCGGCGCCGGCATGCTGCCGGGCCTCTACGATATCCAGGCCTTTCATTGCCGTGTCCGCACCGTGTTCACCAACACCGTGCCGGTCGACGCCTATCGCGGCGCCGGCCGTCCGGAGGCGGCATATGTGCTCGAGCGGCTGGTCGACGCCGCCGCGCGAAAACTCGACATGACGCCGGACGCGATCCGGCGCAAGAACTTCATTGCGCCGAAGGCGATGCCGTACAAGACCGCGACCGGAAAGGTTTACGACTCCGGCGACTTCGCCGCGCATATGAAGCGCGCGATGGAGATCGCAAACTGGAAGGAGTTTCAAAAGCGCGCCAGGGCTGCCAGGAAAGAAGGCCTGGTGCGCGGCATCGGGCTGGCAAGCTATGTCGAGGTCTGCGGCACCATGGGCGAGGAGACCGCCAATGTGGCGCTCGATCCCAATGGCGACGTCACCATCCTGATCGGCACCCAGTCGAGCGGGCAGGGCCACCAGACCGCTTATGCGCAACTCGTCGCCGAGCAATTCGGGCTGCCGCCCGAGCGGGTCCATGTCCTGCAGGGCGACACCGACCGGATCGCCACCGGGCTTGGCACCGGCGGCTCGGCTTCGATTCCGACCGGCGGCGTCAGCGTCGAGCGGGCTACGCGCGACCTCGGCGGCAAGCTTAAGGAGATCGCCGCCGAGGCGCTGGAGACCAGCGCCGGCGATCTCTAAATCAGCGACGGCAGGGTGCGCATCGCCGGCACCGACCGCGCCATCAGCTTTGCCGACCTGGCGAAGCGTCCGGGTGTCGATCCCGCGAAGCTGAATGCGAGCGCGACCTTCACCCAGGCCGACGGCACTTATCCCAACGGCACGCATCTCGCCGAAGTCGAGATCGATCCGGCGACGGGCATCACCAGAATCGTCAACTACGTCATCGTCGACGATTTCGGGGTGACGCTCAATCCGCTGCTGCTCGCCGGCCAGGTTCATGGCGGCGCCATGCAGGGGATCGGCCAGGCCTTGATGGAGCAGGCGGTCTACAG
>NZ_JBAVNZ010000074.1:0-1682 GCF_049691595.1 Bradyrhizobium sp.
AGGCGACGCGCTGGGTGAAGGACTCGCGCGACGAAGCCACCGGCGAACGGCTCGACGATCTCGAAGACCCGTTCCGGCTCTATCGCTGCCACACCATCCTGAACTGCGCCAAGGCATGCCCGAAGGGCCTCAACCCCTCCGAAGCCATTGCCGAGCTCAAGCTGAAGATGGTCGAGCGCCAGATCTAGGGCCGCGTACGGAAACGCAGCTCGTCTCGTCATTGCGAGGAGCGCAAGCGACGAAGCAATCCATTCTTGCTTCGCTGCGCCATGGATTGCTTCGCTCCGCTCGCAATGACGGGTACCAACACCGTTTTTGCTGTCTTCGCTGAGGTTGCCGTTTGACTCCCGACAATGATCCGACGTCACCGCCATTTGGCGCGTTCGCGCCGAACGCCGCGCAAGCCGCGATCATTTCGCTGGCCCGGCATTCGCGGCTGAAGCGCGGCGCGTTTCGGCCGATGCTGTCGCGGCTGGTCAACCTCTTGCGCACCGGACCGCTCGACGTCGAATATCAGGGCGCGTCTTTCCGGTTCCATCATCAGGCCAGCGCCACCGAGCGCGGCGCGCTGTTCAATCCCGACTACAATCTCGAAGAGCTGGATTTTTTGCGCGCGCATGTGCCCGCCGGCGGCGTGTTCGTCGATGTCGGCGCCAATGTCGGCACCTATGCGATGGTGCTGGCGCGCCATGTCGGGCCGCGCGGCAAGGTGATCGCGGTCGAACCGCATCCGATCACCCATGCCCGGCTGGCGTTCAACAATGCCGCATCCGGCCATGCCCAGGTGAAGCTGGTGGCCGCCGCCGCGGGCCCCGCCGATGGCGAGCTGATGATCGAGACCGACGGCGACAATCTTGGCGCCAGCCACATCGTGACATCGGAGATTTCCGGCAAGGCCATCAAGGTGCCGTCCCTGCGGCTGCGGCGCATCCTCGACGAGGCCGGCGTGTCGCAGGTCGATGCGCTGAAGATCGACGTCGAAGGTTTTGAGGACCGCGTTCTCATAGGCTTCTTCCGGGAAGCGCCGCCATCGCTGTGGCCGCGCGCGGTGGTGGTCGAGCATCTGTCGAAGAACGAATGGCTGGAAGACTGCATCGCCGACATGCGCGCGCGCGGCTACAGCGAAGCCGGCAAAACCCGCAGCAATACCTTGCTGGTTCGCGGTTCCAAATAGTCCGCGGACCATGGCCTCGACCGCAACCGATGCCAATTTGCCGCGGACGACAGCTCGAGCAGGGACTTGGAACATCGGCCTGAATGCGCGATGAACGGCTGCGCATCGGTTCCGTCATGCGCGCGAAATAAAATGGATTGGCGTTTTGTAGCCCGCCACAATCCGGCCTAATGATTAGCCGTTGATCGACCTGCCGGTGTATCCGGCGCACGCGTTTGCTTCGCCGCCAGGATTTTTCCAGGGATTGAACATCATGATGAATTTTCGTCTCGTACTGCTTGCCACGACCGCGCTGACGGTGACGCAGCTTGCAAATTCCGCGTCGCATGCGCAAGGCGCGCCGCTTGTGGTCGCGCAAGCCCAGGGTGAAGAGGGCAAAACCAGACAGGGCGAAGAGGGGAAAACCAGGGAGCCGCAGAAGCAGAAGGAGGCCCCGCCTCCGGCGCCAAGGCAGCCCGCGCCGCTGCCTCCCGCGGTGAAGCCGCCGGCACCTCCGCCGCCTCCCGCG
>NZ_JBAVNZ010000075.1:0-17248 GCF_049691595.1 Bradyrhizobium sp.
GTGCTGGAAGGGCACGCGGCGCCGATCGCCGCGCTGGCGGCATCGCCGGACGGCGCGATATTGGCCTCCGCGTCCTGGGATCAAACAATGCGGCTGTGGCCACTCGCCGGCGGCGCACCACGGGTACTCGACGGGCACACGCAAAACGTCAACGGCCTGGCGTTCGCTCCCGACGGCCGCTCGCTGGTCAGCGTCAGCTACGATCAGAGTGTTCGCATCTGGCCGCTCTCCGGCCCGCTCGCACCGACGGTTGTTGCGATGCCGGGCCCGCTCAACGCCGTGGCGGTCGGTCGCGACGGCGAGATCGCGGCCGGCGGCGCCGACGGGAGGCTATACTTCCTGACAGGTGACGGCTTGCGTGTCGGCGATGTCGCAGCCGGGCCGAAGCCGGTGATCTCGATTGCGATCTCACCGGACGGCGCGCTGGCGGCGGCCGCGAGCATAGGCGGATCGGTCGCGGTGATCGATCGCAAGACCCGCACCCTGGCGCGCACGCTGGTCGGCCCCGGCTTGCCGGTCTGGTCGGTGGCGTTCTTGCCGGACGGCCGAACCCTGCTCACCGGCGGCGCCGACAACATCATCCGCCGCTGGAATGTGGTGACCGGAGAGCCGGTCGATCCGCTGCTGCTGGAGACGGCCGGAGATCCTCTGGCCGCCTATGCCGGCGACCGTGGCGCGGAGGTCTTTCGTGCCTGCGTCGCCTGCCATACGCTTGGCGCCGAGCAGGCCAATCGGGCGGGGCCGACCTTAGCCAACCTGTTCGGGCGGCGGATCGCAACGGCGCCCGGCTACAATTTTTCCGAAGCGCTCAAGCGCCTCGATATCGTCTGGACGCCGGAGACGGTTGCCAGATTGTTCGAGATCGGGCCTTCGGCCTACACCCCCGGCACCAAGATGCCGGAGCAGGTCATTGGCTCGGCGCAGGATCGCGCGGCACTGGTGCAATTCCTCGCGCGCGCGACAAGGAAATAGTTGCTCAATGAAACGGGCGGCGGCACGTTCAGCCCCTGACATCGAAATTTCCTGGCGCGGGGCGCATGCCGCCGTAGCGCTGAAAGCGTCGCCCGTCGCTACCGCTTCGCTTTGGTCGAAAAGACCAGCGACATATCCTCAAACTCCTCGATCGGGAGTGTTTTCGCGCCGGCTGCGGCTTGCGATCGGTTCTTTTCCAACGCAAAGGAGCGGGCGGTCGAAGGCGCGTGCGACCACAATATTGTCGTTGCGGCAGCGATCAGGCCAAGCGCCGCGAATCCAGCGATCATCAGACGCTTCATGGGAAACCTCCGTTCGGTTCGATGCGCAAAGTGGTTTGCGCCCTTTTTGGTATCCCGAACCGCGCTTTCCGAACGTGAACTGCCTCACACCTCACGCTTAGGTGCTTCACCCGGATGGAAACCGCCGCTTCGGGCGCCGAACGCGCTTGCCGGCGCGCGCATGGCATTCGCGCTGTTTCGAAACGGGACGACCGGCCAGCCCCGCATGGCCGCAAGCAATTCGATAGAGCAGCAGGGCCAGTTTGGTCCTGCATTTTGCATCGCTTGCGGCTCGATCTGGAGGCAGAATGCCGTCTGTGTCTTCGAGAAAGACTTGGCGGGACCGCATCCGGAGCCCGGCCGGCCCCGGCAGCTTGCCTGATCATTTGAATCATGAAAGGCTTGGCGTGAACGATTGCGAGAATGCAACCATGAGCGCAACCATGAAAGGCTTGGCGCGAATGATTGCGGGAACGCCTGCTGACAACGGAAAAGCGGAGTGCGATGATGCGGATACTTTCGACATGGATTTCAGCAGCCGGGGCCCTGGCATGCGCATTGGCCGGCGCGACCGCCTCGCACGCGCAACAAACGATCCGAGTCGGCTGGACGATTCCGGCCGAGGAATCAAAATACTGGATGATGCGCAGGCCTGTGGAATTTCCCAATCTCGGCAAGGCCTACAATATCGAATGGACCCAGTTTCAGGGCACCGCGCCGATGACGCAGGCGCTGGCTGCCGGCGCGCTGGATTGCGCGACGCAGGCGCCCTTGTCGCTGGCGAACGGCGTGGTCGGGGGCAATCTGAAGGCCTACATCGTGGCCCAGCACGTGTTTGAAAAGCCGGGCGGCTTCTCGGTCTATTGGGCCGTCATGGACGATTCCCCGATCAAGAAAATTGCCGACCTCAAGGACAAGACCGTCGGCATCTCCGTGATCGGCGGCGGCACCTATGGTCCCTTCGCCATGCTGCTGCAGAAGAATGGCATCGACCCGAAGAAGGATATCAAGCTGGTCGAGGTCGGCTTTGCCGTCTCCGAGGATGCCCTGCGTCAGGGTCGCGTCGATGCGGTGAACCTGAACCAGCCCTTCGCGGCGCGTGCCGAGGCCAAGGGCGGCACCCGCAAGTTGTTTTCGCTGTCGGAGGAAATGCCGAATATCGTCCACATTCTGGAAGCTTGCCGGGCCGATTTCGTCGACAAGAATCCGGACCTGGTGAAGGCTTACGTGCGTGATATTACCTCTGGCATGAAGAAGGCGCTGGCCAACCGCGAGGAAACGCTGAAGGTGGTTTCCGAAGTGCTGAAGGCGCCGGTGCCGGTGCTGGATACCTATCTGCTCAAGACCAACGATTTCGGCCGCGATCCGGGCGCGGCGCCGAATTTCGACGCCATTCAGAAGATGCTCGACATCTATGCGACCACAGGCATGCTGCCGAAGATGAGTGTGGCGCAGTTCAAGCATCCGACGATCGTCGCGCCGCTGCAATAGGCGAGGGCGCCTCGAGCGATGCGTGAGGTCATGGGTCCCGGTGTTCGCCGGGACGGCCCGCGGAGAGACCTGCCCATGAAGAAGTGGCGATCCCGCGTGACGACCGATGGTCTCGATCGTGCGCCGCACCGCGCCTTCATGCGCGCGATGGGGCTCGACGACGCCGCGCTCGCCCGACCGATGATCGGGGTCGTCAGCATGAAGGGCGAACAGACGCCCTGCAACATGACCCACGATTTCCAGGTCGATGCCGCCAAGGCCGGGATCGCCGAGGCCGGCGGCACGCCGCGCGAATTCACCACCATTTCAGTATCCGACGGCATCAGCATGAACCACGAGGGCATGAAGTTCTCGCTGTTGTCGCGCGAATTGATCGCGGATTCGATCGAGGCCGTGGTCCATGGCCTGGCCTATGATGCGCTGATCGGCTTCGGCGGCTGCGACAAGACGCTGCCCGGCGTGATGATGGGAATGATCCGCTGCAACGTGCCGTCGATCTTCATCTATGGCGGCAGCGCGCTGCCCGGCCGGTTCGAGGGACGGACGCTGACGGTGCTCGACTCCTACGAGGCCGTCGGGAGCTTCATGACCGGCGAGATCGACGAGGCGACGCTCGCAGGCATCGAGCGGGCCTGCCTGCCGACGATAGGCGCCTGCGCCGGGCAGTTCACCGCCAACACCATGGCAATGGTTTCCGAGGCGATGGGGCTGACGATCCCCAATGTGTCGATGATCCCCGGCGTCTACGCCGAGCGCGCGCAGGTCGCGCGGCGCGCGGGACGGCTTGTGATGCAGATGCTGCAACAGAGCGGGCCGTTGCCGCGCGAAATCGTGACGCGAAAGGCGCTGGAAAATGCTGCTGCGATCGTCGCCGCCACCGGCGGCTCGACCAACGCCGCGCTGCATCTGCCGGCGCTTGCCAACGAGGCCGGCATCCCCTTCACGCTGGACGATGTCGGCGAGGTGTTTGCGCGCACGCCGCTGATCGGCAATCTGCGTCCGGGCGGGAAATATACCGCCAAGGAGGTCTACGACATCGGCGGCGCCGCCGTCGTCATTCGCGCGCTGGTCGAAAGCGGCCATATCGACGGCGGCTGCCTGACGATTACGGGCAGGACCATCGCCGAAGAATATGGTGACGCCAATGCGCCCGACGGCGAGATCATTTTCGCTACCACCGCGCCGATCATGCCGGATGGGGGCGTTGCGGTTCTCAAGGGCAATCTCTGCCCCGATGGCGCGGTGATCAAGGTCGCCGGCCTCAAGAGCCTGGTGTTCGAGGGCACCGCGCGCGTATTCGAGGACGAGGAGCAGTGCGTCGACGCCGTCCGCCATCGCAACTATGCCGCCGGCGAGGTTCTGGTCATCCGCAATGAAGGCCCGGTCGGCGGACCCGGCATGCGCGAGATGCTTGGCGTCACCGCGCTGATTTACGGGCAGGGGATGGGCGAGAAGGTCGCGCTGGTTACCGACGGCCGCTTTTCCGGGGCCACCCGCGGGATGTGCATCGGCTATGTCTCGCCGGAATCCTTCGTCGGCGGCCCGCTGGCGCTGGTGCGCGACGGTGACCGGATCAGGATCGATGCCGGCGCGCGCCGGATGGACCTCTTGATCGCCGACGGCGAATTCGCTGCCCGGCGGCAAGCCTGGCAGCCGCGATTGCCCCGGCATCGCGCGGGAGCGCTTGCGAAATATGCCCGTCTGGTCGGCCAGGCGCCGGGCGGCGCCGTCACGCATGACGGTGCCGCTGAATGGCCATGGTTCGACGCGCCCTGATCCGGCCGGCGGCCCCGAAAGCACATCGCCAAGCCTTGCAAGTTTCCGCTATGCTCGGTTTAACCGGAAAATCGGGAAGTCGGCCGAGCCTGACGACCCGGTCGGGAACAACAGCGGGAATGACTCTGTTGCCAGCGCGGTCGAATGTTGAGGCGGAGTCCGCGATCGTGCGTGGGACCGGGGCGGCCATGATCGAGATCGATCGTGTCTCGCAGGTTTTTCGGACCTCCGGGCGCCAGGATCATCTGGCATTGTCGGAAATCTCGCTGGCGATCGAGGATGGCGCCTTCGTCTCGATCCTCGGGCCCTCCGGCTGCGGAAAATCGACGCTGCTTTACATCGTCGGCGGCTTCGTCAATCCGACCAGAGGCGTGGCCAGGATGAAAGGCAAGGCGATCACCGGGCCCGGCCCCGATCGCGGACCGGTGTTTCAGGAGTTCGCACTGTTTCCCTGGAAGAGCGTGCTCGGCAACGTCATGTACGGTCCGCGCCAGCAGGGCGTGCGTCACGCCGAGGCCGAAGCCCAGAGCCGCGCGCTGCTCGAGATGGTCGGTCTCAGGGGCTATGAGGATTTTTACCCCAAGGAGCTATCCGGCGGCATGAAGCAGCGGGTCGCGCTGGCGCGCACGCTGGCCTATCATCCCGCGGTGCTGCTGATGGACGAGCCGTTCGGCGCGCTGGATGCTCATACGCGCACGCGGCTGCAGAACGATCTGCTCAACATCTGGGAGCGCGACCGCAAGACCGTGCTGTTCGTCACGCATTCGGTCGACGAGGCGGTGTTCCTGTCCGACAAGGTCGTGGTGATGACCCGCTCGCCCGGCCGTATCAAGCAGGTCGTCGACATCGCCTTGCCGCGCCCGCGTCGCCGGGCGGAGTTGCTGCTCGATCCGCGTTACCAGAAATATGTCGTCGATATCGAGCGGATGATCGATGACACCAGCGAAAACGAGCTGCGTCCATGATGGTCATGCGCGCACTCATCTCGCGGCTGGCGCCGCTGCTCGCCTGTCTCGGCCTGCTCGGTGTCTGGCAGGTCGCCGCGCTGATGCTCAATACCGACAGTTTCCCCACCGCGCTGGACGCGATCCGCGCGATTCCTTCCATTCTCGGCGACCAGGAGTCATTGATCAACATCCTGGCGTCGCTCCGTCGCATGGCCATCGGCTTCGGCCTCGCGGTCGCCCTATCCATTCCGCTCGGATTGATGATGGGCCGTTCGCGCGGCGTGGCGTCGTTCTTCAATCCGCTGCTGATGGTGATCTATCCGGTGCCGAAGGCGGCGCTGATGCCGATCATCATGCTGTGGCTCGGCGTCGGCGACATCGCCAAGACGCTCGTGATCTTTCTCGGCGTCAGCCTTCCCGTCATCTATCACAGCTTCCAGGGTGCCAAGGCGGTCGAGGAAAAGATGCTGTGGTCGGGTGCCGCGATGGGGCTCTCGGCGGCGCAACGGATACTCCGGATCGTGCTGCCGGCGGCGCTGCCGGAAATTCTCACCGGCTGCCGCACCGGGCTCGTGCTGGCGCTGATCACCATGGTCACCAGCGAAATGATCGCGCGCCAGTCGGGCGCCGGAAACATCCTGTTCAACTCGCTCGATATGGGACAATACGATACGGTGTATGCGATGATCATCATCATCGGCGCGATGGGTATTGGCCTCGATGCCGCATTCGAAAAAATCCGCAGCCGGCTGGTGAAGTGGTCCGAGGCGGATCTTGATATTCCCCTGAGCTTTGCATGAACATACGTGCTGTCACGGCGGATCTTTTGCTTGGAACGGTGCCGATCGCGCTGTTGATCGGAGTTTGGCAGGCGATCGCGTCGCTCGGCTACGCGCCCGCCTCGCTGTTGCCCGCGCCCGGCCTCGTGTTCGCGCGTCTGCTCCACCAGCTCTTCACCAGCGCGTTCCAGCACGAGATCGCCGCCACGCTGTTCCGCCTGTTCGCGGGCTTTTCGATCGCGGTGACGCTCGGCGTCACCATCGGCCTTGCGGCGGCGGCGAGCCCGGCGGTCAACGCGGTGGTCCGTCCGATCGTGCGGGTGCTGGCGCCGCTGCCGAAGGTCGCGCTGTATCCGGCGCTGCTGCTGCTGCTCGGGTTCGGTCACCAATCGAAGATCACGCTGGTCGCCGTGGATGCGCTGTTTCCGATTTTGCTCTCGACCTATTACGGCGCGTCGATGGTCGAACAGAAACTGATCTGGTCGGCGATGGCGGCGGGCACGCCTCGCCGCCAGATCCTGTTCAGGGTGGTGCTGCCGGCCGCGGTGCCCTCGATCCTGACCGGCTGTCGCATCGGGCTTGTGATCGCCTGCATCGTGGTGTTTCTCGCCGAAATGATCACCTCGACCGATGGACTGGGCCATCTGCTGGTTACGGCGGCCCGGACCTTTCAGGCGGTCGACATGTTCGTTCCGCTGATCACGATTTCGCTGCTCGGACTGATCCTCAACGGCATGCTGCAGGGGTTGCGGTCCTATCTGCTGCGAGGGTTTCCGGAAGTCTGATGCAGCTCTTGAAGTGGAGATGACACATGCTGGCAGATCGCATCGAAGCGAAATGGATCGACGCGTTCTGCGAAATATTCGAACGCTGCGCGGTCAAGTCCGGCGACACCGCCGCGATCCTTTCCGAAACGCAATCGCGCGCGCTGAACGTCCACCTCGCCGAACTGGCGCTGTTGCGCATCGGCGCCAGACCATTTCACCTGGTCGTGCCGACGCCGAGAAACCGCCAGGCGGTTCCGATCCGCTCCACCGGCGCCAGTATCGCGATTCAGCGGCTGGCGCCGGTGGTCACCGCGTTGCAGCAGGCGGGCTTCGTGGTCGATTGCACCATCGAAGGATTGATGCACGCGGCGGAGACGCCGGAAATACTCAAGGCAGGCGCGCGTATCCTGAACATATCCAATGAACATCCCGAGGCGCTCGAGCGCATGGTGCCCGACACGGCGCTGGAAAAGCGGGTTCGGGCGGCGGTGAAAATGTTGCGGTCAACGAAACGCATGCGCGTGACGTCGAAGGCGGGTACCGAGCTCGATGTCGACATGGCCGGCGCCTCCACCGTCGGCGTCTGGGGCTGGACCGACAAGCCGGGCACCTTGGCACACTGGCCCGGCGGCATCGTGGTCAGCTTTCCCAAGAGCGGCACCGTCAACGGGACGCTGGTGATGGCGCCCGGCGACATCAATCTCACCTTCAAGCGCTATCTGACGTCGCCGATCCGGATGACATTGAGCAATGACTACGTCACCGATCTCGAAGGCGAGGGCGCGGATGCGGCGATGATGCGCGCCTATCTCGCGGCGTGGGGCGAGCGCGAAGCCTATGCGGTCTCGCATGTCGGGTTCGGCATGAATCCCGGCGCGCGCTACGAGGCGCTGACGATGTATGATCAGCGCGACACCAACGGAACCGAGCTGCGGGCGGTCGCCGGCAATTTCCTGTTTTCCACCGGCGCCAACGAATTCGCCGGCCGCTACACCGCCGGGCATTTCGACCTTCCGATGATGGGCACGACGATCGAGCTGGACGGCGTCGCCGTGATCCGCGAAGGCGTGTTGCTGGATGTGTTCGGCTAATCCGGACCCGGCACCGGCGGGCGTGCCAGCTTGAAATGCCGGAGCATGTCGACCAGCGCGGCAAGACGCTGCTCGCGATAGGCGTCGACATCGAGGCCGGCATAATCGAGGAAGCCGGCGCCGGTCCGCAGGCCGATGCGGCCTTCGCGCATGTTGCGTGAAATCACCTCGGGCGCGCGGTAGCGGTCGCTGCCGAGCGCGCCTTCGAGATAGCGGCTGGCGTAGTAGAGAATATCGCCGCCGCCCCAGTCGATGAATTCCAGCAGGCCAAGGACCGCGTAGCGAAAACCGAAGCCGTACCGGATGGCCTTGTCGATATCCTCGGGGCTCGCGACGCCTTCTTCCACCATCCGCGCCGCCTCGTTCATCGCGAGCGCCTGGATGCGGGGAACGATGAAGCCGGGCGTGGCCGCGCACACCACCGGCACCTTGCCGATGCCCTCGAGCAGGGCCTTGACCCGCGCGGTGACGGCCGGATCGGTCGCGGCACCCGGCGATATCTCGACCAGCGGGATCAGATAGGCGGGGTTCAGCCAGTGGACGTTGAGAAATCTCTCGTTATGTTCGACGGCGCCGGAGAGATCGTCGACCAGAATCGTTGAGGTAGTCGAGGCGATGATGATTTCGGGGCCAACGAGTTTCGAAGCCGCCGACAACACCTCGCGTTTGAGGTCGACGACTTCGGGCACGCCCTCGAACACGATGCCGGCGCCGGCAAGCACGGCCGCCATGCCCTGCAGCGGCGCCACCGAAACCCTGGCAGCGATGCCGTCGGCGTCGGCCGCGGTCATCAATCCGAACCGCGCCAGGCTTGCAAGGGTCTTCCGGACCTCGCCGATCGCCTCGGCCTCAAGTGTCGCGAACTGCTCCGCGGGGCGCGGCTTGAGGTCGATCATGGCGACGGCGTGGCCGGCATAGGCGAACGCCACCGCGATGCCGCGGCCCATGCGGCCGGCGCCGAGACAGGCTATCGCCGGGCGTGCCGCGGTCATTCGTCGAAGCCCCGGCGCAGCAGCATTTGCAGCTCGTCGCGATCGAGGTGGCCGAGGCCGAGGCTTGCAAGCGTTCGTCCGCCTTCGGTGAAATCCTCGCCGCAGATCGCGCCGCCGATGGCAAGGAACGAAAATGCCAGCGGCGTCGCCACGCCGGCCAGTTCGGCAACCGAAGCCAGAAACGACAGGCCGAGGCGCAAATCCTCCCGCATGTAGCGATGTTGTGTCAGCATGATCGGTTCGCGCCAGTCGCCGGAATCGGTCAGGCGGTCATGCGAGCCGCGGCCATACATCCATTGCTCGCCTTCGGTCGCGTAATGATGCGCCAGCGGGAAGTGCGGATTGCCATAACCAAGGCCCTTGCGCACCGCGATGCGTTCGGCATCGAGCGCATCGGTCACGCGGCGGATCGCGGCCTGCGTGCCTTCCTTGTGGATGTCCCAGCGCTCGAAGTGCTCGATCGGGCCGGCATTCATGACGATCAGCGGCGAATGGATGATCGGGCCGGCATTCATCAGCGCGCCCGACAGCGCGTCGCCGCACGGCTCGATCACGCCGGGAAATGCCCGTCCGATCACGCCGAGTGCATGATCGGCGGCGTTGAGCGGAAAAACCCCGACCGGAAGCCGTTTGGCGCGAATGGTGATGGCGACCTCGAACGGCCCGTGCTTGCGCGTCAGCCAGGGCAGCGTGCCGGTCTCTGCGAAGCTGACGGTGGCCGGATTGCCGGCGTCACGGGCCGCCGCGGCAAAGATCATCGAGCCGAATGTCGCCGGCGGCAGGAACACCACCTGGCCGTCGCCAAGATGTGGCGCGAGCCGGCCGGCGATATCGCCCTGCGCGAACGCCGGGGTCGGGCACAGGATCAGCTCGGCATCGCGGACGGCTTCGGCCATGTCCGTAGTGACCAGCGCCAGTTGCACGTCGTGGCGGCCGTCGGCGTCCTTGAGCAGGATGCGGGAGCCCGCGGCGCGATGTTGCGCGACCTGCGACGCATCCCGCCGCCACAGGCGGACGTCATGACCTTGCAGCGCGAAATCGGCCGCACCCGCGAAAGAACCGTTGCCGCCGCCGAGCACCGCGATTTTCAAGACACCGCTCCCTGTGACGGCGCGGGTTCATGGAGCTGCCGCAGCATGAAATGCTGGACCTTGCCGAGCGCCGTGCGTGGCAGATCATCGACAAAGACGATATCGCGCGGCACCTTGAAGCGGGCAAGCTGCGTCAGCGCGTGCGCCTTCAGGTCTTCCGCCGCCACCAAACCTCCGGTTCGCCGGATCACATAGGCGACGGGCACTTCATCCCATCGTGGATCGGGCCGGCCGATGACGCCGCATTCCGCCACATCCGGATGCTCGAGCAGTACGCGCTCCACTTCCGCCGGATAGATGTTCTCGCCGCCGGAGATGATCAGGTTCTTCTTGCGGTCGTGCACCCAGAAATAGCCGTCGGCGTCGCGCCGGCCGATATCGCCGGTGCGATACCAGCCGTCGTGCAGGGCCTCGCGCGTTGCTTCCTCGTTGCCCCAATATTCGCAGAAGACGTTGGGGCCCCGCACCGCGATTTCGCCCGGCGTATTCGGCGGCAACTCTGCGCCGGCATCATCGATCACCGTGGCTTCGCAGCACAGGCCGGGGAGGCCGGTCGAGCCGACACGCGAGAGATCGCCGCCGAGGCGGGTATAGACCGCGATCGGGCAGGTCTCGGTCGAGCCATAGACCTGGAGCACCGGCACCCCGCGCGCGACAAAGCGCTCGATCAGATGCGGCGGTACGATGGTCGATCCGGTCGAGACCGCGCGCAGCGATGACAGGTCGGTTGCGGCCCAGTCGGGATGTTCGGTCACCGCCTGGATGGTCGCCGGCACCAGCACCGTCAGGGTTTGGCGCTCGTGCGCGAAGGCTGCAAGCGTGGCGTCCGGCGTGAAGCGCGCATGGATCGTCACGGTCGCGCCATGATGCAGCGCCGGCGTGGTCTGGATATTGAGACCGCCGACATGGAAGAAAGGCAGCACGGTCAGCACGTGATCGCTGGAGGTGAGGCTATGCATGTGCTGGCTCATCACGCCGTTCCACAACAGCGCCTCCTGCCGCAGCACCGCGCCCTTGGGCCTGCCGGTGGTGCCCGAAGTGTAGACAATCAGCAGCGGGCAGGACAGCTCGGTATGCGGGTTGCGGCCGTCGCCGCGCGCGCGCGTCAGCAGGGTTTCGAATGCAATTCCCCGCGGCGGAACAAAGTCGAGCCCGATGCGGCTGGTGCTGGGCAGGCGTTCCTGCAGCGCGGGAAGAATTGCCGCAAAGGCGTGTTCGAGCACCAGCACTTTTGCCGCGGCATCCGACAGGATGAACAACTGTTCGGCTGCCGCAAGCCGCCAGTTCAGCGGCACCAGCATGGCGCCGAGCCGGGCGCAGGCGTAAAGCAACACGAGATAATCGGGCCGGTTCAGGCTGAGGATGGCGATGCGGTCGCCGCGGCTGACGCCGAATTCGGCCTTCAGCGCGCGCGCGGTCTGTTCGATCCGCGCGTTGAACGCCGCGTAGCCGAGAATCTCGCCTTCAAAGACGGTCGCAGGCTTCTCGGGCGCGAAGGCCGCGTTGCGTTCGATCAGGTCGGACAGATCCACCGTCAGTCGTCCGTTTCGCCGGTTTCGTAGAGGGCTTCACGACCGATGCGGTCGAGGCAGAGCTCGGCCGTCCATGGCAGCATCAGCGAACCGCAGCGGCTGTCGCGATAGATCCGCTCCAGCGCCAGCGATTTCAGCATCGCCTGACCGCCGCAGGTGCGGATCGCCAATGTCGCGATCTCGTTGGCCCCTTCCATCGCCGAATATTGCGCGGCGTAGGCGCGCAGCACCTGTTCCTTGGTCGGATTGGCGCAGGCTTCGGTGATCGCCTGAAACCAGATCGCCTTGATCTGCTCGAGCTTGATCTGCATCTGCGCCACCGCGATCTGCTTGGTCGGATACATCCGCCGCTTGACCGGCGGTGTGCCCGGCATCTCGCCGCGCAGATAGCGGACGGTGAAATCGTAGGCGCCCTGCGCCAGGCCGACATAGCTCGGCGACAGCGTCAGGAACATGTGCGGCCAGCGCATCGCCGCCTGGAAGTAGACGCCTCGGGGCATCAGCGCCGCATCTTCCGGCACGAACGCATCCTTGAACAGCAAGGTGCGCGAGACCGTGCCGCGCATGCCCAGCGGATCCCAGTCGCCGACCACGGAAACGCCGTCGGCCTTGGCCGAAATCGCCAGATAAAGCGTGTTGCGGCGGGAGGCCTTTTCGCCTTCGGCGAGCTCGGTGCAGAGCGCGCCGTAATAGTCGGCATGGCCTGAAAGCGAGGCAAAGATCTTCTTGCCGTTGACGATCCAGCCGCCCTTGACGGGCCTTGCTTCGGTACCGAACGCGACGCCGCCCGCCGCGGCCGCGCCGCCTTCCGAAAACGGTTGTGAGTAGATCGCGCCGTCGTCGACGATGCGTTTGTAATGCACGGCGCGCCGGCGTTCGTGCTCGGCACGGGTCGTCGTGTCCATGTCGAGATCGTCGGCCAGCGGCCCCGACCACAGTGTCGAGCAGACATGCATGTTCCAGGTCAGCGCGGTGGCGCCGCAGTAGCGGCCGATCTCGGCGGCCGCCAACGCGTAGGTCTGGTAGCTGGCGCCGAGGCCGCCATGCTTCCTTGGAATGGCGATCCCGAGCAGACCCGCGCGGTGCATATCCCGGTAGTTCTCGGTCGGAAATGTCGCGTCACGGTCATAGGCGGCTGCGCGGCCCGCGAACACCGTCTGGCCCAGTTCGCGCGCGGTGGCGATGATCGCGGCCTGTTCGTCATCGAGGCGGAACGCCCCGGGATCGAAAATCGGCGGATCGAGCACGCTGGTGCCCGCCGATGCCGCGCTTCTGCTGACTGGAGCCGTCATGATGCCGTCGCGTGTGTTGCAGGCAAAGCTGCCTTGAGGAATCCATCCAGCGCCGCATTGAAGGCCGCGGGGCGCTCCAGATTGGCGAGGTGGCCGGCGCCTTCGAGCTCGAGGTATTTCGCGGATGGAATATAGCTCGCCATCTTCGCCATCATCGGCGCCGGCGCGTTGTTGTCCTTCGAGCCCGACAGCACGAGGGTCGGCACCGCGATGTTCTTGAGTGCGCCGCGCTGGTCGAACCCCAACAGCGCCAGCATCGTGGCGCGGTAGGTCGCCTCCGGAACGGACGCCATGCACTCGCGCGCCAATTCCATGCCGCCGGCATCGGGATCGTCACCGACCAGTTCCCTGACCAGTGCCGGCGCCAGAGAAACCATCGTTTCGCCGCGATCGAGCGGGCCGAGCCGCGCGTCGATGAAGGACTTCTGCCAGTCGCCATCGGGCTTGCCGAAGGCCGGGCTGGTTTGTGCGAGAACGATGGCGCCGGCCAGGCGCGGGTGTTTCGCCAGCAACTGCTGAACGATCATGCCGCCGATGGAATGACCCACCAGGACGGGGTTGGTTGCGCCGATCTGGCGCAGGAAATCCCGCAAGGCGTCGGCGAGATTGGCAATGCTGACGGTGGGAAGCGAGGCCGATCCACCATAGCCCGGCATGTCCCATGCAACGGTGCGGCAACGGTCTGCGAAAAACCCGAGCTGGCTCCGCCATGCCCGCGCCGCGCCGCCGATTCCATGCAGGAACACCAGCGGCGGCGATGCGGGATCGCCCGCGGCCTCGTATGTAAAACGGCCATCCCTGGTTCTCATGGGCGTAAGGCGTGTCACGCCGGGCCTCCGTTTTGCGATTGCCGCGATGCTAACAGGACATCGACGGATGAAAAGTGATATTTCAGATCTGAAGCACGCGACGGTTGCCGCTCCATCTTGCTCGCCGCCTCGGGCCAGGTCGGCCGGGAACGCGCCGTCTATTGCGGAAGTTTTGAGTCCAAGATATGTCCATGTCTCCACCCCGATGCACCGTTCGGGAAAGGCTGCGCAGTGTGGTTCGGCGGCGGTCGCCTATGCCGCTTCCACCTTGTATCCCGGCGCCGACGCCAGGAAACGCGCATAGGCATCGGCGTCAGGTGGCGTGAATTTCTCCACCAGCGGGCTGCGCCGACGTATTGTCGCGCCGATGTCGGCCAGCAATTCGTCGAAATGCCTGAAATGGTAGGGCGCGACGCATAATCCGCCATAGACGCCCGCGGCCGGTCGCTCGACGCGCCTGAAATGCAGCATCATGTCCATGTTCTCGTAGATTTCGGCCGCGGTCGGCCGGGCTGCCAACTGGCCATCGCAATAGCGCACCAGCCAGTTCGCGGCCATCTCGGCGCACAGCACCGTGCAGAAGCTGGAATTGAACCCGACAAAACCCATGTCGGGCAGATCGGGATTGGCGATCAGGCGATACAGCCGGTACTGGCCGTCCGGCTGTACGAGCTTGTTGCGGTAGACCTCCGGCAGAAACGGAACCCCGAGCTTGAAGCCGATCGCGAGGATGGCGAGGTCAGCGGAAACCCGTTCGCCGCCGCTCATGACGATGGTCTTGCCGTCGCAGCGCTCGAAGGTGCCGCGAATGGCCTTGATCCGCCCGTCGGCCACCATCGTAAAGAATTGCGGCGTCGCGATCGGCACCGAGCAGTTGATGCCGTCCTCGATGCGCTGCCCGGGGACCATGCCGCATTTCTTCAACTTCAACTGAAACTTGAGAAGGCTTTCGAGCGCGCGCCAGTTCGCCCAAATGAGCGGTCCGGCAATGGCATGGGCCACACGGGAAGCAGCGCCGATGCCCCAGCCGCGGAACATTTCCTCCTGGGCGCGGATGTAGAGAATCCGCTTGAAGTTGACGAGGCCGCCGATGAAGTAGGGAATGCGCCAGACCGGTTCGCGATAGACCATGGTCACTTCGCTGGCGCCCGCATCGACCGAATTGACCGCGATATCGGTCGCGGATTTCGAGCCGCCGAGAACCACCACCTTCTTTCCCTTGACGGCGGAGGCGTCGGTATGCCGCGCCGAATGCAGGATCCTGCCGCCGGCCGCCTTGAAGTCGTCCTCGCCGGGGAGGCTGAGGGTCTGGGGCTCGTTGAACTGCCCGGTGCAGACGGCGACGAAATCAAACTCCTCGTTGCTGACGTGGCCGTCGGGATTGTGGATTTCCAGTGACCAGCCCGGCAAGCCTGAATTCCGCCGGGTCATGCCGGCCACGGCGGAGTTGAGCCGAAGCCGCTGCTTCAGGCCGTGGTCGTCGGCGTATTCGGTCAGATAGGCATGAACCTGCGGCCCCTTCGGCCATTCCGGATAGGATTCCGGCATCGGCTTGTCGGTATAGCGATAGAGCTCCTTCGGGCTTTGCGTCTGGACGTCGGGGTAGGATCGCGCTGGCTCCCAGACCCCGCCGAGATCGCCGCTGCGTTCGAGGATGGTGACCCTGTGTCCGCGCGCGGCAAAGGTCCTGGCCGCGACCAGTCCGGAGACGCCGGCACCGATAACACAAACATTCTTCTGCTTGACCATGGACCTGCCTCCTGGTTCGAATTCAGCGGGCTGGACGATCCCATTGGCTGCTTCATGCAATATGCGAGCTTAAGGGTGTGCCCGCGATATCCGCGGGCCACCGCGCGCACCGGCCGGACCGTTGTTCGCCGGTTTGACGTTTTTGCAATCCGGATCGCCTAGGCGTTGGCGTCCTCGGGCAGAAAATCCACTTCGTGCTCCGCCGAAAGGCGAACGACCTCAGCCACATCCGTGAGATTATGCAGACGGTTGAACAGCGCTTCCAGCTTGCGCGAGGGTGAAACCCAGAACAGGGCGCGGACCGGCTTGTCCGATTTGTTGAAATAGCCGTGGGGAATGCCCCGCGGCATGCGCACCAGGTCGCCGGCCCTGGCCTGCACCCACACGCCATCGAGCTTCAGGTCGAGCATGCCATCCTGGACGAGGATGAATTCATCCTGGGTAGGATGGATATGGACGGGGACAAACTGCCCCGGCGCCGAATTGGCCTCGAACGCAAAGGTGGATTCGGATACGGCCTTTGGAAAATAGATCTGACCGAGAATATTCCAGCTCTTGCCCGAAAACCCTTCTCCGTTCCGGGTGATGCCTTTTTCGAGTGCTGCCATGGCGATGCTCCCTGTCGCATTGTCTCAGACGATGCGCAGATTGCGCCGTCCGGAACCTTCCGTCTAGCCGCAGGGTGAATCCGCCTGTCCGCCTGGCAAAAAAACGACGAAGTCGGCCCGGCGGCGCCGGAGACGGGCAGCAGGATGCCGCATTCTGCCGACGGAAACGGCCGCAATTCCATCATCGGGACGGCTTTCCAAACGGCTCGGTCCAGATATTATAGGGTTCAAATAATGCAGGCGACCATGGCGTCGGACGTGGCCATATCAGATATTGACCACCATTTTAGGGAGGCTGCGCATGCCCGGACTGCCGCGTTCCTCCCACGCGCTCGTGACGGGGGGCGGGCGGGGCATTGGCCGCGCGATCGCTTCCGCGCTGGTGCAGGCGGGCGCCACCGTCACCGTGCTCGGCCGCCATCGCGAGACACTGAATGATGCCATTGCCGCCGGCGCCGCGCATTTCGCTGGCATCGCCGATGTCGCGGACCAGGCGGCGGTCAGCGCTGCGATGGCGCAAGCGGCGGCGCGGCAGCCGATCGACATCCTGATCGCAAACGCGGGCGCTGCCGAGTCCGCGCCGTTCGGCAAATCCGACGCGGCACTGTTCCGGCGGATGATGGATGTTAATTTCATGGGGGTGGTTCATGCCGTCCAGGCCGTGTTGCCTTCGATGTGGGAGCGGCGGAATGGCCGCATTGTCGTGATCGCGTCCACCGCCGGGCTCAAGGGTTATGCTTATGTCAGCGCCTATAGCGCGGCAAAGCACGCCGTGGTCGGCCTGGTGCGCTCGCTGGCGCTGGAGTTGGCGACCACCGGGGTGACGGTGAACGCGGTGTGTCCCGGCTTCACCGATACCGACCTCGTCGCCGGCAGCATCGACAACATCATGCGAAAGACCGGGCGCAGCCGCGAACAGGCGGTCGCTGAACTGTCCCGTCACAATCCGCAAGGCCGCCTTGTCACCCCGGCGGAAGTCGCCGACGCCGTGTTGTGGCTGTGCGGCGAGGGTGCGAGCTCCATCACCGGGCAGGCGATCGCAGTCGCGGGCGGAGAAGTTTGAAGCCGGGC
>NZ_JBAVNZ010000076.1:0-1741 GCF_049691595.1 Bradyrhizobium sp.
GGCGGGAGCCGATGTGTGATCACGTAACGCTGTGGTAGGGTCGCGTCCGGATCGGATATCTAGTGCGCGGAGCCGGGAATCGCATCGGCCGATCGCGTTCACGCCTCGATTTCGGCTGGGGTTTTCATGAACCAGGCTTCCAAATCGCCGTTGGGCGGGGACCGGACAACGGCCCGTGCCTTCTTTGTCAGCGATCGCCTCAATACGTCGGGGCTCGAGCGCGGCGACGTGCTGGCAACGACGCCGCTGGCGTTTCGCGTCAATGCCAACGGCACGGCGATCCTGTTTCGTTACGGCGTCGTCGTTCTGATCGGCCTCAATGCGCTGGAAGAGGAGGAATTCCTCGGCAGCCTGCAATCGCGCCTGACGCGACCGTTCGCGCGGCGGGACGAGGAAATTGCCACCATCGAGCTGGCCCCGGACCGGGAGGAACAGATCCCGCCGGGCGGTCCGATCTGCCTGCAAAGCCTCGCGCCGGAACGGCTGATCCTGATCGGCGAGGCGCTCGCCAAGAGCGTGGTTCTGGCCCGGCACGAGCGCGAGGTGGCGAGCGTGTTCGACATGACCGAACCGTTCGCACGCGAGCTTGCGCAGAGCGGGCGGATGCGCGGCGGCCGCGGCGCGATCTTGAAGCAGATCGGCAATGCGCTCTCGGTGCGGCACCGGGTGTCGGGGCCCGTCGAGGTGTCCGAGAAGCCCGACATCCTCTGGGACAAGCCGCAGCTCGAGCGGCTCTACGCTCGGCTGGAGGACGAATACGAGCTCAAGGAGCGTGCGGAATCGCTGAACCGCAAGCTCGCCGTGATCGCGGAGACCGCCCAGGTATTGACGGACATCATCGATACCAGGCGCTCGCTGCGGCTCGAACTGATCATCGTGTTCCTGATCCTGTTCGAGGTGTTGATCACCGTGTATCAGCTCGCCATCTCCCGGCACGGCTGAACCCGGGGCGATTTCCCCGTGCTCGATCCGCGCGGCAAGGAGGGCGTGATCGTCGGCGCGCGGCGCGAAAAAATCGTATAGGCTCTCCCCGATGGAATCGCCCGCCCGCCAGATCGCGCCCGAGCCCGCGACGGACCGCCGCCAGTCCGAGACCGCGCGGGCGATCGCGCGCGGCACCGCGCGGCTGCTGCGATCGCTGGGATTTTCCTGCATCAGCGAATTGCCGCTGCCGTCCGGCCGGCGCGCCGATCTGGTGGCGCTGAACGAGCGCGGCGAGATCTGGATCGTCGAGATCAAATCGTCGGTGGAGGATTTGCGCGCCGACCAGAAATGGCAGGACTACCGGATGCATTGCGACCGGCTGTTCTTCGCCTTCACCCGGGATCTGCCCTGCGAGATTTTCCCGGCTGATACCGGCCTGATCGTTGCCGACGCCTATGGCGCGCATCTGCATTGCGAGGCGCCGGAGCATCGCCTGCCGGCCGCGACCCGCAAGCAGATGACGGTGCGGTTCGCGATCGCCGCGGCGCAGCGGATCAACCGGTGGGTCGATCCGCAGGGGCATGGGGAGTTCTAGCGCGTGATCCGGACCCGAACGGCCGCGTGAGCGCAAAGCGCGAACCGGTCTTCCGAAATTTGTATTTCGCCGGGATGATCTTGAGGCTCGGAGAACTGACATGAGGCGCCGCGATTTCATAAAGGTAGTCACCGGCGCGATGACGTGGTCGTTCGCTGCCGCTGCGCAGCAAGCCAGCAAGGTCTGGCGGATCGGCGTGCTGGAAACGTCGGCTCTCGCCTT
>NZ_JBAVNZ010000077.1:0-5359 GCF_049691595.1 Bradyrhizobium sp.
GTCCGCCACCGACGCGCACCGCCTCGCGGCCGGAACCGGCGGCCGGGCTGGACGGCTGGCTGCTGGAGCGGCTGTTCGGCGGTAACCGCTAATCCTCGATCCCGTAGCGATGCAGGTCGTTGCCGTAGGTATCGAGCCAGCGCTTGGCGCGCTCGACGGAGGGGCAGGCCTTGCCGACGATCCGCCAAAACCGCGACGAATGGTTCATCTCGACGAGATGGGCCACTTCATGCGCGGCGAGGTAGTCGAGCACGAAGGGCGGTGCCAGGATCAGCCGCCATGAGAACGACAGCGACCCCGCCGAGGTGCACGATCCCCAGCGGCTCGACTGATCGCGAATTGACACCCGCCGGACCCGCACGCCCAATTCCCCGGCATAGGCCAACGATGCCTTGTGCAAATCCTTGCGCGCTTCGCGCTTGAGGTAGTCGTGCACACGCCGGTCCATATGGTCGACGCCGCCGGCGACGCAGAGGATCTTCTCGCCACTGTCGCGGGTTTCCGTCCACACCGTGCCGCGCACGCCCGCGCGATGCACCAGCCGATGCGGCAGGCCGCGCAGCGGCACCACGGTGCCTGCGGTGAACGGGGCTGCCTTCGGCAAACGGCCAAGACGCGCGGCGATCCAGCCGCCGTGCAACTGCGCGAAATCCTTGGCCTCCGCGATCGTTCCGCGCGGCGGCATGGTGAGGATCGCTTCGCGGTCGGTCGGATGAATGCGCAGGGTATAGCGGCGGGCGCGCCGGTGCCGGCGCAGCCTGATCGCGAAGACTTGCGAGCCATGTTTGACCAAAACAGTCGAGGGTTCGGCAGGCCGCCGATAAAGGAGCGCGCGAGTGGCCATGTCTGAAAGTCCGGGGAGCAGGAGTTCGCCCGGATTCTGCCATATCCGCCGCCAGTGAAATCGCTCGGCGCAAAAACAAATCATTTGCCCAATATACAGGGGCTTGGCGACCGATGGCCTCTACAGGAAGGGGCTTGGCACAAAAAAATGTGGCAAGAACAGCTCTCAAGAGGGCCCTCAAGAAATGAGGTCACACTCATTCCTTCAGAAGACAGCGAATCGAGATTCTTTAAATTAATTCAGAGGCTTATCGACCCGACCGAATCGGTGCCGGAATCACGGCTATTCGGCTGCTGCCACCAAAGACAGCTTGGTGCTCGCCGCCGACACCATGAAATCGGAGATGCGCGGCACGATTTCCGAGCGGAAGCGCGAACCATTGAACACGCCGTAGTGACCGACGCCTTTCTGCACGTAATGCACGCGGCCATGATCGGGAATCGAGGTGCACAGCGCATGGGTCGCTTCGGTCTGACCGAGACCCGAGATATCGTCGTTCTCGCCTTCCACCGTCATCAGCGCCACGCGCCTGATCTTCGACGGATCGACCGGCTTGCCGCGGTGGGTCATTTCGCCCTTCGGCAGCGCATGCTTGACGAACACCAGATCGACGGTCTGCAGATAATACTCCGCCGTCAGATCCATGACCGCGAGATACTCGTCATAGAATTCGCGGTGCTTGTCGGCCAGGTCGCCGTCGCCCTTCACCAGATGGCTGAACAGGTTCTTGTGCGCGTCCATATGGCGGTCGAAATTCATGCTGATGAAGCCGTTGAGCTGCAGGAAGCCCGGATAGACGTCGCGCATCACCCCGGGATGCGGGAACGGCACCTTGGTGATGACATGGTTGCGGAACCATTCGATGCCGCGCTGGGCCGCGAGATCGTTGACCGCGGTCGGATTGCGGCGGGTGTCGATCGGGCCGCCCATCAGCGTCATCGACAGCGGCACATAAGGATCGCGCGCGGCTTCCATGACCGAAACCGCCGCCACGACGGGTACCGAAGGCTGGCATACCGCGATGACGTGCATCTTGCCGCCGAGCACATGCAGCATCTCGATCACGTAATCGACGTAATCCTCGAGGTCGAAGCGGCCCTCGGTGACCGGCACCATCCGCGCGTCGGACCAGTCGGTGATGTAGACTTCATGCGTCGGCAGAAAGGCTTCGACTGTGCCGCGCAACAGCGTCGCATAGTGGCCGGACATCGGCGCCACGATCAGCACCCGCGGCTGCGGCCTGCTCAACGGCCGCGTCAGCTTGCGATCGAAATACAGCAGGCGGCAGAACGGCTTTTCCCAGATCGAGCGGGCCTCGACCTGCGTGCGCACGCCGTTGACCTCGGTGGTATCGAGCCCCCATTCGGGCTTGCCGTAACGCCGCGTCGTCCGCTCGAACAATTCGCAGCCGGCGGCGATCGATTTGCCGAACCGGGTGTGCGTCCATGGATTGAGCGGATTCTGGAACAGGATTTTGGTGGCGTCGGTCACGGCACGAGCCGGATTGAGCGACGCATGCGCCATCTCATACATCCAGTACATCGGCCTCGTAAGCGCCGGACTGCCCTCGGCTACGAGCGGCGGAGCACCGCCAAATTCACCAATCGGCATTACTTTTGATCCCTGTTTTGCGCCGCAGCATACTGCCGAATGCGTAACAATGCGTCAATGGACGGATCGATCCGTCCATGTGTGGAGGCAGGCTGAATATCCCGTAAATCAACGGGAAACTAACCTTTATTCGCCTCCCCCGAGCAGCGAGCCTTGACGCTTGGCGCTGCGCAAAAGCGCATGAAAGATCGCAAATGACGCAATAAACAGCACCACATTGATCGCCAGCGCCGACATCATCAGCTCGGCGCGGAACACATGGTCGATCAACAGCGCCCGCATGCCCTCGAATACATAGGTCGGCGGCAGCGTCCAGGCAAGATATTGCAGCCAATGCGGCAGCACGCTCACCGGATAATAGATGCAGGCAAGCGGCATCAGCCCGAACATCAGCGTCCAGACGATGCTCTCGGCGCCCAGCCCGTTGCGCAGCACCAGGCCCGACACGAAGATGCCGATCGACCAGCTGGTGAAGATCAGGTTGCAGAAGAAAGCGATCAGCGGCAGCCCGATGCCGAAGAAATTGAAGTCGAAGAAGAACAACGCCAGCAGCGTCATCGGGATCACGCCGATCGCAAGCCGGATCAGGCTCATGATCATCAGCGAGATCAGGAACTCGATCGGCTTCAGCGGGCTCATCATCAGGTTGCCGAGATTGCGCGCCCACATTTCCTCCAGGAACGAGATGGAAAAGCCGAGCTGGCCGCGGAACAGGATGTCCCACAGGATCACGGCGCCGATCAGCGAGCCGCCGGCGCGCGCGAAAAACCCCGACGTCTGCGAGATGTAACTCTGCAGAAAGCCCCAGGTGATGATCTGCAGCGCCGGCCAGTAGATCAATTCCAAGAGGCGCGGCCATGACGACATCAGGAGATACCAGTAGCGCAGCACCATCGCGTAAATGCGATGCGGCGAAATCCCGCGGCTTGCAACGGTCACGCTCACGACGCGCCCTCCCGCGCCCGGCCGCGGGCGACGTCGAGGAAGACTTCCTCCAGCGTGGCGCGGTTGTAACGCGCCAGGATCTGGTCGGGGCTGTCGTCGTCCTCGATGCGGCCGCGCTTCATGATGATGACGCGGTCGCACAGCCGTTCCACCTCCAGCATGTTGTGCGAGGCCAGAAGGATGGTCGCGTCATGCGCCTTGCGATAGTCCTGCAGATGCTGCCGGACCCAGTCGGCGGTATCGGGATCGAGCGACGCCGTCGGCTCGTCCAAGAGCAAGAGCTCAGGCTGGTTGATCAGCGCTTTGGCCAGGGCGACGCGCGTCTTCTGGCCGGCGGAGAGCTTTCCGTTGGCGCGGTCGAGGAAATCGCCGAGATCGAGATCGGAAGCGAGCTGCTCGATCCGTTCGCGCAAATTTTCGACCGCGTAGAGGCGGCCGAAGATGGCGAGGTTCTGCCGCACCGTGAGCCGCATCGGCATATCGACATAGGGGCTTTCGAAATTCATCCTGCCCAGCACGTCCGCGCTTTGCTCGGGCATCGAAGCGCCCAGCACCCGGATGCGGCCCGAGGTCGGCAGCACCAGCCCCATGATCATGGCGATGGTCGTGGTCTTGCCGGCGCCGTTGCCGCCGAGCAGGCCGGTGACGCTGCCGCGCGCGATGCGAAACGTCACATCGTCGACGGCGCGGGTGGTCTTGTACAGTTTCACCAGATGCGCGACCTCGATCGCGGCGGATCCTGCCGGATCGGCCGCGGACGCCGGACTGCGAGTTCCGTCATTGTTCACCATGCGGGCCGTTCATTGCGGCATCGCGGCGGCAAGCGCAAGGCTTTGGGCGGAGGGGCTGACAGCCTCGGCGCGGCCCTGGCGCGGTTTGTGATCGCAAGGCAGCACCGCTAGACTGCCGCCATGACCGACGTTGCAGCCTCCGATTTCCGCCATCCGCGCCGCTATGTCCGTCTCGATACGATCTTGCGGCTGCGCTGGCTCGCCGTGCTCGGCCAGCTTGCCGCGATTTTCATCGTCGCGCAGGGGCTGGAATTCGATGTTCCGGTGGTTCCCTGCGTTGCCATCGTCGGCCTTTCGGCGCTGCTCAATCTCACGCTGCAGACCGCCTTCAACCCGATGCAGCGGCTGGAGCCGGTCTATGCGGCGGCGTTGCTCGCGCTCAACATCGTCGAACTGGCCGGGCTATTGTTCTTCACCGGCGGGCTGCAGAATCCCTTTTCGTTCCTGTTTCTCGCCCCGGTCCTGATTTCGGCGACGGCGCTGCCGATCCGGCTGACGATCGCGCTCGGTTTGCTCGCAATGGCCTGTGCCTCGACGCTGGTATTCTTTCACTACCCGCTGCCGTGGGACAGCGATGACCCCCTGGTGCTGCCGCCGATCTATTTGTTCGGCGTCTGGCTCTCGATCCTGCTCGCGATCGGCGTCACCAGTCTCTATGCGTTTCAGGTCACCGAGGAAGCCCGCAAGCTTTCGGACGCGCTCGCCGCAACCGAACTGGTGCTGACGCGCGAACAGCATCTCACCCAGCTCGACGGCCTCGCCGCCGCCGCTGCGCACGAACTCGGCACGCCGCTGTCGACCATTTTCCTGATCTCGCGCGAACTGGAAAAGACCGTGCACGACAGCCAGATCGCGGGCGATCTGAAAACCCTGCGTGAGCAGGCCCAGCGTTGCCGCGACATCCTGGGCAAGATCACCCAGCTTTCCCCGGGCGGCACGCCGTTCGACCGCATGAAGCTGTCGACGCTGATCGAGGAGGCGGTGGCGCCGCATCGCGATTTTGGGATCGCGATCAAGGTGCGGCTTGCTGTCGCAGGCGCGCGCGAGCCGGTCGGCGCCCGCAATCCTGCGATCCTCTATGGCGTCGGCAATATCCTGGAAAACGCGGTCGATTTCGCCCGGGAAACTGTCGAAGTGAACGCGTGGTGGAACGCGGAGACGGTCGAGA
>NZ_JBAVNZ010000078.1:0-9999 GCF_049691595.1 Bradyrhizobium sp.
ATACCGCGCTGTGAAACGCTTCGCTCCCACCGCATTGATGCTTGGAAATATCGTCACCGGCTGCGCGGTGCTGGCGCCGGCGGGCATGCTGGTCGAACTATCCCGCGGCCTCGACGTCAGCATCCAGACCGCGGGTCTTCTGGTCACCTTCGGCGCCGTCATGCTGTGCGTCGGCTCGCCGGTGACGGCATGGCTGACCAGCCGGATCGAACGCCGCACCCTGCTCACAGTGACGCTGTTGGTGATCGCGCTGACCAATGCGGCTTCGGCGCTTGCGCCCGACTACCGGACCCTGCTGGTCATTCGCCTGGTGATGCTCGCGGTCGGCGCGCTCTATACGCCGCAGGCGGCGGGCACCGCCGGCCTGATCGTGCCCGAGCAAAGGCGCGGCAGCACCATCGCCTATATCTTTCTCGGCTGGTCGCTGGCGGTCGCGATCGGGCTGCCGCTGATCACCTTCATCGCCAGCCGCTACGGCTGGCGCGCGGCCTATGGCGGCATCGGCCTGATCGGCTGCATGAGTTGCCTGCTGCTCCTGTGGCGTCTGCCGGGCGGCCTGGTCGGCGCGCCGGTCGACCTCAAGACCTGGGCCGATGTCGGCCGCAACCGGATGATTGTTCTGTTGCTGTCGATCACGACGCTGCAGATGTCCGGCCAGTTCGTCGTGTTCACCTTCATGGGGCCGCTGCTGGCGAAGCTGACCGGTGCGGGGCCGGACGCCATCGGGCTGGTGTTCGCGTTCTACGGCATCTTCGGCTTCATCGGCGCGGCGATTGGAACCCGCATCGTCGATTCCTGGGGCGCCTGGAGGACATCGGTGCTGTTCATGGTCGTGATGCTGGCCGGGGTGAGCGGATGGGCGCTGAGCGCGGGCATCTATCCGTTGATGGCCGCCTCCGTCGCGATCTGGGGATTGGGCTTCGCCTCGACCAATTCGATGCAGCAGGTGCGGCTGGTCGCCGCCGCGCCGGCGCTGGCGTCCGCATCGGTAGCGCTCAACACCTCGGTGCTCTATATCGGGCAGGCCGTCGGTTCGGCGATCGGCGGTTGGCTGTATGGGCGCGATCTGCTGCATGCTGCCGGTTATGTGTCGGCGGCCCTTGTCGCATTGGCATTGGCGACGGTCATCCTGAGCAGGCCGCGCCCGGCCGCGGCGCAGCCGGGATAAGCGCGTTTTAATCGCTGATCCCCTTATCGGTGCAATTGCCGATGAACGCAAAAGCCGAGTTGCCGCCGCGACGTTTGCCGCGCGCGGCGTAAATCGCGCCGGTGATGATCAGCGGGTGAGGATGGCGCGACGGCGCGAACGCGCCGGGATCAGCGGCTCGCAGGCCACGGCGCGCTCGCGACCCTGGTCAGCGCCGGCGTCGCCGCCATCTTGACCAGCACGTCCTTGACGGGGTGCTCGGTCCAGGCCTGGGTGACATAATCGCGATGGGTTATGCCGTCGGGCGTCTGGACGAAAATCACGCTGCCGGGCCGCAGCGGTCCATCCATGGTCTCGGTGACGGTGATGCCTTTTTCCCGCAGCATTGCGATCAGCTCGGCGTCATGCCGCCTGGTGTAGCGGGTATAGGAACTGACGAAGAATCCGGAACGGTTGTTCACGATCCAGGATGCGAACTTGTCGAGTTCGCCATAGACGGCATCGAGCAGGAACACGCCGCGGACGCGGCTGGTGACGCCGCCGACGTCGAGGCTCCAGGCCGTCGGCACGAAGCCGCCGCTATAGCCGACGATGACGATCGGCATGCTGGCGAACGCCTTGGCGGAACCCGGATCGCCGTAGAGGCGGGCGAGGTGGCTGGCCGATTCATCCATGAAGCGCTTGAAGCCGCCGGGCTGCCAGAACTTGCCGGCGCTGGAATCGGCGGCATTGACCGCCAGTTGCGGCGCGAGCAATACCGCGTTGACGCCGGAATCGGAAATCTGCTGTGGCACCATCTGCCGGTCGCGCACGTCGCGTTCGAGCGTCGCACCGTTGCCGTGGAAGAACACCACGATCACCCCCGGCCTGCGGACATCGAAATTCTCGGGGACGTGCACCAGCACGCGGCTGTCGTTGTAGGTCTCGTCCTGCCAGTAGACCCGGCCGTTATAGCTGCGATGGCCGCGGCGCTCGCCTTTGCTGATATTGAGGAACGGCGCCTCGGAGCGCGGATGGTTGCCGAAATAGGGGAAAGCCGAGGACTTCATGTTGACCAGCGTGGTCAGTTCTTCGCGATCCGACGGGCGCGGCAGCGTCAGCGTGGGCGCCAGCGACGCGACCCTGACGGACGCCGGCTCGGCCCGCGCGGTCGGCTTTGACGGCGGAAGCGCGACCTGCCGCTGCACCTGGCTGAAGCCTTCCTTCTCGGTCGGGAAGCGATCCCTGAACTGCGGCGCCGGGAAGCGGTCTTCGAAACTGTCGCCCGACGATGGCTGGGAATTCGCCGCCAGCATTCCCGCGCTCGGCGCCTTGCCGCACTGAACCAGAACGAGCGACAGCGGCACAAGGCAGCACGCCATTGCGGCCAACCGCCAGCGACGCAAACCGGCGTGAGCGGATGGGCTTGGGCAATGAAACGCCGCGCCCGGCGACACCGCCCGGCTCCCGCGTTCAACCATCTGGAATTTCGGAGTCGCTCCGACCATCCACCCACTGCCCCAAAGTGCACCGGCGAACGGCGTAGGCTCGCGGGTGCTCAGGCGACGTTTAAGATTCCGGAAAAAACTCCCCACATCCGGAAGCTATAAATAAAGCACGAAATCGTGTCGCGATTGTGGGCCTGCCATCCTGTTTTCGCAATGCCGAAGGCGCTTTAGCGGGCAGCTGCAGTGCGACAGGTATTTCGGTACCGATTTCTCCTGCCGATTTAAATCATTGTTAACACTGCTTGAATTGGAGCGCGTCAGCCTGCACCATGCTACTCGGGCGTGCGGCGCTGAAGGTACAGTCAGATATGGCGGCATCGGAAACCGGAGGCGCGGCGTGGTCCGGCCCGCTTCCCGGCGGCGGCTCGACGGTTTCGGTGCTGGTGGCGACGGCCATCGTGGTGGCCGACATGGTCGGCGTTGGCGTCTTCACCAGCCTTGGTTTTCAGGTCAAGGATATCCCCTCCGGCTTTTCCATCCTGTTGCTTTGGACCGTCGGCGGCATCGTCGCGCTGTGCGGGGTGTTTTCCTACGGCGAACTCGGTGCGATGTTCCCGCGCTCGAGCGGCGAGTACAATTTCCTGAGCCGGGCCTATCACCCGGCCTTCGGCTTTGTGGCGGGATGGGTGTCGGCGACCGTCGGGTTCGCAGCACCCGTCGCGCTGGCCGCGATGGCGTTCGGCGAATACGGCAAGTCGGTCGTTCCGAACGCGCCGCCGCTCGCGCTCGCCATCGGCGTGGTGTGGCTGGTGTCGATCGTGCAGCTTGCCGGCGTCAGGCATTCCAGCACCTTTCAGTTGATCGCGACCATTTTGAAGGTCGTGCTGATCGTCGCCTTCCTGGCCGCGGGCTTTTCGGTGGGCACGCCGCAGCCGGTGAGGTTTGCGCCGTCGGTTTCCGACTTCTCCCACATCGTCAGCGCGCCGTTCGCGATCAGCCTGGTGTTCGTGATGTATTCGTTCTCGGGCTGGAACGCCGCCACCTACATCATCGGCGAGATGCGCCTGCCGGGACGAAATCTGCCGCGCGCGATGCTGACGGGGACGCTGATCGTGCTCGTGCTGTACGTCGCCCTCAACGCTGTGTTTCTGCATACCACGCCGATCGACCGACTGGCCGGGCAGCTCGACGTCGCCCGCATCTCCGGCAGCCATATCTTCGGCGAGCTCGGTGGCCGCATCGTCGGCGCGATGATCTGCATTGGGCTGATCTCCTCGATCAGCGCGATGATGTGGATCGGGCCCCGTGTCATGATGACCATGGGCGAGGATGTTCCGGCGCTGCGCCGGTTCGCGCGGCGCACGAGCAGCGGCGCGCCGGCCTACGCCATCCTGTTTCAGCTGACTGTCGCGAGCCTGATGCTGTTCACCCGCAGCTTTGAAGCCGTGCTCGATTTCATCCAGTTCGCGCTGCTGTTCTGTTCGTTCTTCGCCGTGCTCGGCGTGATCAAGCTGCGCATCACGCGGCCCGACCTGCCGCGGCCCTATCGTGCCTGGGGATACCCGGTCTCGCCGCTGGTCTTCCTGTTCGTGACCGGCTTCATGATGTATTATCTTTTGACGGACCGGCCGCTGCAATCGGCGCTCGGTATGTTGATCATGATTTCGGGCCTTCTCATTTACGCCATTTTCCGCAAGCGGGATGGCGGTCCCGCGGCGGAAACGTCGGGTCGCGAATCAACATGATCTCGTTTGTGAGAATAGCAGCACTCGCTGTCGCATTGCTGTCCACGGCAACGCTGCCTGCGCGCGCCGCCGGCACCGCGACGGCGGACGATACCGCGCGCTTCCTCGCCGGGATGGCGCCCTCCGCCGGTTCGCCGCTCGCGGCGCTGACGAATGATCCGGCATGGCAGCGGCATGCGAGGTTTTTCGACACCGCGTTCGCCGAGCTCGAGCGGCGTCAGATATCGAAAATCCGCGCCTGGGCCGACACCAATCTGGCGGCGCCGCGACCGACCATGTTCTACATGTTCAGCGGCCCCGATTTCCTCTACGCCGACGCCTTCTATTCGAAGGCTTCGACCTACGTGTTGAGCGCGCTCGAGCCGCCCGGTTCGGTGCCTGATCTCACCAGATTGCCGCGCGGCGGCATCGCCGCCGCGCTCTACAATGTCGAGCGCTCGCTCGGATCGATCCTGAGCTTCAGCTTCTTCATCACCAAGCAGATGAAGGTCGATCTGAGCGCCGGGCAGATCGGCGGCACGCTGCCGATCCTCTATGTTTTCCTGGCGCGCTCGGGCAAGACCATCCGCGATGTCGCTCCGATCGCGCTCGATGAGAAGGGCGCCGCGTATTTCGGCAACGAAAATCCGGGGCCGAACGCCGCGCGCGGCGCGCGCATTATCTTCGCCGGCAGCGACGGCGTGGAACGGACGCTGTATTATTTCTCGACCGATCTCTCCAATTCCGGCGTCCAGGCCTCCGGCTTCCTGAAATTCTGCGCGACGCTCGCCCCCGGCAACAGCCTGATCAAGAGCGCATCCTATCTCCCGCACTCCGGCAATTTCACCACGGTGCGCGACTTCATCCTCGCCAACAGCGCCACCATCATCCAGGACGATTCCGGAATACCGCTCGCGTATTTCAGCCCGAAGAAATGGCGGTTCTTCCCGTTCGGCCGCTATGCCGGGCCGATCGCGGAATTCCCCGGCCGGTATCAGCAGTCATATGCCGAGTTGTTCAGGCGCAGCCAGCCGATGGATTTCGGCATCGGCTATCGCTGGCGCACCCATGAATCGAACCTGCTGCTGGCGGTGAGGCTGCCCGCCGACGAGTCGGGCGGCGCCGACACGACGTCGTCGGCGCCATCGGCCGAACCCTCGCCGCGTCCACGCAAGCCGCGTCCGCCGGCGCCGTTCTGGCAGTCGAGGGATTTCTTCTGGTTTTCGCGCTAGCGCGTATGCGATCGAAAGCTCAGCCGCGGCCGGGGGCGGCGGATTACGCCGGAGCCTGTCATCGGCCATGCCTTGCGCGGACCCGCTACGCTCTTGATGAGGAGCAGCCAATCTACGGCGCGTTGACGCCGCGCCAGCGGCCGTACCGCCACGGCAGATACCAGCGTGCGCCGGGCGGCCGCGCCGACGGGACGTTGTCGATGCCGGACGTGCCCCAGGGTTGGCAACGCAGCAGCCGCGCCAGCGTCATCCATCCGCCGGCCCATAATCCGAACCGCTCGATCGCTTCGTCGCCATAGACCGAGCAGGTCGGCAGATGGCGGCAGTTGTAGCCGACCAGCGGCGACAGTGTGTGCCGGTAGATCCAGATCAACGCCCGCCCAAAATTGCGCGGCAGGCGGCGAACCGCGCCGCCGCGGCCCGGAGAATGCTGGCAATGCGACGATGAATGTTCCATGCGCGGCCTGCTGCGATCATATGCCGGGTTTTGCGTGATTCCAGAGCGGGGAAATGGGCCGGTGCAGATATTGCGCCACACTCGGCAAATTTCCGCCTTTTGGGTGGCGGCGCAGCCAAGGTTCTGTGGACGCCCGCGACTCGCAAGGTTACCTTTTTGATAACGCTTCGATGGCAGAATCACGTCGCGTTGAATTGGGGCCATTGCCGACATCCGCTGGCCGGCATGGGGGAAGGAACCAAATTGAGGCTCGTGAGGTCGCCAAAACTTCGCGGCTGGGCGCTGCTCGGCGCCGTCGCCCTGTGCATCGCCGTGCCCGGCGCCATCACCACGCCAGGCAACTCGGCCAGTGCCCGCGTCAGCCTCGAAGAACGTAAATTGCCGATGCGCTTCAATTGGGTGGCGTGCCAGCCCAATTGCAAGGGCTGGGTCAGCGCGGTCGGCATCGTCACCGCGGACAGCCCGCGGGAATTCGACGAGTTCGCGCGCGGGCGCCAGCTGGTCGGCGCGACCATCGTGCTCGATTCCAGCGGCGGTTCGGTCAACGACTCCATCGCGCTCGGGCACCGGTTCCGCAGTCTCGGTGCCCTCACCACCGTCGGCATCAGCGTCGTGACACAGACGACACAAGGCGAACGCGCGCGGGTCTTGCCGGAAGCCTATTGCGAGTCGATGTGCGTCTTCCTGCTGCTGTCGGGCAAGACCCGTTACGTGCCGGAAGCGGCCCATATCCGCGTCCATCAGATCTGGATGGGCGACCGCGCCGACGATGCGAAAGCGGCAAGCTATACCGCGCAGGATTTGATGATCGTCGAACGCGATATCGGTCGTCTCGCCAAATATACCTTCGACATGGGCGGCACCGGCGACCTGTTGTCGCTCGCGCTGAGCGTGCCGCCATGGGAAGACCTGCACGAATTGTCGCGGGCCGAGCTGCGGTTGGCCAATCTCGTGACCACGGATGCGGTCGCCGACGTGCTGCCTCGGGACAATGCGTCGGCGCCGATGGCTGCGCTGAAGCCGAAGGCATCGGACCGCCTCGTCAGCGGCGGGATTGAAGGGCCGGCGCAGGCGGCAAAGTCGACCAGGACGGCCGAAGCGTTGGTCCCGACGGGTGGCGCGGTGACGGCAACTCCAGCAAAGTAGCGGTATATATCAACCTGACGCCGGGTTTATCCCTGCGCCGCTGCGGGCTGGCTGGCCCTGGTCTCGATCTGGCCGATCGCATCCACGACGGCGTCGAAGGTCAGCATGGTCGAGGCATGCCGCGCCTTGTAGTCGCGCACCGGCTCGAGCAGGGCGATGTCGGCCCACTTGCCCTGCGGCGGCGGGCCATTCTCCTTCAGCATCTTGCGCACGGTCTCGCGCAAATCGCGCAGTTCGTCCGCGGTCGAACCGACCACATGGCTTGCCATGATCGAGGAGGAGGCCTGGCCAAGAGCGCAGGCTTTGACGTCATGGGCAAAGTCGGTGACCACGGGCCCCTCCATCTTGAGGTCGATCCTGACGGTCGAGCCGCACAATTTGGAGTGGGCGGTGGCGCTGGCGTCGGGGTCGGCGAGCCGGCCGAGCCGCGGAATATTGCCGGCCAGTTCGATGATCCGCTTGTTATAGATGTCGTTCAGCATCGAGGTCTCGGAACTCGCGGATCGGAGCGCCCTTGGCGGCCGGGCTCCATCATCCTATATATGGACCGCAATGGCGGAAATACAGTCCGGCCATGTCGCCACGGCGGCCTAAATAGAAGCCAATTCTGCGGCTGTGGTGCTAGGATGAGGGGGATTCAGGCGTCCGGCGGCAAAAACCGCCCCGTCTGCCCGGTGACACTCCGGTCTCACTGACCGGTCGAACGGAGTCGACATGGACGCCTTGATTAAATCTATCCGGCCCGGCAAATCTTCCGATCCAAAAGCCCTGGAAACCCGCCCCGGCGAACTCGATCCGTCGGAATTTCTGGCCGCCGCCGTCCGCGCCGACCTGCCGCGTCCGTCGCGCGCCGAGGCCGAAGCGGCGGTGCTAACGCTGCTCAGCTATATCGGCGAGGATACTGCCCGCGAGGGACTGATCGATACGCCGCGCCGCGTCGTCGAAGCTTTCGACGAACTCTACCAGGGTTATCATCAATGCCCCGCCGAGGTGCTCGACCGCACTTTTGGCGAAACCGCCGGCTATGACGATTTCGTCCTGATCCGCGACATCGAATTCACCTCGCAATGCGAGCACCACATGATGCCGTTCTACGGCAGGGCGCATATCGCCTATACGCCGGTCGAGCGGGTGGTGGGCTTGTCGAAGCTGGCGCGCCTCACCGACATCTTCGCGCGCCGCCTGCAGACGCAGGAGCATCTCACCGCGCAGATCGCCGCCGCCATCGACGAGGTGCTGAAACCGCGCGGCGTTGCCGTCATGCTCGAGGCGGAGCATACCTGCATGTCGGTGCGCGGCGTCGCCAAGCATGGCGCGATGACCTTCACCAGCCGCTTCACCGGCATGTTCCGCGACAATCCGGCGGAGCAGGGGCGTTTCCTGTCCATGGTGCGAGGACCGAACCGGTAGCCTCGCTCGAAATTTGCGAGGACGATCCGTGTCCACATCCACCGATAACCATGATCGCGAGGAAGGGCTGGCGTTCCAGCCCAAATTCGACGCGTCGGGCCTCGTGACCTGCGTGGCCACCGATGCCGCGACCGGCGAGGTTTTGATGGTCGCGCACATGAACGACCAGGCCCTGCGCAAGACCATCGAAAGCGGCGAGGCCTGGTACTTCAGCCGTTCGCGCCACGCGCTGTGGCGGAAGGGCGAGACCTCCGGACATGCGCAGCGGGTCGTCGAGATGCGGATGGACTGCGATCAGGACGCGGTCTGGATCCGGGTCGAGCAGTCGGGCGCGGCGTGCCACACCGGAAGGCGGTCGTGTTTCTATCGCGCGGTGACCGGGAGCGGCGGCGACACGCGACTGTCGTTGGTGGATGCGGACCGGCTGTTCGATCCGGCCGCGGTGTATCATCAAAAGACATAGAGCGTTCCCCGGATGCTGCGCAGCGCCATCAGCGCGTTCACGCGCGTCTTCGAGGCGCCATCAGCGCGTTCACGCGCGTCTTCGAGGCGCTATGGCTTTGCGGCGTGGTGCGCCGCGGATCCGGGGTCCATCCTGTTGGTCAGGTCCCGGCGCTGCGTCCGGGACACGAACCTCCTTAACCCGCCGTTAACCATGACTGCCGCAGTCTGGCGTCGCATGGGCGCCGATTGTCGGCGCCTTAGAGGGACGCGCGTCGTTTCGCGAGGAGCGGGGCACCAAGCAGATGTCGGTCGACCCATCAAACGCCACGGCTGCGGCAGGTGCCGATCCCACGCGGGTGAAGATCGCGGGCTCGATCCGGCAGGCCGCAAGCCATAGCGGCGCCAGCTTCGAATATCTGCTCACCACCGCCAAGATGGAGTCCAACTTCAATCCGAAGGCCGCGGCCTCGACCTCGTCGGCGCGCGGGCTGTTTCAATTCATCGACCAGACCTGGCTCGGCACGGTGAAAGAAGCGGGCGCCCAGCTCGGCTACGGCAAATATGCCGATGCCATCACCAAAAACCCTTCCGGCAGCTATTCGGTCAGCGATCCCGCGGCGCGGGCCGCGATCATGAAGCTGCGCGACGATCCCGATGCCGCCTCGTCGATGGCGGCGGCGCTGACGCAATCCAACAGCTTCAAGCTCACCGGCAGGATCGGCCGCCGTCCGACCGATCCCGAACTCTATATGGCGCACTTCATGGGTGTCGGCGGCGCGGCAAAACTGATCGCGAATGCCGAGGATCATCCGCAAGCCTCCGCGGCGCGGATGTTTCCGAACGCGGCCGCCGCCAACCGCTCGATCTTCTATGATCGCACCGGTGAGACGCGCAGCGTCTCGCAGGTCTATTCGGTGCTGAGCTCACGCTACGCCGGTGCGGCCAATTCCCGGGCGACGCGCACCGCGATGGCCGCGGTCGGCGGCGGCCTGCCGCCACGCGGGCCGCTCGC
>NZ_JBAVNZ010000079.1:0-32378 GCF_049691595.1 Bradyrhizobium sp.
CTGGCTCCCCGGGCTGGATTCGAACCAGCGACCATTCGATTAACAGTCGAATGCTCTACCGCTGAGCTACCGAGGAACAGGCGAAGCTGACGTTCGCGCGGGCAGCGTATAACAAAGCCTTCCCGGCTTGCAAAGGACCAAATGGCCGGCCCCGGCGCGCCGTGCGGAACCGGTGGAAAGCCGCGGCGCTGCAAAGGTTTGCCGCCACTGCAACCCCGGCGAAACCATTTCGGCCGCGGCCGCCACAACACCGTAACCGCTGCCTGCGCCATCGGCTGACCGCCAAATCGACTCATTTGCCGCCAGGGCTTAGGCTGCCGCGTTCAACGGAGGTGATTCGATGCAGGACATGCTGACGGAGCGCGTGCGGCCGGTGCGCCCCATCGTGCCGGGCGACAGTCGCGCCTTGAGCGATGACGAATGCCTGGTGCGGCTGGCGCGGGCCGTCGCCGAACCGGATTCCGCGCATCTGGAAGAGGTGGTGCGGCTGATTGGCCGGCTTGCCGTCACGATCGAATAGGCGAAAGTTCGGCGCCCGCGCCGCGATCGCATCGCCGGGTTGCGTTTTGCCGGAGCTTATTCCAAAAGTGACCCGGTTCCAGCTCCTCCGGCGGTAACGCCGCTCGACTTGCAGGGTTTCGCCAATGTCCGGTTTTTCGACCGCGCGCCAGAAAATGGTCGATGGTCAGGTGCGTCCGAGCGACGTCACCGATATCAGGATCCTCGACGCCATGCTGGCGGTGCCGCGCGAGGCCTTTGTGCCGGAAAGCAAACGCGCCCTGGCCTATCTCGACCTCGATCTGGATGTCGGCGAGGGCGGATCGGCAGCAAGCTTCCTGATCAAGCCCGCGGTGCTGGCGAAGATGCTGCAGGCGGCCGATATCAAGGCGACCGACCGCGTGCTGGTGGTGGGCGCAGCGAGCGGATACGCGGCGGCCGTGATCGCGAAATTTGCCGGGCAGGTGACCGCGACGGAAAGCGATCCGGCGCTGGCGGCGAAGGCGACGGCGGCGCTCGGCCGGCTCGGCTGTGGAAATGTCACGGTCCGGGCGGCTGCGGCCGCGGAGGGCGATCCGGCCGGCGCCCCGTTTGACGTCATCGTCCTCAATGGCGCGACCGAGATCGTGCCGGAGCGGCTCTGTGGACAACTCCGGGACGGCGGCCGGCTGGTCGGCGTTTTCGCCATGGCGAGGCCGCCGCGAGCCACCATCGTGACGCGCTCGCGTGGCGATTTCGGGCACCGGGCGCTTTTCGACGCCACCGCACCGTTGTTACCCGGCCTGGAACGGCTTCCCGCCTTTGTTTTCTAACGCGTTTTCGGCCAAAGCCTGCCCCCGGACTTGACCCGCGGGTGAATAGCGGTCGGCATCAAAAAACGCGCCAATTGGAGCCGGGGTACGATTCGTTCGGGGTTCCGGCAGCCGTAAAATACCGTTCGGAATCAGAAGTGTGGCTCGTTTGCCCCACGTGAAGAGTTTCCGCTATGTTTGACTGTGGGGTGGTTCCGCCGAACCTGCCCGGGGAATAAGGTGAGGCCGGACTCGCTTGGACTGAAGTGACGCCCGGCGCATCGTCATGAGCCGGCGAACGAAATGAACGGATTGCCAGGGATGCGTGGGGTGAAGGGCGTTACCGGAGCTGCGGCTGCGGTCCTCCTGTTGGCTTATATGGGCCCGATGCCTGCGCTGGCCGATACGATCGAGGCCGCGCTGGTGCGCGCCTATCAGAACAATCCCCAGCTCAATGCCCAGCGCGCCCAGGTGCGCGTCACCGACGAGAACGTGCCGCAGGCGTTGTCGGGCTATCGTCCGAGGGTCAATGTCACCGCCAGCGCCGGTTACCAATATACCGACACCAACTCGACCGCGGGCGGCGGCCGCACCAATATCTCGCGGACCGAAATTCACGGCACCAACCCGCCGCGCAGCGTCGGCGCCACCGTTGCGCAGACGCTTTTCAACGGCCAGCAAACCGCCAACAGGACCCGCGCGGCGGAGAGCCAGGTGTCGGGCGCGCGCGAAGGCCTGCGGGTTCTCGAACAGACGGTGCTGCTGCAGGCGGCCACGATCTACATGGACTATCTGCGCGACTCCGCGATCGTCGAGGTTCAACGCAGCAACGTCCGGGTGCTCGAGCAGACGCTGAAACAGACCCGCGATCGATTCAATGTGGGTGAAGTTACGCGCACCGACGTCGCGCAATCGGAGGCGCAACTCGCGGCCGGCCGGACCCAGCAACTGACCGCCGAATCCAACCTGACGACGACGCGTTCGAACTTTCGCCGCATCATCGGTAACGAGCCTGAAGCATTGGCCCCGGGCTCGCCGGTCGATCGCTTTTTGCCGGCAACGCTGCCCAGCGCCGTCGATCTTGGCCTGGTCGAAAATCCGAACGTGACGGCCTCGATGTTCGGCATCGATGTCAGCTATCTCCAGGTCAAGGTGGCCGAAGGGGCGCTGTTGCCCACCGTGACCTTGCAAGCCTCGGTGCAGCAGTCCTACGAAACGACGTTGACGCTGTTCCGGTCGTTTGGCGCCTCGGCGACCGCGCAGCTCACGGTCCCGGTCTACCAGGGCGGGGCCGAATACTCGCTGATCCGGCAATCGAAGGAGACGCTGGCGCAGCAGCGCCTCGCGCTCGAGCAGGTGCGCGATCAGACCCGTGCCAACGTCGTCACGGCATGGGGGCAATTGGTGGCGAGCAAGGCGCAGGTGGCGTCGGCGCAGGCCCAGGTGGCGGCGTCCGAAATCGCGCTCAACGGCGTGCGCGAGGAAGCCAAGGCGGGACAACGCACCACGCTCGACGTGCTGAACGCGCAGCAGGCGCTGGTCAACGCCCGCGTCGCCCTTGTCACCGCACAGCATGATCGCGTGGTCGCATCCTACGCGGTGTTGAACGCGGTCGGGCGGCTGTCGCCGCAAGTGCTCAATCTTCCGACCACGGTCTACGATCCCAGCGTGCACTACCAGCAGGTGCGCGACAGCTGGGCCGGCGTCCGCACGCCCGACGGCCGCTAGCCGCGGCGATTGTCATCGCGGCGGTGTCAAGAAAACGCGCCAGGACGAAGGATGCAGCCTCGGTTCTGATTTGGTCGGAGCCGGATGGGCCCGCGGCGCGTTTGCTTGCAATCAATTGCAGCCATGACGTACCTTCCCGAGAGGTGGCAGACCGATTCGCGAGGCTTTTTTACGACCATTGCCCGCGCCTTGGCCTGCCGCGAGGGGGAGGCGGAACCCGCCCGGTGCATCGGGCGGGTTGATCTGGGGACAAGTCAGGCTGTCGCGATGAAAATCCCGGCCAACACATCCGGATCCGGCAAGTCCTGCGTTGCCTGGTGTTAAGACGTATTCGATGTGGAGCCGGAGATGACGCAGCCTGCAAAGGTCCAAGAGCCCTCGATGGAGGAGATTCTGGCGTCGATCCGTCGCATCATCGCCGATGACGACGCAAAACCGGCCAATCCGCCGGTAGCTGCCAAGCCGGAGAAAGCTGCGCCGGCAGCCAGGGCGCCGGTCATGAAAGACATTCCGCCATCGGCCATTCCCGCGGCCCAGGCGAAGGCGGCCGCTGCGCCCAAGCCGGCGCCAAAGCCCGCGCCGGCGCCGCCGCCTGCGGCCGCAAGCAACAACCAGGACGATATCGATGCCATGCTGGCGAGCCTCGACGCGGCGACGCCCGAGGCCGACATCAGGCCGCCCCAGCCCGATGGCGAGGTGTTCGAACTCACCGACGACATGGCGGTGCCGGATCCGCCGCCAGCGGCGGTTTCTTCGTCGTTCCACAAGATCGAGCCGCAGGACGATCTCGAATTCACCGAAACCGGCGCCGCCAAGGCGCTGAACCGGCAGCCGGCCTACGAGCCGCCGCCGTTTGAAAGCGCCGCCCCGCCGCCGCAGATATTGTCGCGCACGACCGTGTCGGCGGTCGAATCCGCCTTTAATTCGCTCGCCAATACCGTCCTGAGCAACAACGCGCGGACGCTGGAAGATCTGGTCAAGGAAATGCTGCGCCCGTTGCTGAAATCCTGGCTGGACGACAATCTGCCGGGAATGGTGGAGCGCATCGTCAAGGCCGAAATCGAGCGGGTTTCGCGCGGACGCTAGCTCGCCGCGCAGAGTGCGACGGGCCGGCGTTCGGCCCTCGTTCGGCCACCCCATCGGCCATAATCAGCTTTTGATGGGCAGATCGTGTTGACTTGGCGCGCTACGGCGGCTTTCTAGCCTGCTCAACATCCCCGATTGCCGTGCCATGATCGAGAAAAACTACCAGCCCGCCGATATCGAAAGCCGCATGTCCCGTCTCTGGGAGGAGAGCGGCGCGTTCCAGGCCGGACGGCCCGAGCGGCAGGGCGCAAAACCCTTCACCATCGTGATCCCGCCGCCGAACGTGACCGGCTCGCTGCATATGGGCCACGCGCTGAACAACACCCTGCAGGACATTCTGTGCCGCTTCGAGCGGATGCGTGGCCGCGACGTGCTGTGGCAGCCCGGCACCGATCACGCGGGGATCGCGACCCAGATGGTGGTCGAGCGGCAGTTGATGGAGCGGCAGCAGCCGGGCCGCCGCGACCTCGGCCGCGCCAAATTTCTCGAACGGGTCTGGCAGTGGAAGGCCGAGAGCGGCGGCGTCATCGTCAACCAGTTGAAGCGGCTGGGAGCGTCCTGCGACTGGTCGCGCGAGCGTTTTACGATGGATGAAGGCCTGTCGCGCGCGGTCGTGAAGGTGTTCGTCGAGCTGCACCGCGAGGGGCTGATCTACAAGGACAAGCGGCTGGTCAACTGGGACCCGAAATTGCTGACTGCGATTTCCGATCTCGAGGTGCAGCAGGTCGAGATCAAGGGCAGCCTGTGGTATCTGCGCTATCCGATCGAGGGCAAGATCTTCAATCCCGACGATCCCATGACCTTCATCGTGGTCGCGACCACGCGCCCCGAAACCATGCTCGGCGACACCGCGGTCGCGGTGCATCCGGACGATGAACGCTACGCGCATCTGGTCGGCAGGCATGTGATCCTGCCGCTGGTCGGGCGCAAGATTCCGATCGTCGCCGACGATTATTCCGATCCCGAGAAAGGTTCGGGCGCGGTCAAGGTCACGCCGGCGCATGACTTCAACGACTTCGAAATCGGCAAGCGGCACGGCCTGCCGCAGATCAGCGTGCTTAACCCGGAGGCCGGCCTCGCCCTTGTCGACAACGAGGATTTTTTGCGCGGACTGCCGGAAGGTGCGGCGCAGTTGGCCGAGGAACTTCACAACATCGACCGCTTTGTCGCGCGCAAAAAAATCGTCGCACGGCTGGATGAGTTCGGCTTCCTGGAGCGGATCGAGCCGAACACGCACATGGTGCCGCATGGCGACCGCTCCGGCGCGGTGATCGAGCCCTATCTGACCGACCAGTGGTATGTCGACGCGAAAACGCTGGCGCGGCCGGCGATCGCGGCAGTGCGCTCGGGCGCGACCTCGTTCGTGCCGAAGAATTGGGAAAAGACCTATTTCGAGTGGATGGAAAACATCCAGCCCTGGTGCATCTCGCGCCAGCTCTGGTGGGGCCACCAGATTCCCGCCTGGTATGGGCCCGACGGCAAGGTGTTCGTCGCCGAGACCGAGGAAGAAGCCGTCGGCAACGCGCTCGGCTACTACGTCGAGCAGGAGGTCATCACGCCGGAGCAGGGGCACGACATGGCGCTCGACCCGGCCAGGCGTGAAGGCTTCATCACCCGCGACGAAGACGTGCTCGACACCTGGTTCTCTTCCGCGCTGTGGCCGTTCTCGACGCTCGGCTGGCCCGACGCGACGCCGGAGCTGAAGCGCTACTACCCGACCGACGTGCTCGTCACCGGCTGGGACATCATTTTCTTCTGGATCGCGCGGATGATGATGATGGGCCTGCATTTCATGAAAGAGGCGCCGTTCTCGACGGTTTACATCCACCGGCTGGTTCGCGACGAGAAGGGCGCGAAGATGTCGAAGTCGAAAGGCAACGTCATCGATCCCCTCGGCGTCATCGACGACTATGGCGCCGACGCGCTGCGCTTTGCGCTGGCGCGTGGGGCCGCGCACAGCCACGACATCAAGCTTTCCCCGCAACTCGTCGAAACCAACCGCAATTTCGCAACCAAGCTGTGGAATGCCTGCCGTTTTGCCGAGATGAACGGTTGCGCGCTGCCGGCGGATTTCGATGCGTCGAAAGCGAAGCAGACGCTGAACCGCTGGATCGCGCATGAGACTTCGCGCGCCACCCGCGAGGTTACCGAGGCGATCGAGGCCTATCGGTTCAACGACGCCGCAAACGCGATCTATCGCTTCGTCTGGAATGTCTATTGCGACTGGTATCTCGAACTCGCCAAGCCGGTCCTGCTGGGCGAGGACGGCGCGGCGAAGGCCGAGACCCGCGCCATGGTGGCGTGGGCGCGTGACGAAATTTTGAAACTGCTGCACCCGTTCATGCCCTTCATCACCGAGGAGCTTTGGGCGGTGACGGCCACGAATTCCGGCGTCGCCTCTTCCTCTCCGTCCCCCATTGCGGGGGAGGGCGGGGAGGGGGGTAAGCGGCAAGCGCCGGCGCCCATGGTACGTCCCGCTCCATCCAAGGGGGGAGCGGGCCGACCGTTGCTGGTGCTGACGGAGTGGCCCACACACAAAGGCCTTGATGATGACGCCGCCGAAGCCGAGATCGGCTGGGTGGTCGATCTCGTCACCGCGATCCGCTCGGTGCGCGCGGAAATGAACATTCCGCCGGCGACCCTGACGCCGCTGATGCTCGCAGGCGCGTCCGCGCAGACCAGAGGAAGAGCGCAGCGCTGGAACGACGTCGTCAAGCGAATGGCGCGACTGGCCGATATTTCCTTCGCCGACCGCGCGCCGGAAGATGCGGTGCAGTTGCTGGTGCGCGGCGAGGTCGCGGCGTTGCCACTAAAGGGTGTCATCGATCTTTCCGCTGAGCGGGCACGGCTCGAGAAAGAAGCCGCCAAGGCCGACGCCGACATCAAGCGCGTCGATGCCAAACTCGGAAACGAAAAATTCGTCGCCAACGCGCCGGAAGAGATCGTCGAGGAAGAAAAGGAAAAGCGCGAGGCGGCGGTGGCGCGAAAGGCAAAGATCGTTGAGGCGATGGAGCGGCTGAAGCAGGCGTCGTAGAGCATGATCCGGAAAAGTGGGAACCGGTTTTCCGAAAAGATCATGCTCAAAAAATATAGCGGCATCAACCGATGCCGGGGAACCTGTTTTATGGCGATCGACATCGTCGAAGCACCAACTTCCTTTGGTCTACCTGAGGATTCTCGGCAACTCTCGTTCGGATTCATCCGCCGGCATCCGGGTTGTCGTTGACGATCATGGGTCGGTCTGATTGAGTTTTAGGCCGGAGCGGATATTGCTCCGCAGGCGATCTTTCGCACGGTCGTCGATGGGTGCGCGGGTAGTGGACCGCTTTAGTTTGGTACCAGGGCGGTGAGCCGCGGTTCCCTGGGCGATAGCGTTAGGGAGCACACCATGACATGGCGTATCTGCATTGTGGCCGCGCTTTCGGCTGCATTTCTTGGAGGATGTGCGAGCAGCGGCAATGAGCGCATCGCCGACGCTTCGCAGCAAAGCGTGTCCGGGCAATTGGTCAAGGGAAGAACCACGCAGGTGCAGGTGCGCGAACTTTATGGCGACCCCATCAAGAGTTCCTTCACCGACAGTGGCAATGAATCATGGGAATATGAATTCTCCAGACTGCGCTCGAAGCCCACCAACTTTGTTCCCTATGTGAATCTGATTTACAGCGGCGCCGAAGGCGACAAGAAATCGCTGGTGATTTTTTTCGACAGGCACAAGGTCGTTCAGCAATACACCATCAGCTCGTCGAAGGTCGATGTCAGCCAGGGCCTGATCACGCGATAGGAACTGCCGACGGCCATCGCTCGCCGCAAGCCGAAAGCGGCCAGGAGAATCGGCATCGCCCGAATTTGCGGAGCGCGTCCATGTCTGACGAGCCAAACCTGCCTGGCATACTGATCAACTGGTTTCCGATGCTCTTGCTGATCGTCGTGTGGCTGTTCGTGAGTTGGAGAATGGGGGCATTGAAGCCAGCGTAGGGCGGTCGAAAGGGCCGCTTCGCGATGATAAATTGGCCTGACGGGCAAATCAGATTTTCCTGTCCAGCCCTTTTCGAGAAAATATTCCACTTTGCTCGTCGGGCAAATCATCTCTACAAGCTCGCGCCATCCTGTCCCGAGAAGAGGGGCGTCGGCCATCGTCACGAACGTTGGGGCGGGTTGCGGTGGACGCGGCAGCGTCGGGCGTGAAGCGAAATCGCAGGGCGGATTTCCCGTGAGCGATCATCCTTCATGCAGACGACCGGCGATGCAGCGTACGGCAAAACCGTGTGGTCCTGGCACCCGTTGCTGGTGTCAAGTCGGCGGAGGTTTTTTCGGCCCAACCGGGCGCGGCAAAACCATTCAATTCGCCGGCGACGGTGACAAGACGAATTCGTCGCCGAGAAGAGCGCGGCATAAACCGTAAAACCATTGCGCAGGGGAGGCCGGAGGCCCCGGCTGATACCTGTATGCTCGTGTGCGCATTCTTATGCACATCCTGCACACGAGACCGCGGGTGCCAGCCAGCACCCGGCCTTCCCTGCGCCCTCTGTTTTCGAGGGAGCGAAGAACTCTTGCAAAACCTCGGGCGCGTCGCGCCGCGAGACCCGAATGCATGCCGGATAGTCGCATTCCCGCCTTCAGCATCGCGCCGCCTGCCAGCCGGCGGTTTGCATTCCGGCATCCGCTGGTCTTAATCTGCGCCGTGGAAATCGCCGCGTCCGTCGCGCGGCTGTCGGGTGGAGCTCAAATGGTGGCAGTTTCGATGCGGATCGGCACACGGAAGAGCACCATGGCGCTTGCCCAGACCGAGGAGATCGCGCGGCGGCTGAGGGCGGCGGCACTGGAGCTTGAAGTTGAGATCGTCAAATTCGAAACGGTGGGCGATACCGATCAGACCAGCAAATTACTGAAGCATGGCGGCAAGGGCGGGGCCTTCGTCGCCGAAATTCGTGCCGCCGTGCGGTCCGGCGCGCTGCATGCCGCGATGCATTCGCTCAAGGACATGCCGGGCAATGAGGACACGCCGGGGCTCGTGATCGGCGCGACGCTGGCGCGGGATACGCCGACCGATGCGCTGGTGCTGCGCACCGGGGTTTCGATCGAGGATATCAGGCGCTCGCGCGGCAAGGGGTTCAAGGTCGGCACCAACGCGGTACGCCGTGCCGCCTATGCGCGGCGGCTGTTTCCGGAGATCGAGGTCATTCATTTTCGCGGCGCAGCCGACACGCGGGTTCGCAAGCTCGATAACCGCGAGATGCAGCGGCTGCCCGGCGGCGGCGAGGTCGGTCCGGCCGATGCGCTGATCATGGCGCGCTCCGGGCTGGAGCGCGTCGGGCTCGCCAACCGGATCGCTTATGATTTTTCGCCGCGGGAAATGTTGCCGGCGGTGGGGCAGGGCATTGTCGCGGTCGAATGCGCGGCCGGCGACTGGCAGACAAGGCGCTATCTTTCCCTGATCGATGATCCCATGGCGCATCTCGGCTGCGACGCCGAGCGCGAGGTGTTGTGGGTGCTCAATGGCCACTGCAACTCGCCGATCGCGGGATATTCGACCATCGACGGCGGACAGATGACGCTGACGGCATCGGTGCTGGACGAAGCCGGCGGTCAGGTCATCGAAGCCTCGCGCAGCGGTCCGGCCGATCGCCCGCGCGAGCTTGGCCGCGCCGTCGGCCTGGAATTGCTGGCCAAGGGCGCGGCCGAGATCATCGCCCGCACCCGGCCCGAACCATGAAGGCATGATATGGCCACCACATTTCCATTCTCAGCCTTCGTCGAGCCAAGCACCGGAGAGACCTTTGCATGAGTGCTGCGATCAATCCCTTCCGGATTTCGGTCGGCGACGATGTGCTCGACGATCTCAGGTCGCGATTGCGCAGGACCCGCTGGCCGGAAGCCGAACTGGTCGAGGACTGGAGCCAGGGCGCGCCGCTGAAATGGATCCAGGACGTCTGCCGGTATTGGGCGGAAGAGTACGACTGGCGCGACCGCGAAGCGCGCCTCAACCGTTTTGCGCAGTTCACGACGGAGATCGACGGGCTCGGCATCCACTTCCTGCACGTCCGCTCGCCGCATCCGAGCGCGATGCCGCTGATCATCACGCATGGCTGGCCGGGTTCGGTGGTCGAGTTCCACAAGGTGATCGAGCCGCTCACCGATCCGACCGCGCATGGCGGCGACGCCGCCGATGCGTTCGACGTGGTATGCCCGTCATTGCCCGGCTTTGGCTTCTCGGCGAAACCGACCACCACCGGCTGGGGCGTCGATCGCATCGCCACCGCCTGGGCGGTGTTGATGGAGCGCCTGGGTTATGGCCGCTACGGCGCGCAGGGCGGCGATTGGGGCTCGGCGATCACGACCGCGCTCGGCGCGCAGGACCCGACGCATTGCGCCGGCATTCACATCACGCTCGCGATGTCGGCGCGGCCCAACGTGGAAGGGCAGCCAACGCCTGAGGAAGCGAGGGCATTGCAGGGCATCCAATATTATGCCGACTGGGATTCCGGCTATTCCAGGCAGCAATCGACCCGGCCGCAAACCCTCGGTTATGGCTTGACCGACTCGCCGAGCGGGCAGGCGGCGTGGATTCTGGAAAAATTCTGGGCCTGGACCGACTGCGACGGCCATCCCGAGAACATCCTCGGCCGCGACGAACTGCTCGACAACGTCATGATGTATTGGGTGACCGCGACCGCCGCCTCGTCGGCCCGGCTTTATTGGGAAAGCTTTGGGCCGAAGAAGCGGACAGCCCACAAGGTCACGGTCCCGACCGGCGTCGCGGTTTTTCCCAAGGAAATCGTCACCCCGGTGCGGCGCTGGATGGAAGCGAGCTACAGCAATATCCGGCATTGGAACGAAATGCCGAAGGGTGGCCACTTCGCCGCTTTCGAGCAGCCGGAGCTGTTTGTCCGGGAGGTGCGGGAGTTCTTCAGGACGCTGCGCTGGCACTGACAAAGCCGTCACGAGGTTGCAGTATTCCCGGTGCGGACGATAGAGTGAAATGCCATGACCGAAGGTCGCTATCGGCTGATCGGATCGACCGCGTCGCCCTACGCGATCAAGCTGCGTGCGCTATTGCGCTATCGGAGAATCCCCTTCGACTGGGTCATCATGACCAGGGCGCTGCGCAAGGCGACCGGGCATTTGCGTCCGAACCTGATTCCGGTGCTGCAATATCCCGACGGCAGCTTTCGCGGCGAGACCACGACGCTGGCCTATGATCTGGAATCGCGGCATCAGGGTCGCTCGGTCATTCCCGATGACAAGGCCGTCGCGTTCGTCTGCGATCTCCTGGAGGACCTCGCCGACGAATGGGCGGTCAAGCCGCTGTTTCTGTATCGCTGGTGGGATCCGGAAGACCAGGCCTATGTCTCGCGCTGGGCCGGCGAGGAATGGTCGGTATCGGAGGCTCCGACCGGCAGCGCGGAGGAAATCGAGCAATTCCGCCAGCGGCAGATTTCCCGCATGGCCATTCTCGGCGCGACCGCCGAGAACAAGCCGCTGCTGGAGGAAAGCTATTTGCGGATACTGGCAGCGTTCGAGCCGCATGTCGGCATGACCCGATATCTGTTCGGCAGCCGGCCGTCGCTGGCGGATTTCGCCTGGTTCGGCCAGCTCAGCGAAATGGCGACGGATCCGACGCCGATGCGGATCATGCGGGAGAAGGCGCCGTTCACCGATCACTGGGTCCGGCGGCTGGATGATGCCTCCGGGGTCGAAGGCGCGTGGTATCCGCGCGAGCAGGCGCTGGAAGCAATGACCGAGGCGTTGCTCAGGATTGCGGGGGAACTCTATCTGCCGTTCCTGGTCGCCAATGCAAAGGCCTTTGCAGACGGCCTCGACCGGCTGGAGATCAATGTCCGGGGGCTGCCTTACGCGCTGGCGCCGTTCAAATATCAGGTCAAATGTCTGCAACAACTGCGCGACAAGTTTGCCGCATTGGATGCAGAGCACCGCGCCGCGCTCAAGCCCGTGCTCGAGCGCACCGGCTGCCGGGAACATCTAAACTAGCGGCCTTGCGCTCGGAAATCCTTGCGTCGCGCGGCGTCATTTCCTGTACCGGCTTCCGAGCGCCGCCGCGATTGTCCCGGGATTCTGGATGCGTTCGATCAACAAGTCGATGCGATCGCCGCCCCAGAAAAGCTCGCCATTGAGCACCATGGTGGGCACGCCAAACACGCCGAGCGTCTCCGCTTCATCGATGATGCGGTCGTGCTCGGAGCGCGCAGGTCCGCGGACATAGGCCTCGAAATCCTTTGCCGAGCCGCCGATCGAGGCGATCACGCCTGAAATCTCCGACAGTTCGTCGATTTCGAGGTCGTGGCTCCAGAACCGGCGGAACACCGTGTCATGATACGGCCGGAACAGGCCGTGACGCTGCGCGAACAGCATGCCGGCACTGGAATAGAAGGCATCGTAGATCCGCCGCGGGCCCTTGATGGTGAGCCCCTGCGCATTGGCGTAGCGCCGCGCGTCCATATAGAGGTAGCGCACCTTGCGCCAGAAATGCGGCGTGCGCTCCTCCACCGTGCCCATGAACTCGGGAATGCGCAGCGTATAGGGCAGCCATTCCAGCTCGACGCCGTGTTCTTGCTCGAGCTCGAACAGCCGCCGGTTGGCGACATATGCGTAGGGACTCTTGTAGTCGGTGTAGATGCGCACGCGCGGCTTTTCCATCGCGGGTCCTCACGCCCTGGTTTGGCGATACTGGCTCAAGTCCGGATCGTGCGTCATCTTCCAGTAATCCACGAACCGCCATGGCATCGCCGAGAAAACCCGCCCCTGCTTGTTGCGATAATACGTCGTCATGCCCGGATGGGTCCAGATCAACTGCGCATGCTCCGCGTCCACTTTCCGGATGTACTCGTCATGCGCATCCTGTCGCACGTCGATCGCGGCAATCCCCTGCTCGATCATTTCGACCAGGCAGACGCTGATGTAGCGGCTCTGGCATTCGGACTGAAAAATCACGCTGCCGCCATGCGCGGGTCCTGTATTGGGCCCGAGCATCAGGAACAGGTTGGGAAAGTCCGGCACGGCGATGCCGAGATAGGCGGTCGGATTGTCATTGGCCCAGGCCTGCTTCAGGTTCTTGCCGTCACGCCCGCTGATATTGAGCCGCGCCGCCATCTCCGAGACCTTGAAGCCGGTCGAAATCACGATGATGTCGGCCGGTCGCAATTTACCGTCTGCCGTGACGATGCCATCCTCCGCGAAACGATCGATGTTGTCGGTGACCAGTTCGACATTCGGCTTCCTGAGGGTCTTGAACCAGTTGTTGTCGAGCAGGATGCGCTTGCCATAAGGCGGGTAGGTCGGAACGCATTTCTCGATCAGGTCGGGGCGGTCCTTCAGTTCGGACAGGATGAAGTCCGTCAGCTCCTGGCGATGCCGGTCGTTGCCCTTGTTGACCGCGCGATCGGGATGCGGCCAGTTCGGATCCTTGCGCAGCAACGGCAGCAGGCCGTCGCCATAGCGCCAGAACATGTTGAAGCGATACCACTGCACGTAAAACGGCAGATGCGCGAGCAGCCATCGCGCGCCTTCGGTGATGGGATCGGAAAGGCCCGCGACCGGCCGCGCCCATTGCGCGGTCCGCTGATAGACGGTGAGCGATGCAACCCGGTCGGCGATCGAGGGCACGAGCTGCATGGCGGTCGCGCCGGTACCGATCACGGCGACGCGCTTGCCGTCGAGCTTGATGTCGTCGGACCATCGTGCCGAGTGCAGCGTCAAGCCGTCAAAATCTTCCTCCCCCTTGAAATGGGCGGGCGAGGGATCGTTGAGCTGGCCGATCGCGCTGACGAGCGTGGTCGACTCAAACGTCTCCTCGCCGTTTTTCGTCTTCAAAGTCGAGATCCAGCGCCGCCTGCCGTCGTCCCAGCGCGATGCCGTGAGTTCCGTATTCAGCCGGATGTGGCTGCGGATGTCGTATTCGAGCGCGACCTTCCTGAGGTAATCCAGCAGTTCCTGGCGCTGGGCGAAGTAGCGCGTCCACGGATTTCGCGCGCCGAACGAGAACGAGTAGGAATGGTTCGGCGTATCGACGCCGCAGCCGGGGTAGCGGTTGACGTACCAGGTGCCGCCAAGCTCGTCGTTCTTCTCGACGATCGTGTAGGGGATGCCGAGCCGGCCGAGCGCGACGCCGAGCGCGATGGCGCAGACGCCGGCGCCGACGATGAGGACTTGCTGTTGCGCCAGTACTTCATTCGACGGACGCCTGGTCCACCGCGCGTCGCGTGGAACAAAACCCATTTCCTCGCGCATCAGTGGCGCATATTCCGGCGCCACGTTCTCGCCGAGCGTCGCGCTCATCATCCTCAGCATCAGTTCGTTGCCGGGGTCGGCGACGACAGGTTCGGGTTCGCCGTTCTCAAACAGCTTCAGAACCGCGGCGCGGACTTCATCCTGAACTTCCCCGGGTACGCCCGCATCGGGATCGGGGATCAGGCGTACGTCGCGCTTCGGCCTGTAGGGCGGCTCCAGCCAGCGCGCGTCGCCGGTCATATGGACCAGCACCATCAGCAGCACGCGGATATCGCCCTCGGCGATGGCCGATGCCAGATCGAGCTTCTTGCGCGGCATCTCGATGTTCATGGTCGTGTCCTGTTACGCATGCCGTTTCCCCCGTCGGGCAAGTTGAACAGCCCGCGCGTCACCAGCTTCCGATAGGCCGAAATGACATGGTCAGGCACGGCGGTGACCGTGCCGCCGGCGTAAGAGTAGCGCCGGCTCAGATAGCCGCGCGCGCCCATGAAAATGTGGACGATCGCCTCGAATTCCTCGTCGCTGAAGTCGTCGATCGCGCCGGCCTGTCGCGCCCGCCTGAGAATGCGCACATAGGCGGTCGAGATGTTGTCGAGATGCTTCTGGTAGCCGATCGGTGCGAAGAATTCGGCTTCATTGAGGATGCGCAGGAATTCCGGCACTTCGCCGATAAAGTCGAAGAACGCGCCGAACCGTTCGATTTCCTGCCGCGCTGCATCCGCCGTGCCGGTGCGCGCGCGAATGAACCTCACCATGTCGATGCCGATCTTCGGCAGCAATTGATCGAGCAACTGCTGGCGATTGTCGAAATGATTATAGAACGTGCCCTGCGCGACGCCGGCCTCTTCGGTGATGCGGGCGACGGAGGCTTCGGCATAACCATATTTGCCGACGATCCTGGTCGCGGCGTCGAATATTCTGCGCTTGGTCCAGGCATTGCGCTCGACGCGGTTGAGTTTTGTCACTTTGCCGGATCCGGCTTCGGATGCGTGCGTCACCTGTGAACCTCCAGTTCGGCGCGCAGCACGCGCTTGAGCACTTTTCCGGACGGATTTCGCGGCAGGCTGTCGCGGATGATCAATTGCTTCGGCACCTTGAAGCTGGCGAGGCGCGCGCGGCAATGGTCGGCCAGCGCATGCAATTCGAGCGCGGCGCCATCCGCCAGCACCACGATGGCCACCGGCCTCTCGCCCCAGCGTTGGTCCGGCATGCCGATGACGGCGACTTCGCGTACCTCGGGCAATTCGTAGATGACGCGTTCGACTTCGGAAGAGGCGATGTTCTCGCCGCCGGAGATGATCATGTCCTTCTTGCGGTCAGTGAGATAGAGGAAGCCATCCTGATCGAGATAGCCGACATCGCCGCTGCGGAACCAGTCGCCAAAGAACGCGGCGGCGGTTTTCTCCGGATCGTTCCAGTAGCCTTGCGTGACCTTCGGCCCACGCAGGCAAATTTCGCCATTCTGGCCGGCCGCCAGGCGGTTACCCTGGTCGTCGCGGATTTCGATCCCGACATGGGCGACGGCGCGGCCGGTCGAGCCGATCTTCTCCAACTCGCGGCCGGCTTCCATGAAGGTGTCGCCGCCGCAGGTTTCCGTCAGTCCGTAGGCGTCGATATAGCGGGCATTCCTGAAATACCCGGAAAAGGCGCGGATGCGCACCTCCGGCGTTCTTTCCCCGCCACCGATCGCCCAGCGCAAACTTGAGACGTCATGGCGGTCGCGGGTGGGACAGGTAAGGATCGCCGTGGTCATCACGGGTGCGAACCACGCGGCGTTCAGTCTTTCCGCCTCGATCGAGGCCAGCGCCTGTTCGGGCTCGAAATTGCGATGAACGGCCAGCATGCCGCCATGCCAGAGCACCGCGATTCCCGGCAGATCGAGCGCACCGACGTGATAGAGCGGGCCAACCACCAGCAATCGCGTGTCGGCGTTCAATCCCAGCACCAGCGTCTGATCGGCCGATTTCCAGTAGATGTTCTCATAGGTCAGCATCACGCCCTTGGGCCGATCCGTGGTGCCGGACGTGTACATCAGCCGCATCAGGTCGCGCGGTCGGCGCGGGTGCATCGGCGCTGGCGCGATATCGGGCGCCAGCCGTGTGGCGGTGGATTGCGCGGCCTGATCGAGCAGGACGACCGGCACGCTTGCTGGCGCAATCGCGGCGAACTCTTCATCGGCGATCAGAATGCGGGCGCAGGAATTTCCGACGATGTAGCCGACCTCATCGGCAGAGAGGCGGTAGTTGATCGGCAAAAACACCGCGCCGATATGGCTGGTCGCGAAAACAAGTTCGAGAAACGCCGCGCTGTTCTTCATCAGCACTGCGACGACATCGCCTGCGCTGATGCCCCGCGAGGCCAGCCATCCGCCGACGATGCGGATACGCCCGTCGAGGCTCGCGTAGGAAATATCTTCGGCGCGGTATTTCAGCGCACAGCGGTCCGGGGTGCGCCGGGCGTGAAAGCCGATGGAGCTCGATAGATTGATCATTGGCTGCTCAAAGCGCCGGTTCCCGGCGTCGTTTCCACCCTGGATGAATTATGACTCGTAATTCATGTTTGGCTTGACGTCACCCCCTTTGCTCTGAAATCCTGATGCCATGGAGACGGGTACGATCTCCGCCAGGGAATTTGGGAACGCAGACCCGACAGGGAGGAGAACATGAAGAAAACCCGCAAACCGGGCATCAGCCGCCGCTCGACCTTGGCGCTGATGGGCGCCGGCGCCGCAACTTTCGCTGCCCCATGGGTGGCGCGCGCACAGGCCAAGACCATCAAGATCGGCATGCCGACCATCCTGTCGGGCCGCGTGGCGCAGCTCGGCACGTCGTCGCGCAACGGGGTGATGCTGGAAGTGGAGAAGGTCAACGCCGCGGGCGGCCTCGCCGGCCGGCAGATCGAAATGGTGATCCGCGACTCCAAAGGGCAGCCACAGGAAGCCGCCCGCGTCGCGCGCGAACTCGTCAACACTGACGGCTGCGAATTTCTGATCGATGCCGAGGCATCCTCGGGAGCGTTCGCCGTGCACGAAGTCGCGCGCGATCTCGGCGTGTTGTGCATCCACACCAATTCGGAAACCTCGGCCCTGACGGCCGATCCCAAACAGCACGTTCCCAACGTGTTTCGTACCGCGCGCCAGGGCGTGCATGATTCGATCGTTGGCGGCAGCTACGCCGCGGCGATCGCCAAGGCAAAGGACCTGAAGAAATGGGCGACCTGTTCGCCCGATTATGCCTATGGCCGCGACACCACCGGTGAGTTCACGTTTTACCTGAAGCGCTTTGCGCCCGATATCGAGATCATCAGCGACTCCTGGCCGAAACTGTTCCAGCCCGACTATACCGAGGTGGTGACAAAAATCCTGCAGGCCAAGCCGCAGGCGCTGTATTCCTGCCTGTGGGGTGGCGATCTCACCTCCTACATCGATCAGGCCAACATCTATGCGATGTTCAGCCAGATGGAGGTGTTCGCCGTCAACATGGCCGACTATACCGCGCTGACGGTGGTGAAGAACCTGCCGAAGGGTATTCACTCAGGCAACCGCTACATCAAGACATTCCCCGCGACGCCGGAAAACGCGGCCTGGGGCGATGCCTACAAGGCGAAATACAACGAATATCCGACCAACTGGTCGTGGGAGAATGCGACCGCGGTGATGCTGCTCGCCGAAGCTTCCAGGAAAGCCAATTCCGCCGACGGCAAGAAGATAGCGGACGCGATGCGGGGCCTGACCATCAAGTCGCCGTTCGGCGCCGATGGTACCGTGACGATGCGGGCCGACGACCAGACCCTGATCGGCTATGCGATCGGCTGGGGTACCACGATCCCGCAGGAGCCCTATGTGCCGGAGGTCAAGGCCGGCGACTGGAAGACCATTCTCGAGCTCGAAGCCGAGTGGAAGAAGGGCAAGGGCTACACCTGACAAGTCAGCGAAGGCAGAGGCGGCGTGAGCTGCCTCTGTTCACCGCCGAACGTTTTTTTGCGCGCCGATCATCCCGGCTCGCCGCAACGGATATGTTCCTTGGACCTCGATGCGCTCACCGGCTGTCTCGCCAGTTCCGCCTGCCTGGTGACGCAAACCACCAGCGGCTTCATCATCGGCATGCTGCTGTTCCTCGTGGCGGTCGGGCTGACGCTGATCTTCGGTGTGCTCAAGGTGGTGAATTTCAGCCACGGCGCCTTCTACATGTTCGGCGCCTATTTTGCGATGACGACCTATCAGCTCACGGGCAGTTTTGCGCTGGCGATGCTGAGCGGGGCCGCCGGCACGGCGCTGCTCGGCCTGGTCTTCGAACGCGTGTTCATGAGCCGCGTCTACGGCGCCGACGTCTTGATGCAGCTTCTGGTCTGTTATGCCTTCGTGCTGATCTTCGACGACGTCGTGCGCATGGTATGGGGGCCGGAATTCAGGTCGATGGGCCTGCCGGCGGCGTTCCAGGTGGCGCCGCTGTTCATCGCCGGCGGCGTGGTGCCGCCATACTATCTTCTCCTGATCGGCGTGGCGCTCGCGGCCGCCGTGATCCTCGGGCTCGGCCTCGCCCGCACCCGGATCGGCAAGGTGATCCGCGCGGCCGCGCATAATCCGGGCATGGTGTCGGCGCTCGGCATCAACACCGGCCTGATCTATGGTGGCGTGTTCGCGCTCGGCGGCATGCTGGCCGGCCTTGCCGGCGCGCTCGCCGCCCCCGTGCGCTCGCTGACCCCGGGCATGGGATTCTCGGTCCTGATCGAATCCTTCATCGTCACCGTGATCGGCGGCATGGGCTCGATCCTGGGCGCCTTGATCGGCGCGTTGCTGATTGGCCTGATACGCTCGTTCGGGTCGCTCGGCTTCCCGCTGTTCACGGAAGGCCTGATGTATCTGTTCATGGTGATCGTGCTGGTCTCCCGGCCGACCGGCCTGTTCGGCAAGGAAGTCGCATGACCGAGCTGCAGGCCGAACGCCCCAGCGATACCCTGAGCATTCCGGCTACCGAGGCAAGATCGCAGCGCGGGCGTTATCTCGACGTGCTGATAGCCATGGCGGCGTTTGGCGTGCTTGCGAGCCTGCCGTTGTTGTTCGCCAGCAAGGCGCTGCTCGATTTCGTGATCCGTTGTTCGGCGTTCGGCCTGTTCGCCACCTCGCTCAACCTGCTGGTTGGTTACACCGGCCTGATCTCGTTCGGACACGGCATGTTCTTCGGCCTCGGCGCTTACGGCTACGGCCTGATCATGCAGCGCACCGGCGTGCCGATTCCGGTCGCATTCGTCGCCACGCTCGGCATCACCGCGGTGGTGGCGACCGTCATCGGCGCGATCTGCGTGCGGCTGAAGGAGATCTATTTCGCCTTCGTCACGCTGGCGTTCCAGATGCTGATCCACTCGACCATCCTGTCATGGGCATCGCTGACCGGCGGCGACCAGGGCCTGCGCGGCGGCATCCCGCGCCCCGCATTTTTCGGCATCGATCTGTCGAACCATGTGCATCTCTACATCGCGAGTTGCGCGCTGCTGATGATCGGGCTCGTGCTGATGCGCCAGATCGCGCAATCGCCGTTCGGCTATACGCTGCGCATGATCCGCGACAACGCGACGCGCGCGAGCTTCATCGGCATCGACGTCTGGCGCGCCAAACTGACGATCTTCGTGCTGGCGGCGCTGTTCGCTTCCACCGGCGGCATCATCATGGCGCTGTTCGTGTCGGGCGCCTATCCCGAATTCGCCTACTGGACGATTTCAGGCGAGGGCATCTTCATCAACATGCTCGGCGGCGTCACCACATTCCTCGGCCCGATGGTCGGCACCGTGCTGTTGTTGATCCTCAACGACACCGTCACGCGCCTGACCGAATATTACGGCATCGTGCTCGGTATCGTGATCCTGTTCTTCGCCATCGGCCTGCGAAAGGGGCTGATGGATTTCGTGGTCGAGTGGTACGGGCAACGCCGCGACGGTGCGAAGGAGCGCGGCCAGCCATGATGGAGATCCGCGGGCTTTCGAAATCGTTCGGCGGCGTCAGGGCGACCGACAATGTCACGCTCGATTTTCCGGACGGTTCGCTCACGGCGGTGATCGGTCCGAACGGCGCGGGCAAGAGCACGTTCTTCAACCTGATCACGGGAGCGCTGCGGCCGGACTCCGGGCAGATACTGCTCAATGGCGTCGATTTGGCCGGGCGTTCGCCGGCCGAGATCGTTCGTCACGGCATCGGGCGGGCGTTCCAGGTCGCGAGCATTTTTCCCACGCTCACGGTGCAGGAAACCATGCTGGCTGCCGTCGGCGCCGATCAACGTCGTGCCAGCGTTCTGCACCGGCGCTTTCCGCTGGCCGAAACCCGCGATCGCGCCGAGCACGCGATGGAACTCCTTGGTCTCGCCGGCAAGCGCCACCGCACCGCGGCGACGCTGTCACATGGCGACCAGAAGCTGCTCGATATCGCGCTGGCGCTGGTGCTCGACCCCAGGGTGCTGCTGCTGGACGAGCCGACTGCCGGGATGGGCACCGAAGAGCGCTGGCGCATGATCGACAAGGTCAGGGAGCTCTGGGAGAAGCAGAAAATTACGGTTGTGTTCATCGAGCACGACATGGATATCGTGTTCAAGATCGCGCCTGAAATCGTCGTGCTGTGCTACGGCCGCATTCTCGCGACCGGCACGCCCGATGCGATCCGGCGGAACGAAGCCGTGATCGAAGCCTATCTCGGCACCGAACATCACGCCGAGGCTGCGAGATGAGCGCACCGGCCGTCGTGCAGGTCGAGGATCTCGATGTCTATTATGGCACCAGCCAGATCCTGTTCGGCGTCGGCCTGTCGGTGCACCAGGGCGAGACCATGGCGCTGCTCGGCCGCAACGGCGCCGGCAAATCGACCACGATGAAGGCGATCATGGGTCTGGCGCCGGCCCGGCGCGGCAAGGTCATTCTGCGTGGAAAGGTCGTGTCCGGGATGAAGCCGCATCATATCGCCCGCGCCGGCCTCGGCTTTGTTCCGGAAGACCGCCAGATTTTCCCCGAGCATACCGTGGAGGACAATCTCGTCATCGGCCAGAAAAAAGGTCCCGATGGCGAAGACGAATGGTCGATCGCGCGGGTCTATGACGTGTTTCCGCTGTTGGAGCCGCTGCGTGACCGGATTGCGGGAAGGCTTTCCGGCGGCGAGCAGCAGATGCTGGCGATTGCGCGGACCTTGATGGGTAATCCGGCGCTGCTGCTGCTGGACGAGCCAAGCGAGGGGCTGGCGCCGATCATCGTGCAGCGGATCGGCGAATTGCTGCGGCAGTTGCGCGGCAGTGGCGCCACCGTGCTGATTGCCGAGCAGAACATGCATTTTTGCCTTGGCCTTGCGAGCCATGCGGCCGTCATCGACAAGGGCCAGATCGTTCATACCTCCGGCATCGACGAGCTGAAAGCCAACGACGACATTCGCCAGCGCTATCTCGCACTTTAGCTTTCGACGGCGGGTCGGGGAGAATAGATGGCAATCGGACGCAAACTGTCCCCGACGCACGACGCACCCTATCGCGGTTTGCGCGTGCTCGACTTCGGGCAGGGCATCGCATCGCCCTATTGCGCGATGCTGCTTGCCGTTTATGGGGCCGATGTCATCAAGGTCGAGCCGCCCGAGGGCGACTGGTCGCGCTATCTCGGAACGACCTATGGGAGCCACACCACGCTGTCGGCGGTCTATAATCGCGGCAAGCGCAGCCTGTGCCTCGACATGAAGCACAAGGATGGAATCGCAATCGCGCAGAGGCTGGCGAAAGATTGCGACGTCCTGATCGAGGGTTTTCGGCCGGGCGTGGCCGCCCGGCTCGGGATCGGTTACGCGGATTTGGCCCGCGACAATCCCGGCCTGATCTATCTCTCGGTCAGCGGCTTCGGGCAGAGCGGTCCTTATGCAAGACGCCCGGGCTCGGATTCCGTCGCGCAGGCCTTTTCGGGTCTGGTGTCGATCAATCTCGGCAACGACAAAACCCCGCACCGGGTCGGCACCACGATCTCCGACGTCGTCACCGGCGTCTACGCGTTCCAGGCCATCGCGACCACGCTGTTTGCGCGTGCGAACGTCGGCACCGGCCGCTGGATCGACGTCAATCTCTCGCAGTCGACCGCGGCGTTGCTCGGCCACAAGGTCGCCGAGCATGTCCTGGAAGGCGGCGCCCCGCGCGCCCTCAATGTTCCCGCCGGCTCCTATCAAACCAGCGATGGCTGGATGATGGTCACGCTGGTCAACGAGGCCCAATACAAACGCCTCTGCGCCGCCATCGACCGGGATGATCTCGCGCGCGATCCGCGCTTCGCCGATTTCGCAGGACGGGCGGACGCAGCCGATGCGCTGATCCCGCGGATGCGCGAGGTGTTCCTGACGCGGCCGACGGACGCCTGGTTGACGCGACTGCATGCAGCCGACGTTATCGCGGAGCGCATCCTCAATCCCGGGGAATGGCTGCGCAACGTTCATGTCGAAGCGACCCGGGCGGCGGTTTGCCAGAACACGCCCGGAGTCGGTCCGGTCTACACGCCGCGCACGCCCGGCATCGCGAGCCTTTCCGAGGACCATTTGCGGCCCGCGCCGGATATCGGGCAGGACAGCCATGAAGTTCTCATCGAAGCCGGTCTCGAGCGCAACGCGATCGGCGAGTTGATCGAGGCGGGCGCCGTGCGTCAGGCCAGGCCCAATGGCGTTCGAAAGGGTGCATGATGGCAGGGCTGTATTTCGAGGAGTTCGAGGTCGGTCAGGAATTTCACCACGAATTCAGCCGGACCGTCACCGAAATGGACAACACGCTGTTCAGCCTGCTGACCATGAATCCGCAACCGCTGCATATCGACGCCCATTTTTCCGAAAAGACCGAATACGGCCAGCGGCTGTTCAACAGCCTCTATACGCTTGGCATCATGATCGGCATGAGCGTCTATGATACGACTCTTGGGACGACGGTCGGCAATTTGGGGATGACCGACGTCAAGTTTCCAAAGCCGGTGTTTCACGGCGATACGCTGAAGGCGCATACCATGATCATATCCAAGCGCGCCAGCAAATCGCGGCCGACCCAGGGCCTGGTCGAGTTCGAGCATACCATGACCAATCAGCGCGGCGAGGTGGTGGCAAGCTGCCGCCGGACCGGGCTGATGCATTGCAAACCGAAGGCGTGAGGCGATGCGTTCGTTTTTGTTCGTTCCCGGCGACAGCGTCAGAAAGTTCGAAAGCGCCAAGAAGACGGCGGCGGATGCCCTGATCCTCGATCTCGAGGACTCGATCGCGCCGGATCAGAAGGTCGCCGCGCGGAGCGTCACCCGCGCCATGCTCGATGCGCGCAATCCGGGGCAAAAAATCTACATTCGCGTCAATGCGCTCGACACCGGCATGACACTGGGAGACCTGGCGGCCGTCATTCCGGGCCGGCCCGACGGCATCGTGCTGCCGAAATGTGCCGGCGCGACCGACGTCAATCGGCTGTCTCTCTATCTGGACGCGTTCGAGGCGGCCTCGAATATCGCGCATGGAAGCACCCGGATCGTGACCGTCGCGACCGAGACCGCGCGCGGGGTACTGAAATTGCTCGACATCGAGAACATGAGCCCGCGCCTGTGGGGCATGATGTGGGGTGCGGAAGATCTCGCGGCATCGCTCGGCTCCTCGCGCAATCGTACCGCGGGGCGGTATCACGGGCCTTTCTTGCTGGCGCGCGACCTCTGCCTGATCGGCGCCGCCGCGGCCGGAGTGGTGGCGATCGACACGATCGCGACCGACATCGACGATCTCGATGCGCTGAGGGAAGAGGCGGTGGCTGCGCGCCAGGACGGCTTTCTGGCAAAGGCGGTGATCCATCCCAAGCACGTCGATGTCGTCAACGCCGCGTTCATGCCGAGCGACGAAGAAATCGTCTGGTCGGAGAAAGTCGTCAAGGCGTTCGACGACAATCCGACCTCGGGCGTGGTGAAGATCGACGGCAAGATGATCGACAAGCCGCATCTGCGCGCAGCCGAAAGGATCCTTGCGCTTCGCGGGCGTCAGGGTTGAAGGCGGAAGGGCCGGAGCGGAAAGATTCGGTGCCTCCATCAAGAGCGGGTATTCGCGGCTCGGGTGAAATCGTCGAAGCGACCGGCGCCACGGTCGTTGGAGTAGCACCTGGAGGCGCCCGGTCCTGCAATACAGGGACGAATTGACTTCGTGCCATGTTTGGCCGCAAATGCGTCCAATCACGATCCCGAGGGCAACAGCATGGTTGAAGCGCTGATCATCGATGCATGCAGGACGCCGCGAGGCATCGGCAAGGCCGGCAAGGGCGCGCTTTCCGGCATTCATCCGCAGCAGTTGGGCGCGACCGTTTTGCGGGCGCTGGCCGAGCGCACCGGCATCGATACCGCCGATGTCGACGATATCATCTGGGGCACCAGTTCCCAGCGCGGCCCGCAGAGCGGCGACCTCGGCCGGATGTCGGCGCTGGATGCCGGCTACGACGTCCGCGCCAGCGGCGTCACGCTCGATCGTTTCTGCGGATCCGGCATCACCAGCGTCAACATGGCGGCCAACGCCATCATGTCGGGCTCGGAGGATCTGGTGATCGCCGGCGGCACCGAAATGATGTCGATGGAGGGCCGCCACGGCGAAGGGCCGTTCATGATGGACGCCGGCAATCTTCGCCTGCGCGCCCGGCACCCGCAATCGCATCAGGGCGTCTGCGCCGACGCGGTCGCCACCCTCGAAGGCATCGGGCGGCAGGACGTCGATGACCTCGGGCTGGAGAGCCAGAAGCGGGCCGCCGCGGCGATCGAGGGGGGTTATTTCGACAACAGCCTCGTGCCGGTTCACCGCGAGGACGGCAGTCTTGCGCTCGATCGCGAGGAATACCCGCGGCCTCAAACCACCCGCGAAGCGCTGGCCGGACTGAAGCCTGCCTTCACGGCAGTGGCGGATTATCCGCTCGACGACAAGGGCACCACCTACCGCAATCTGATTCTGGAAAAATATCCCGGCCTCGACATCAACTTCGTGCACCACGCCGGCAATTCGTCAGGCGTGGTCGACGGCGCCGCCGCCGTCCTGCTGGCGTCGCCGGGCTACGCCAGGGCGCATGGCCTGAAGCCGCGCGCGCGGGTCGTCGCGATGGCAAACATGGGGGACTCGCCGACCCTGATGCTGAATGCGCCGGTGCCGGCGGCGCTAAAGGTGCTGGCCAAAGCGGGGCTGACGCTCGTCGATATCGATCTGTTCGAGATCAACGAGGCCTTCGCGGTGGTCGCCGAAAAATTCATCCGGGACCTCAAGCTCGATCGCGACAAGGTCAACGTCAATGGCGGTTCGATCGCGCTCGGCCACCCCATCGGCGCGACCGGCTCGATCCTGATTGGCACCATCCTCGATGAACTGGAGCGGCGCGATCTCAAGCGCGGCCTGGTGACGATGTGCGCCGCCGGCGGCATGGCGCCGGCCATCATCATCGAGCGGGTTTAGGGCGAGAAGCCTCAGCCGGCCGGAAACTGAAGCTCGAAGGCGACGCCTTTGTCCGACGGCAGCAGCCGGATCGATCCGCCATGGCTGGTCATGACGGCCTGCACGATCGCCAGCCCCATTCCGGTGCCGCCGGTGTCGCGGCGCGTGGTGAAGAAGGCGTCGAAGATCTTCTCCCGGTTCGGTTCGGAGATCGGGTCGCCGTCATTGCTCACGGTCATCCGCACGGTGGCATCTTCACCGATGGCCTCCAGCCGCACATTTCTCGCATTGTGACGGATGGCATTGTCGGTCAGATGCGACAGCACGATCAGCGCCTTCTCGCTGGACATGCCGATCGATCGTTCGAGGCAGCCGCTGGCGTCGATCGTGCGGGTCGGGAACCGGCTTTTCAGTCCGCCGACAACCAGCCCTAATTCGGTGCGCTCGTTTTGCGGCGCGGTTTCGGCGCGGGCGAGTTCGCGCAGCCGCTGGGTCATTGCTTCGAGGCGCTCGGTGTCGCCCAGAATATTCGACACGAAATTCTTCTGCTCCATCCGCGTGAGATTGTCGGATTTGCCCTGCAGTGAATCCAGCAACAGTTCGGCCGCGCCCTTGATCGAGGTCAGCGGCGATTTCAGTTCATGGGTGAGGTGTGCCGAGAAGGTAGCGATGTAGTCCGATCGACGCGACAATTGCCGGGCCATGTCGAGGAAACTGTGCGCGAGCTGGGCGAACTCACGCGTGCCGTGATGGCGCAGCGGCTGAAATGCATCGCGGTCGCCGTGGCCGATGCGCGCGGCGCGGTCGATCAATTCGCGCATCGGCCGGGTGATGGTCCGGGAAAACACCAGACCGATGACGATCACTGCCGCAATGACGGTCAGTCCCGCCAGGATGAACTTGCCACGCTCCTGATAGAGATGCTCGAAGATATTGCTCGGCGTTCGCGACGTATAAATCACGCCGGCCACCCGGTTGTTGACGATCACCGGCATCGCCGAAAACACGTGCACGCCGACGCCGCGGCTGATGGAATAGATCGGCGGCGGAGGCTTGTCCGGCACGCGAATCCGCAAGGCGGCGCGGTATTGCCCCTGCAGGGCGGTGGCGACTTCCTCGATATGCGCAAGGGATTGTCCGACTTCACTGCGCCCGGCAATCACGACGCCGCGTGGATCGAGAATCCGGAAACCGGCCAGCGTGACCTTCTGGGTTTCCAGGATGATCGGCATCAGAAGCGCACCGATCGCGACATAGGCCGGGTCGGAAGGCGCGCTTGCCGGGAGCGCATAGGGGCGCCGCCGGAGCAGGTCGTCGCCGGCGAGATCGAGCGCGGGCCGGATCGGTGCGACCCGGTCTTCCGGATCCGGGCGCGCGCCGGCAGGAATTTCAGCGCCAAGGGGGATTCCGGTATCGAGACGGGCCTCGACCTCGCGGGCAAAGACGGCCGCGAGTACCCGGCTCTGGGCGATCAGCTCGGCCTGGGTCTGATGGATGAGCTGGTTGTCATAGAGGCGGAAAAAGAACAGCCCGACCAGGGGCAGCGCCGCCACTGAAGCCAGCACGGTAAAGATGACCAGCCCGATCGACGGCCGCCATTTATCGCGCCTGCGTTGGCCGTTCATGCCTGCGGCTCGCATCGGCCGAGCCTGAAGCCGACCCCGTGGATCGTCTCGATGACATTGTCGCAGTTCACCGCGGAAAGCTTGGCGCGGATATTGCGAATATGGCTGTCGATGGTTCGGTCCGAAACCTGGATATTGAGCTGATAGGCCGCCGTCATGATCTGCTCCCGGCTGAAGACCGCCGCCGGTCGCGCCAGGAAGGCGCGCAGGATCCCGAACTCGATCGCCGTGAGCCGAAGCGGCGTGCCGGCAAACGCCGCGACGTGCTGCTCCGGATCGATCGCAAGGCTGCCTCGGGCAAGCGCGGTCGGAGGAGTCCTGCCCTCCGTTCCGCGCGCGGAGATGCGACGCAGGATGACGTTGACCCGCGCGACAAGCTCGCGCGGGCTGAACGGTTTGGTGACATAATCGTCGCCGCCGATCTCGAGGCCCAGCACACGGTCGATTTCATCATCGCGTGCCGAAAGAAACAGGATCGGAACGTCGGAGAATTTTCGAATCTCCCGGCAGACGTCCAGCCCATCGAATTCCGGCATGCCGATATCGAGAATGATCAGGTCTGGCTTGTCGCTGGCAAACCGGATCAGTGCCTCCCTGCCGTCGCGCGCCTCGGCCACGGTCATGCCGGCTTTCTTGAGGGCAACGCGAATGACCTCGCGAATATGCAGCTCATCGTCAACGATCAGGATGCGGTGCGTCAAACATCTCTCCGGGTCGAATTCGTCGCTAGCCCGTCGCTAACTCGTTTGCCGAGCGCTCATATAACGCTGGAGCCGCCAGCCGCGGAAGCCCCAGGTGCGCCAGGCGGCCATGTCCCGCTGTTGCTGTTTTACAAGCCAGGCATGGCGGGAAACAAGATAGGGATCCGAGCCGCGAATCTGAATCGCCTTGTCGATGGCCGGCAAAGCCTGCGGGCCCAGATCGGCCAGATAGTTGATGTCGATCTGCACGCCCTTGCCTGAGGCCTCGCGGCTGTGGGTGACATTATAGTCCGCGATGATTGCGGCGAAGTTGATCAGCGAGCAGACATAGAGCACCGCGGTCAGGGTGATCAGGTTCGCGCGGATCAGCCACAGGTTGGGGCGCGCCAACGCAATCCGGGCGACGATCAGCAGGAGGCCGAATCCGACCAGCAGCATCCAGATGAAGGCCGCGACGCGCCAGTATGTCAGCAGGTAGATCTGCACATAGAGATCGAGGCGAACAATGGAGGAGGCAACCATGAGGATGTTCTGCGCCACCCACAGATAGACCAGCGGCCGGATCACCTTGGATCGCTCGGCCGGACCGCCCGGACGCATCGCTGCCAGGACGAAGCCCGCGGCGAGCAGCGCCGTCAAGATCAGTGGATAGGCGCCGCGATGCGCATAAGAGGCATAGGTCATGTCGGCGGGGAGAGTCGCGTTGCCCCAGAGATAGATCGCGTCAAGAATGGTCTGGACCGCGAACAACAAGTTGAACAGGATCAGCGAACGCTGGATGGTGGCGACGCCAAAGAAATCGCCAAACTCCGACGATGTCTCCGGTTCGCGAGAAACAGGTTCGGCCAAATCCGGGGCAATCGCGGGCTTGATGCGCCATCGAGTCTGAATGAACGGCCAGACCAGAGATAACGCCACGATCCAGAACAGCAGCCGCCCGATCCTGAGATAGGACGCGGCGCGGTCCGGGTTGATCTGCCTGATCCATTTCTCGATCAGCGGGTTGGCCGATACGAACAGCAAGGCGAAAATACTCCCGAGGACGACCGGCACGAGCCATCGGGTGAAGCCGCTGGTTATCGCCGGGAGATTGAACACGGCGAGCGCGTCCCGAAAGAACCTGAACGGGCCGGTCAGAAACAGATTGCACAGGGCCGCTGCACGTTGCCCGAGACCGTTCAGACCCGGATTGGTCACGCGCAAGAGGCCAACGCCGAGCGTCAGCAAAACCAAGGCCAGCGAAGCCGGGTTGACCTCCTCGAGCGCCGGCACAAGGCCGGCAAGCAAAACGAGGCCCGCCGGCGCTATCTGCCTTCTGTCCAGGCCGGCAAGATTCGCAACCAGCGAGCCGCAGGCCAGTGCGAGCGCAAAAACCACAACGGATATTCCAGCTCTCTGATCGTAGAACAGCCAATCGGCCAGAGCCGCCAGAGCGAAAGCAATCGCCAGTTTGACCGGTAGCAAGGATTGCCGGGCGGGGCGGATACCGGGCGTCGTCTGGGCGAAGCTCATCATGTCGAGGTTTCCTCTGCGGATGCCATGGGAGAAGGTTCGGGTTGGCGATACCGATGGGCGCTCACTGAGCCACCATCCGTCGTTCGCTAATCGTGTGGGAATGGGCATTCGATGGCCGCCTGCGGGTTTGCGGGGCGAATGTGAATCGCCGTGGTGCAAATGGCGGGAAGGTTGTCTGCAAGAGTTCAGGATTTTTATGCAGATTTGATGCAGGTCGGCTTATGCGCTCGCGTTCGCGAAGCAGGCTTGATACCGGCGGTGATCTCGCCCTGTCACACGCAAGCTCTCATCATCCGCCATGTCGATCATCAAACGTGCTGGAATTGTCCTGCTCTGGCCGGTCGGACTGTTTCTTGTCCTTGCCGGCGCCAACAACAACGATCCCTATCTGATTGCGCTGCGTGGAACCGGAAACTTCGTTCTTGTCGCGGCGAGCTTCGCCGTTGTCACTGTCCTGATCGGCCGGGGTTACTGGAGCAGGCGACGGTTCGCGGGAAAAATGCTGATTTTGCTGTGGTGCCTGCCGTCGCTGGCGATGCTGTGCGCGCATCTCTCCTATGAAGCCCGCAAGCGGGCGGTGCTGCGAACCGAGGCTACGCAGGCGCTCCGCCTGGGACGGCATTTCGTCGTGGGCTACGCGTCATTTTCCGAGGTCGCGACGTTGGCCGAAAAGGGGCTGATTGCCGGCATCTACATCACCAGGCACAATGTCGCGGGAAGAACGGCGGAGGCCTTGAAGTCTGAAATCGCGGCACTTCAGGACAGGCGACGGGCTGCCGCCTTGCCGCCCCTCATCGTCGCGGCCGATCAGGAAGGCGGCATCGTCTCTCATCTCGCGCCGCCCTTGACCAGATTGCCGTCGCTGTCCACCCTGGCAGAACTCACGCCCGAACTTCGCGCCGAGAAGGCCGAAGGGTTTGGGCGGCTCCACGGGCAGGAACTGGCCGCGCTCGGCGTCAATCTGAATTTCGCGCCGGTACTGGATTTGATGCCCGAGGCAAGGCGCGCCCGATTTGATTTCAACACGCTGATCCGTCAGCGCGCGATCTCCAGTGACCCCGCCATGGTCAGCGCGATCGCCCTGCCTTATGTCCGGGGTCTCGAGGCGTCCGGCGTTGGCGCCGTCATCAAGCATTTTCCCGGATTGGGACGGGTGAGTGCCGATACCCACCATTTCAATGCCGAACTCGACGCGCCGCTCGGGGAATTGGAAGCATCCGACTGGCGTCCCTTCCGGGATCTGCTGGCGGCTTCGAAAGCGCAACTGATGATCGGGCACGTTACGCTGACGGCAGCCGACCCCGACCGTCCCGCATCGCATTCAAGACGCATCGTCGACGGGATTATTCGAAAGCAATGGAACTATCAGGGCGTCATCATCACTGACGATCTGGTGATGGGCGCGATCTATCAACACAACGTCTGCACGGCGGTGGTCGAGGCGCTCGGCGCCGGCGTGGATCTGCTGCTGGTCGCCTACGATGGCGCGCAGTTCTATCGCGTCTTTGCCTGCGCCTTGCAGGCATACGGCCTGCAACAGCTCGATCCTGCAATGCTGCGCGAGAGTGAGGCCAGGCTGAAGCGGGCATTCCCGATGGATTGAGCGTCGGTCATCGGGCCGGAGACGCTTGTAACCGGCCGCACGAGAACGCGTCGCGCAGATCATCCAGACGATCTGAAGCAGGATCATCCGCCTTGTCGCCCCCAGCATGATTGTAAGCCTGACGACCGGTCAAGCCGGTTCGTGCTTGCGCAGGTCGCGAATGTGATCGAACTGACTGGCCTGCAGACCGGCGCTGGTCGCGCCGATGTCGGGAACGGCGGCCTCGCTGAGAATATCGGCGGTGATGTCCTCGACCGCGGAATCGATGATTTCGTGGATGAAGCTGATGTTCCTGTATTCGCCCGATGCGACCCGCGAGATCACCTCGCGCCTCGTGATCTCAGGGTCGACAATGGCTTCGCGACCGCGCCGGCCGTAATCGATCATCACGACAAAATACTGCATGCTGGCCATCCGGCTTGTGTTCCGGGTTCGATCGAATCGGACAGTGCCATTATTTCTGAAAATCAGAAAAAAGTCAAGCAGCAATTCTGAAAAACGGAAATTATGCGGCTGGGGGGACTTTGGCGTCAGGCCACCGGCCGAATCAGCCGGCCACCGGCATTTGGCGCGCGCCGCTATTTCTCCGGCGTGCGGCCGCCTTGCGTCTTGACCTGCTTGCGCGTTCGCGCCGCGGCCTTGGTCCGCAGACGCTCGATCTGGCCCCGGGGCAGGGTGACGCAGATCTCGCCGATCCATTCCAGCTTCACCCCGCTGATCGGCTTGGCGTTGAAGCTGGTCAGGTTGACCAGCGCCGCCGACTTTCCGCGTTCGATCGTCTTCAAATAGCGCTCACCGGTCTTCAGGCGAACCGCGGCCTCTTCGCCATAGAAGCTCGACAGCGGATGGCGCTGCTCGCGATAGACCACGATAATATCGCCATTTTCATACTTCGGCAGCATGGAATCGCCGGATACTTCGAAGGCGATGGTCTCTTCGGAAATCGGGAAAGGCAGTTGCACTTCGCCGAGGCCTTCCGGCGGCACCTGCTCGTGTTCGGGCTCGATCGAGGCGCCGGCGCCGACGCGGCCCATGATCGGCACCGAGTTCAGCTCAAGATACTCCATGATCGGCGCGATTTCCGACGCCTTGATCAGCCGAATCCCCGACAGGATCTCGGAGACTGCGCCGGGGCGAACGCCCATGGTGGTGGCAAGACCGCCCTTGGTC
>NZ_JBAVNZ010000080.1:0-1691 GCF_049691595.1 Bradyrhizobium sp.
ATCTTGATCGCGCTGCGCTGGATCGTGTACGCGATCTGCGTCAGCGCGGCGATGGCGGCGCCGCCGAGGGCGAGCCACATGCCGAGGCCCTTGGCGGCCGGCGGTAGGATTGTGGTGACTACTTCGAGCGCGCTCTGGATCGTGCCGAGCACGGCGACGATGCTGCTGATGATCACGACGATCTTGATCCCCTTGCCTTCGCTGGTGACGGGGCCTGGGGTGAGGGGGTTGCTGACGTCCGGCATTGTGGTTACCTCCCGGCTGCTTTCCGCAGGATCGCATCGTAGGCCTTGACGGCGAGCCTGCGGGCATCGCTGTCACGGTGGATGAACATCGAAGCCATCGGATGCCCGCGCGAGTTGTGTGACGGGCAGTGTCCTTGCGCCCAGGTAAGGATTACATCGTTCTCGATCTCGGAGAGCGGGCCGCAGACGCCGATGTAACCAGCAATAGCGTGCTCCACGTCGAGCACCTCGGGCGCGTCGGGCATGGCGGCCAAGAACTCTTCGGCGCGCCCGAGCACTTCGCCGCGTATTCTGTTGAGCGTCTTGAAGCCTTCACGGTGTGACGGATCGGTCCAAGTCGCGTAGAGCTTCCGCCAAGAGTCGCGCCGCCAGTTCTTGCAGAGCGCGCAGAGCGTCGAGAGATCCGCGGCGACTTCGACGGCGTCCCGCTCCTCGGTGAGCCGCACCGGTAGGAGCATCGTAGGCCCACGCCCATCCTCGACCGCATCCGATTCGAGCATGGTGGTGACACGCGCCGGCTGCTCTTCGGGTTCGAGCTTCTGCCCAGTGGTGGCGTCGCGCGCACCGTGCAGCACTTCGACGATGGGTGTGCTCGTTTGCTTCATCCGATCCTCTGCGGAGGTGGGTAGATCACGGCACCGCTGTCGGCGACGTGACTCTCGCGCGTCAACTCCGCGCGCACGTCGTCGAAGGCCGCAGTGAGCGCGAGCGCCACCCGATGGCGCGCCCGATGAAGCGCGGCCATGTAGGCCGCGGACGAGGCACGCCGCTCCGGCGACGTGCCGGCGGCCAGCGCCTCGCGCACCAGCAGGGTGAGGATCTGCTGACGCGACGCCATCGGGTAATGCACGTCGCACCAGGCAGCGAACGCCGTCACCTCGCCGAGGGTCAACGCCAGATGGCCAGCAATCCCCTTATCCGATCCTTTTTTTGGCATCGCTGCGCAGTCTAACCAACGTGCCACGAAGTGCAAGTCTCGACGTTGGGCTGAACAGACGCCGACGTGGGAAGAGAAGCACCGCAAGGTAGGCGTGGGGGAAAAAGGCCTCGTGGTCGAGCAGGAGGGTACCCCCCTCTCTATACCCCCTGAGATAACTAGGAAAGGGTCTAGAGAAATGGTAGGTTGTCCTCTAGGACCCCCACCCTAGTTATTTCTAGGGGTATAGAGAGGGGGGGTACCACTTTTCACCTTCGTGGGGAGCTATGAGCCGTCAACACTGCACCGACTACCCGTTGCGCACCTTCACCGAGTATCTTCTAGGCCGCGGGTACACCAACGCATCGAACGTTGCCTCGTGCCTACGGCGCGGCTTCCGGGCCATGGGAACCGCCACCCCCAGCGAAGCGGCGTTGATCGAGTACATGGGCCTGGCCGCCAGTCAGCCCGCGCAGCGGTACAACTTCCCCCGCGCTTGGAAGCTCTGGCGCCAGTTCGCCGGCAGCCGC
>NZ_JBAVNZ010000081.1:0-8566 GCF_049691595.1 Bradyrhizobium sp.
GAAGAAACTCGGGCTCGAACTCGGCGGCAACGCGCCGTTCGTGGTGTTCGACGACGCCGATATCGATGCCGCGGTCGACGGCGCCATCATCTCGAAATACCGCAACATGGGCCAGACCTGCGTCTGCGCCAACCGCATTTATGCGCAGGACAAGATCTACGATTCGTTCGTCGAAAAGCTGTTGAAGAAAGTCGCGGCGATGAAGATCGGCGACGGCACCGAGCAGGGTGTGGTGCAGGGGCCGCTGATCAACATGGACGCGGTCGACAAGGTCGAAAAACACATCGCCGACGCATTGAAGCATGGCGCAAAGATCGTCACCGGAGGAAAACGCCATGCGCTCGGCGGCACCTTCTTCGAGCCGACGGTACTGTCCAACGTCGCGCCGGACGCGCTGGTGTCGCGGGAGGAAACCTTTGGGCCGCTGGCGCCGGTGTTCCGCTTCAAGGACGAGGCTGACGTGATCGCGATGTGCAACAACTCGCCGTTCGGTCTGGCGTCGTATTTCTACTCGCGCGACCTCGGCCGGGTCTGGCGCGTCGCGGAGGCGCTGGAGTCCGGCATGGTCGGCGTCAATACCGGACTGATCACCACCGAGGTCGCGCCCTTCGGCGGCGTCAAGGAGTCCGGTCTCGGCCGCGAAGGCTCGCACCACGGCATGGAGGAATATGTCGAGATCAAATATGTCATGATGGCAGGAATTTGAGGGCGCAGACTTTCGAGCGCGTGGTCGTAATCCCGGGCACGGCCGACCGGTTTGAGGACCCTTGCCAGATCCCAAGTCAGGCTCGGCCTCGTAAAGTGTGCTAGTCTGAGGCTGGAATGATACCCGGTCTTCAGCTTCAGGGGCGGACATGCGACGGCGCGAGTTGCTCAAAACCATTGCCGGCTCAGCGTTGGCGTGGCCGTTGGCCGCGTCCGCGCAGCAGGGCGAGCGCGTGCGGCGCATCGGGGCGCTGATCGCGCGGGCCGCGGCCGATCCGGAAGCCGCCGAAGGCGTCGGGGCCTTCGCACAGGGATTGGCGGAACTGGGTTGGACCATCGGCCGCAACGTGCGGATCGAATATCGCTATGGCGCGGGCGATCCCGAAACGTCTCACAAATACGCGATGGAATTGGTCGCGCTCGCGCCCGACGTCATACTCGCCTCCGGGACCCCGAGCGTGGCCGCGCTCCAGCAAAGCTCCCGTTCGCTGCCGATCGTGTTCGCGCTGGTCACCGATCCGGTCGGCGCCGGCTTTGTCGATAGCCTCGCCCAGCCGGGCGGCAACACCACCGGCTTCATGCTGTCCGAATACAGCTTGAATGCCAAATTGCTGGAATTGCTCAAGCGGATCGCGCCTAACGTGAGCCGCGTGGCCGTTCTTCGGGATTCCGTCAATCCCGCGGGAATTGCTCAATTCGGCACCATCCAAGCCGTGGCCTCCTCCGTCGGGGTGGAGGTGAGCCCGATCAACGTGCGCGACGCCGGCGAGATCGAGCGCGCCGTCGCGGCCTTCGCGCGCTCGGCGAATGGCGGCTTGGTCGTGGCGGGGAGTGCGTCGGCCACGACGCATCGCGAGCTGATCATCACGCTGGCGGCGCGGCACAAGCTGCCCGCGGTCTATTCCGGTCGCTTTAATGTCACTATCGGCGGCCTGATCTCATATGGGCCCAATCGAATCGATCAGTTCCGACGCGCGGCCGGCTATGTCGATCGCATCCTCAAGGGCGAGAAGCCGGCCGACCTGCCGGTGCAGGCGCCGACCAACTACGAACTGGTCATCAATCTCAAGACCGCGAAGGCGCTGGGCCTTACAGTTCCCGACACCTTGCTGGCGAGCGCCACCGAGGTGATCGAATGAGCCGGGCGGATGTCGTTTGTTCGCGACGACGACGTCGTCCGAAGCCGACATCGGGCCTGGCCGGCATTCCTGCCTGGTGGGCTCGTTTCTCGCTCGCCTCTCCGCCGCAACGTGCTAGGATTTAAATGCATCCTGAAGACCCAATGGCACCGTGCGAACTCACTGCTTTGGTCGGCGCCTCGGCGTCAGCTCGCCGGAATGAAGAAAAGAGCGCGGGCTCGCGCCATCGGCACAAGGAAGGAAATCATCATGCTCGACAAGGCCCCCAACGGAAAAGTGTCTGATTTGCTCAGCGCGCTCGACAAGGCGCTGTCGGCCGGCGAGGTGGAAAGGGCCGTCGATCTCTTTCAGGCGGACTGCTACTGGCGCGACCTCGTGACCTTCACCTGGAACATCAAGACCATGGAGGGCAAGGATCAGGTTCGCGACATGCTCAAGGCGCGGCTCGCCGCAACCAGGCCGTCGAACTGGAAGATCGCCGATGGCGAAGACGCCTCCGAGGCGGATGGAATTACCGAGAGCTGGATCCAGTTCGAAACCGGGGTCGCGCGCGGCTTTGGCCACATGCGGCTGAAGGACGGCCGGATCTGGACGTTGCTGACGACCATGAGCGAACTCAAGGGGCACGAGGAGCCGGTTGGCTTCGACCGTCCGATGGGCGCAAAACACGGCGCCGAACGCAACCGAAAAACCTGGAAGGAAGAGCGCGAGGCGGAAGCGGCCGAGCTCGGCTATTCGCGTCAGCCCTATTGCGTCATCGTCGGCGGCGGTCAGGGCGGCATCGCGCTCGGCGCCCGGCTGCGCCAGCTCAATGTACCGACGATCATCATCGAAAAGAACGAAAGACCCGGCGACAGCTGGCGCAAACGTTACAAGTCGCTCTGCCTGCATGATCCGGTCTGGTATGATCATCTGCCCTATCTGTCATTTCCCGCAAACTGGCCGGTCTTCTCGCCGAAGGACAAGATCGGCGACTGGCTCGAAATGTATACCAAGGTGATGGAGCTCAATTACTGGGGTTCGACCGAATGCAAGAAGGCGTCCTACGACGAGAACGCCCGTGAATGGACCGTCGTCGTGGAGCGCGACGGCAAGGAGATCGTCCTCAAACCAAAACAGCTGGTGCTGGCGACGGGAATGTCGGCCAAGGCCAACATGCCGAAATTCGAAGGCATGGATGTTTTCAAGGGCGATCAGCACCACTCGTCGCAACATCCAGGGCCGGACCAATACAAGGACAAGAAAGCCGTCGTGATCGGTTCAAACAATTCCGCCCACGATATCTGTGCCGCGCTGTGGGAGGCCGGCGCGGACGTCACCATGGTTCAGCGCTCCACAACCCATGTCGTGAAGTCGGACTCGCTGATGGAGCTCGGGTTGGCGTCGCTTTACTCCGAACAGGCGGTGCAGGCCGGAATGACGACGGCCAAAGCCGACCTGATCTTTGCTTCGCTGCCCTACAGGATTCTGCACGAGTTCCAGATCCCGGTTTACAATGCGATCCGGGAACGCGATGCCGATTTCTACAAGCGGCTCGAGAAGGCGGGCTTCCTGCTCGACTATGGTGATGACGACTCAGGCCTGTTCATGAAATATTTGCGGCGCGGATCCGGATACTACATCGATGTCGGCGCTTCGGAGCTGGTTGCCGATGGCAGCATCAAGCTGAAGAGCGGCGTCGATGTCAAAAAACTCACCGAGCATTCCGTCATCCTGAGCGACGGAACCGAACTGCCGGCCGATCTCGTCGTTTACGCTACCGGCTATGGTTCGATGAACGGCTGGGCCGCGGACCTGATCTCCAGGGAGGTCGCCGACAAAGTAGGCAAGGTCTGGGGACTGGGCTCGAATACGACCAAAGACCCGGGGCCATGGGAAGGCGAGCAGCGAAACATGTGGAAGCCGACGCAGCAGGAGGGGCTTTGGTTCCATGGCGGCAACCTGCACCAGTCACGCCACTATTCGCAGTTTCTGTCGCTGCAGTTGAAGGCGCGAATGGAAGGCATTCCCACGCCGGTTTACGGTCTTCAGAAGGTCCACCATCTCGGCTGAAGTGCGAGCATTACCGGCCATCCCCGCCGAACGCGCCGTGGCGACCGACGCCGGAGGCAAAGCGCGTCGCGCCCGACAGCGTTTCGCCTGATGCGATCACCTCAAGCCCGCCGCGCATCTCGTTGGCGATGGCGTCTTGCTCCTCGAGATCCCATTGCCGCAGCGCCGACAGCCGGTCCGCGCGCAGGCACCTTTGCGGAAACCGGGCGATGTCCTGGGCCAGCGCAATCGCATGCGTGCGGGCTTCGCCTTTGGGCACGAGGCGGTTGGCGAGCCCCATGCGCAGCGCTTCGGGGCCGCCGACCGGCCGCCCAGTCAGGATCAGGTCGATCGCCTGGGAATGGCCGATCAATCGCGGCAGGCGGATGGTGCCGAGATCGATCAATGGCACGCCAAAGCGGCGGCAGAAGATGCCGAAGGTGGCATCCTCGGCGACGACGCGCATGTCCGCCCATAGCGCGAGCTCCATGCCGCCGGCGACCGCAAAGCCTTCGACCGCCGCGATCACCGGTTTCGACAGCCGCAGCCGGCTCGGCCCCATCGGCGCGATGGTGTCATGGCCGCCGATCTCGCGCTTCTTGTTCGGATCGCCGGTTGCCACCGCCTTCAAATCGGCGCCCGCGCAGAAATAGCCGCCGGTGCCGGTGAACACGGCAACGGACGCTTGTTCATCGGCATCGAAGGCGCGGAACGCATCGAACAGTTTTCGCGCGGTCGCGCCGTCGACGGCGTTGCGGCAATGCGGACGGTTGATGGAAACGATGGTCACCGGACCATCGCGTTCGACGAGCACGGTATCGGCATCGGTCATGCTGCACTCCCTATCGCTTTTCTGTCGGCGATAGAGTTTCGCATTAGCGGCGATGTCTAGGCAATCTTCAGTTCGCTTCCGGTGATACGCCGGTAAGCCTCCAGATAGCGCTTGCTGGTGGCGTCGACCACGCTTGCCGGCAGCGGCGGGGGCGGCGCTTCGCCATTCCAGCGGCCGGCGCGGCGCTCGGCGTCGAGGTAGTCGCGCAGCGGCTGCTTGTCGAAGCTCGGCTGCGGCTGGCCGGGCGTGTAGACATCGGCCGCCCAGAACCGTGAACTGTCCGGCGTCATCACCTCGTCGATCAGGATGATACGCCCGTCGCGATCCCGGCCAAATTCGAACTTGGTGTCGGCGATGATGATGCCCTGCGCGCGGGCGATCTTCTCGCCGAGCGTATAGGCCGCGCGCGCCATGCTCTCCAGTTCGTACGCCACCTCGTCGCCGACCACCTCGCGCATGCGCGCGACCGTGATGTTCTCGTCATGACCGGTCTCGGCCTTGGTGGCCGGGCTGAAGATCGCAGGCTCCAGTCTGGCGCTTTCGACCAGGCCCGCCGGCAGCTTCTCGCCGGCCAGCGTGCCATTTGCGGCGTATTCCTTCCAGGCCGAGCCTGAAAGGTAGCCGCGGATCACGCACTCGATCGGAAACACCTTTGTGCGCCGGCACAGCATCGCGCGGCCGACAATGTCGGCGCGATGGTCCCGCAGCGTGGGCACCTCGGCGACGATCGCGTCGGCGTCGGCGCTGATCATGTGATGCGGCACCACGCCTTCGAGCCGGTCGAACCACCAGGCGCTGATTTGCGTCAGCACCGCACCCTTCATCGGGATGGTTTCGGCCATCACCACGTCGAACGCGCTGATGCGGTCGGTGGCGAGCAGCAGCACGCGGTCGTCGCCGACGGCATAGATATCGCGGACCTTGCCGCGCCCGATCCGGGGCAATGGCAGGTCGCTGGCGCGCATCGCATTCATTCGGTCAGGCTTTCAAACGGAGCGCCCTCGCGTGCGCGCGAGTGCCGGTGAGGAGGGAAGGGATAGCTCACTCCGGCAGCGGAATGAACTCATGTTCGTCGGGCACGGGCGCGAAACGGCCGGTTTTCCAGTCCTGTTTGGCCTGCTCGATCCGCTCCTTGCTCGAGGAGACGAAATTCCACCAGACATGACGCGGCCCTTCCAGCGCGTCGCCGCCGAGGAACATCATCCGCGTCGGCCTGATCGCTCTCACCGTGATGCGGTCGCCGGGCCGGAAGATCAGAAGCCGCGGGCCTTCGTAACGCTCGCCCGCGATCTCGACTTCGCCGTCGACCAGATAGATCGCGCGCTCTTCATGGTCAGGGTCGAGTGGCACGCCCGTTCCGGCATCCGCGGTCACCTCGGTGTAGAACCAGGGCGACACCATGGTGACCGGCGATGTCACGCCGAAGCCGTGGCCGGCGATGATGCGCGCGGTGAAGCCGCCCTCCTTGACGGTCGGCAGGCTTCCGGCGGCATAATGCTGGAACGAGGGCGCGATCTCTTCCGAACCCGCCGGCAGCGCGATCCAGCTTTGCAGACCCAGCATCTTCTGGCCGTCGCGGCGCTGCACGTCCGGCGTGCGCTCGGAGTGCGCGATGCCGCGTCCGGCGGTCATCAGGTTCATCGCGCCGGGCTGGATTTCCTGGATGTTACCCTCGCTGTCGCGATGCATGATGCTGCCGTCGAACAGATAGGTGACGGTGGCGAGCCCGATATGCGGGTGCGGGCGGACATCCATGCCCTTGCCGGCCAAAAACTGCACCGGTCCGAAATGATCGAAGAAGATGAAGGGGCCGACCATCTGCCGCTTGCCGTGCGGCAGCGCGCGGCGCACCGCAAAGCCGTCGCCGAGGTCACGGGTGCGCGGCACGATGACAAGATCGAGCGCGTCGCAGGAGGGGGGATCGCCGAGCACGGGATCATTGGAGGGAAGCCAGCTCATGGGGGAACTCCTTGGACTTTGCCGTTACCATAGCAGCAAATATAGGAGTCGTGGCCATGGCGAGGCGATGGTCGCCGACGAGCAATTCGTCGCGCCCATGGCCGTGCGCCAGGCGAAATAATCCACAGCAGGGCAAGCAGGGGTTGGATTGCTCGTCGCTTGCGCTTGTCGCAATCACGACGGTAAGCAGGTGCAAACGGTAAACAAAGGGCAGGTATTCAATGATCGCTCCGCTCAAGCCGGCCGCCGCGCTGGCGCACATCCACGGCCCGGTGATCGAGACCGAGCGGCTCTTGTTGCGGCCGTGGCGCGGCGGCGACATCGCGCCGAACACGGCGATGCTGTCCGATCCCGGCACCGCACGCTTCATCACCGCCGACGGCAAGCCCGTCACCGACGCGCTGGTCGGGTGGCGCAACGCGGCGATCATGGCCGGGCACTGGGTGCTCTATGGCGCCGGCATGTTCGTGGTCGAGGAAAAAGCCTCGGGAAAATTCACAGGGCGGGTCGGGCCGTGGTTTCCGCCAGGTTGGCCCGGCTTCGAGGTTGGCTGGGGTATCGCCGCCGAATTTCGCGGCAAGGGCTATGCGCTGGAAGCGGCGCAGGCCTCGATTGACTGGGTTTTCGCCACCTTCGAGATCGATCAGATCATCCACTGCATCGACCGCGAGAACGTGGCGTCGCAGGGCGTGGCGCGGCGGCTGGGGGCGAGCAAGGTGCATGAGACCGATCTGTTCGGCCATGCCGCGGATGTCTGGGTGACCCGCCGCGATCGCTGGTCCGGTCTGACGCATTGAACAGGCCGCCGATCTGCATCCAGATCATCCGGCGCGTGGGTACCGCGCGGATCGAATCCGCCGTCCTCACGCTTCGGCCACTGGCGACAAAGCCTTGTGCGGGCAACTGACGCCCGTCGCGTCTTATTGCCGGCCGAGCTGCGTGGCTTTCTCGACGCGGTCGAATCGCTCGAGCGAGAGGATCGCCTCGGCGAGCTGGTCGGCGCGGCCGTTCAACACCGGGCGCGCGAGCGTCAAGAACTTCTGCTGCATTGCCTGCGCGTCCGGGAACGAGTTCGGCTCGCCGGAGGGATCGGCATAGAGCCGCTCATGCACGCCGTCCTCGGTGGTGATGGAGACGCGCGCGCCGAACGGATGGGTCCGGCCGACCTCGAGGCGATCGTCCTGCACCACGTCGAATTTTTCCGCGAGCGCATCGATCGCCTTATCGCCAAGGCGGTCGTAGTCGTCCCAGCCAAAACGGCCCTGATCGAGCGCGACCGCGCCGGTGAAGAACATCGAGAATTGCCCGCCGACGATCGAGGTCGGGTGGCGCTTGGTGGCGGCGTCGCCGGTCAGCGTGATGCCGTTGCGGTGCAGGCCGATCTCGACGCGCTTGATCTGGTCAGGCGTCAGATTGTGCTCCCGGCGCATCGCGATCAGCGCATCGAGCGCGGCGTGGGTGTAGCGGCAGCTTGGATAGGGTTTTACGCCGATCTTCATGGTCTCGTAGGTGCTGCCAAGCCCGGCGGTGGCCTTGTCGGGATGGGCGTTGTCGCTGTAGCCGACCAACAGGCCGTGCTTGCCCTCGACCGATTCGGTCGAACCGACAAAATCGTTGCGCGCCAGCGTCGCGGCGATCACGCCGTTCATCGCCGCGGCGCCGACCTGGTAACGCTTGTTCCAGGCGCCGTTGACCAGAAATTGCAGCGAGCCCGCGGCCTGGCTGCCGGAGACGCCGAACGCCGCGACGATCTGGTCCTTCGACAGTCCGAACAGCTTTGCGGCCGCGGCGGCCGCGCCATAGGTTCCCGCGGTCGCGGTGGGATGGAAGCCGCGCGCATAATGCGAGGTGGGATCGAGCGCGTTGCCGAGCCGGCAGCAGACCTCATAGCCCGCGACGA
>NZ_JBAVNZ010000082.1:0-3457 GCF_049691595.1 Bradyrhizobium sp.
TCGTCACGCTGCTCGCGCTTTGTGCCGGGCTGACCGCGATCCGCATGGCGTTCGAGAATCACTACGTGCTGGCCCTCGGCGCGATCGTATTCGCCGCGATCCTCGACGGCATTGATGGGCGTTTGGCGCGGTTCCTCAAGGGGACCTCGCGCTTTGGCGCCGAACTCGACAGCCTCGCCGACTTCGTCAATTTCGGCGTCGCGCCCGGACTGATCCTGTACTTCTGGCAGTTGCACGAACTCAAGAACGGCGGCTGGATCGCGGCGATGGTGTTTGCGATCTCTGGCGGCCTGCGGCTCGCCCGTTTCAACGCGACCATCGACGATCCGAACAAACCCGCCTTCGCGGTGAACTATTTTACCGGCGTCCCGGCGCCGGCCGGCGCGATCACCGTGCTGCTGCCGGTCTATCTCGCCTTCCTCGGCATCCCGATGCCGCCGGCGACCCTGACGGCGCTCTATACGCTGTTGATCGCGTTCCTGATGGTGTCGCGCCTGCCGGTATTTTCGGGCAAGACCGTGCGCATGCGCGTTCCGCCGGAAATGGTGCTGCCGGTGTTCGTCTCGGTGATCTTCTTCATCGCGCTGTTGATCAGTTATCCCTGGCACATTCTCTCGGTGGGTTCGGTGCTCTATCTCGTCAGCCTGCCATTGGGCTGGAAATCCTACCGCGATCATCAGCGCAAGGCCGCGGCGCCGGCCGCCACGCCCGCCGATCCCGGTGCGCCGCCGCAGTCGCCGACATTTTCACCCCCCGTTACGGATGCCGAACCGCAGGACCGGCCGGCCCGCCTGAACTGAGCGGCCCCGCGGGGATTCTAGCCCTCGAAATATCTGCCATGAGCGTTCGCCGAGTTGGGTTCACGCCCAATGTCGGGTATAGGCGGAGGCCGACCTGCGGCCGTAAAAAAGCTGCCCAAAAAAATCAGGAGAGAAACGCCGTGACCACCTCCGCTTCCGCCCTGCTACCCGCTTCCGTCCTTGAAGCGTTGGCGCGCTACGACACGCCGACGATCTGCAACGCGATGGAAATCGTGGCACCTGAGCGCCGCCTGATCGGCTACACGACGAAGCCGCTGGTCTGTCCGTTTCCCGACCTGCCGCCGATGGTCGGCTATGCGCGTACCGTGACGATCCGCTCGGTGCTGCAATCCGGCCTTCCGGCCGCCGAACAGGCCAAGCGCCGCATCGACTATTATGAATATGTCGGCACCGGCCACGGTCCGCGCATCACGGTGATCCAGGACATCGACGGCGCCGATGCCGGCTATGGCGCGTTCTGGGGCGAGGTGCAGAGCAACGTGCACAAGGCGCTCGGCTGTCTCGGCGTCATCACCGACGGCTCGATCCGCGATATCCCGCAATGGGCGCCCGGCTTCCAGGCGCTGGCCGGCTCGATCGGCCCGTCGCATGCCTGGGTGCATGCGGAGAGCTTTGGCGGCGAGGTGCGCGTCGCCGGAATGACGGTTCGCTCCGACGATCTGATTCACGCCGACCGCCACGGCGCGATCGTGATTCCGATCGACATCGCCGCCAAAATTCCTGATGCCGCCGAACTCTGCGGCCGCCGCGAGACGCCGATCCTGGAGATCGCCCGCAGCCCGGATTTTTCGCTCGAGAAGCTGAAAGCGGCGCTGAAGCGTTCGGCGGAGATTCACTGAGGGCTTTATTTTTTGCGCGTATTCTATTCGCAAAACCGGGGCCCAATTTTGCGGAAGGCGCGCCAGGAGCGCAACAACGTGAAGATGGACGGCAGGACCGTATTGATCACCGGCTCGACCGACGGCGTCGGCCGCCATGTCGCGGCCAGGCTTGCCGCCGCCGGCGCCAGGGTATTGATCCACGGCCGCGACAAGGCCCGGGCCGAAACCTTGCGCGACGAGATCAAGCGGGCCGGTGGCCGCGAACCCACGTTCTATCAGGCTGATCTGTCTTCGCTCGCCGCTACGCGCAGACTTGCGCAAGCGGTGCTCGCCGATCACGAACGGCTCGACGTTTTCGTCAGCAATGCCGGCATCGGATCGCAGACGGAAGGTCCGGAGCGGCGGACCAGTGCGGATGGATATGAACTGCGGTTTGCGGTGAATTACCTGTCCGGATTCCTGCTCGCGCACCTGCTGCTGCCGCTCCTGAAAGCGAGCGCGCCGTCGCGCATCGTCAATGTCGCCTCGCTCGGCCAGTACCCGATCGATTTCGACGACGTGATGATAACCAGGGGCTATGGCGGCAGCCGCGCCTATGCGCAGAGCAAGCTTGCGCAGATCATGTTCACCATCGATCTGGCCGAACAGCTCGGCGGATCCGGCGTGACCGTGAATTCGCTGCACCCGGCCACCTATATGAACACCACCATGGTGCGGGCCGGCGGCATCGCGCCGATCTCCACCGTCGAGCAGGGCGGCGAGGCGATCCTGCATCTGGTGACCGGTGACGACGTCGCCGGCACCAGCGGGCGTTTCTTCAACGGCATGCAGGAGGCCAAAGCCAATCCGCAGGCCTATGAGCCAGCCGCGCGCAGACGGCTGCGCGCGCTCAGCCTGGAATTGGCGGGCCTGCCGGCTTCGTGAGCGCGCGGCAAGACGCCCTGCGCGGATTATGGTTAGCAAAAGATTGAGATCGCGCTCGGGCCGCCGCACTGGTCGGCACGATTGTCGCTGTTTTGGCGGACGATTTCCTTAAAGGCGGCCGTACTCGGCTTTGGACGGGCTTAACCTTTACGCGTCTTTAATGGCCGCGACGTTAGGGTTGCCGTTGCACGGTTCGGATGGCCGCGTGCCGTCCAGGATGGCCGGCTGTAAGCGTAGGCGGTGGAGTCTCCCATGGATATCATGACGGGCGTCGGGCTCGTGTTCGGCATCGTTGTTGTTGCGACGATGGTGCTCATGGGTGGCGATCTGCACATGTTCATCAGCGAACATGCGATCATCATCATCTTCGGCGGATCGATCGCCGCCACCATGATCCGCTTCCCGCTCGGCGTCATGCTGCACGGTCTGCCGCTGGGGGCGAAATTCGCCTTCACGATGAGCCGGCTGTCCGCGCGCGACCTCGTCGACGAGCTCGCCCGCATCGCCGAAATCGCCCGCAAGCAGGGACCGGTCGGCCTGGAAAAAGTCGATACCGACGAGCCTTTCCTCGCCAAGGGCATCCGCTATGTCGCCGACGGCTACGATCTCGAATTTATCCGCGACAATATGGAGCGCGACCGCGACAATTTCCTGATGCATCTCGATGAGGGCAGCAAGATCTACCGCGCCATCGGCGACTGCGCCCCGGCGTTCGGCATGATCGGCACCCTGATCGGCATGGTGCAGATGTTCGCCAACATGACCGACCCCTCGAAGCTCGGGCCGTACATGGCAGTGGCGCTGCTCGCCACATTTTACGGCGCCGCCCTCGCCAATTTGTTTTGTTTGCCCATCGCCGACAAGCTCCATCTCAAGCTCGCCGACGAGGAC
>NZ_JBAVNZ010000083.1:0-1939 GCF_049691595.1 Bradyrhizobium sp.
GGATGGGTTGAGCACTTGCGAAACCCATCACGTCCATCTGAGGCAAGTGATGGGTATCGCGGAGTTTATCATCGGGCGCGCATTCGCGCGACCCGTTGGCTCCACCCATGCTACGCACTACCTGCTACTCCACGCGCGCCTTCTTCGGTTCGACGATTTCAAAATCCGGCGCGAAGTCGTCGAGCAGGCCGAACAGCTCGCGCAGTTTTAGCGGATTGCCCGAGATCGCGACGTCGCCGGTGGCGACGCTGCCGAGAAAGCTGCGCTGCTTCAGCGTGATCGCATCGAGCGCGGCGCGGGTCAGCTTGACGCCGGCATCGGCATTGTCGTCGAGCGGGCCGGCGCGATGGGTCAGCGCGGAGTTTTCCAGATTCATCACATAGGTCTCGTCGCGGTCGGTAAAGGTCCAGTTGATGACGATGCGCTTGCCCTCGGCCTTCGCCGCGTTGAGGCGGACGCCGAGAAAATCGAAGGCGAGATCGATCGAGACGCCCTTGAGCAGTTCGGCATTCGCACTCGATGCGCCCGGCGCCGGCGGCACGCCGCCGCGCAGCTCGGCGGCGCCGAGCAGATAGGCGTTGCGCCAGGTCGCGGCCTCGCTCTGGTAGCCGAGCTGCTCCAGCGCATCGGCGCCGAGCTCGCGCGCTTCCCGGTTGGCCGGATCGGCGAACACCAGCTGGCTGGTGACGCTGGCGACCCAGCGATATTGCCCGGCGGCAAAATCCTCGCGCGCGCGCTTCAGCACCGCATCGGCGCCGCCCATATACTCGACCTGCTTGCGCGCGGATTCCGCGCGCGGCAGCGGATTGAGGTCGGCGGGATTGGCGTCGTACCAGCCGAGATAGAACTGATAGACCGCCTTGGCATTGTGGCTCAGCGTGCCGTAATAGCCGCGCGACGACCAGTCACTGGCGAGGCTCGGCGGCAGCCGCAGCTTTTCGGCGATCTCGGTCGCGGTCAGGCCGTGGTTGAGCAGCCGCACGCTCTGGTCGTGGATGAACTTGTAGAGGTCGCGCTGCTTCTTCAGGAACGCGACCACGCGCGCATTGCCCCAGACCGGCCAGTGATGCTGCGCGATCACGGCGTCGGCCTTGTCGCCATAGCGCGCGATGGCGTCGCCGATGTAGCGCGACCACAGCCTTCCGTCGCGGATCTCGGCGCCGCGGATGGTGTAGAGATTGTGCATGGTATGGCTGGCGTCTTCCGCCATGTTCAAGACCTTGAACTGCGGAAAATACAGCAGCATTTCGGCGGGCGCTTCCGAGCCCGGCACCAGATGGAATTCGATCTCGACGCCGTCGATCATGCGCGTCTCGTAGGTCTGCCTGATCACGTCGTTCGGCGGGATCAGCGAGGCCGTGCCGCGCGACAGCGCCTTGCCGAGGCCGGTGTCGATCTGCGCGCGCGGGCCAACCGGCAGCGTGCTGCCGAACTGGAATTGCGCGCGGCGGCTCATGGCGTTGCCGGCGATGACGTTCTCCGCGACCGCGTGCTCCATGAATCCATCCGGCGCGATCACCCTGACCTTGCCGGCGGCGGCGTCCTCCGCCGAGATCACGCCCTTGGCGCCGCCGAAATGATCGATATGGCTGTGGGTGTAGATCACGGCGGCGACCGATTTGGCCGGGCGGTTGGCGAGATAGAGATCGAGCGCGGCTTTGGCGGTTTCGTTGGACAACAGCGGATCGATCAGGATCAGGCCGCTATCGCCTTCGATGATGGTCATGTTGGATATGTCGATGCCGCGCACCTGGTAGACGCGCGCGGTGACCTCGAACAGGCCGTTCACCGCATTGAGCTGCGCCTGCCGCCACAGGCTCGGATTGACGGTCGTCGGCACCTCGTCCTGTTGCAGGAACGCATAGGGTTTTGAGTCAAACGCCGGCCTGCCGCCGGGACCCGCGACCGTGCCGTCCGGCAGCGTCGCGATGAAGCCGCG
>NZ_JBAVNZ010000084.1:0-3585 GCF_049691595.1 Bradyrhizobium sp.
AAGCGGGGGCGGCACCCGCCAACGCGCCGGCCGAACCGCCGAAGGCGGACTAGTTCTTGCCTGGCGCTATGGTGAGGGAGCCGGAAAAGCTCGCCAGCATCGATGGCTGGCCTGAACTCGATGGCCAAGTCATGCCGATGGCAATGATGGACGCATTGGTGAGCACAGACAGTCTCGCCATTTCCATCGGCGGTGCTTTCGAATCCAGAAAATGCATGCGGATGGCGGCAAAGCCTTGATGCGTCGTCCGCTCGCTTGACCTCATCGTGTAATGCGCTTGCGCGCGCAGATTATCCAACGTGCTGTCGAGTATTTTGTCGGCTGAAAGGGATTTGAGAGCCTGTTCGGGGTATTGCGTCCCGCTCAGCGAAAATGTGCGGTCGCCTTGCGAACACATCAGCGACGTAAGAAGGATTTCCTCGCCGGCCTCGGTTTTTCCCACCACTTGCTTGAACCGCTTCGGCTTGCAGGGGAAATCGGCGGCGATCCGCAGTTTTCCGAGGATCATGTCGTTTGTTTCCGCCTGGACGGCTGGCGTCGACAAGCCAATCAACAATGCGAGGCCAGCGGCCCTTGAACTGCACAGCATCCTCGATCCGGTCATGAGCTTTTCCATGCGTCTGCCCGTGCGGCCTGTTGCCAGTACAAATTGCGTGGCATGAAGCCAAGGCAAAATCGCGGCCGAAATCCATATTTCCATGCGGCGCTGCGAAGCCCGTAGCCCGTAGGCGGATTGGAGCCGACCCCGTCCGCCGTAGCTCAACGAACGAAGGCGGAAGGCGTCATCCACCGTTCATGGCCAACCGCTCCGCGACCATTGGCGTTCACCGAAATCTCTGCTCGCCAATCGCGCGCGCGGCGAACAGCGGCACAGCGCGTAGGATGGGTTGAGCCCTTCGCGAAACCCATCATCGTCTATGAACGGCAATTGATGGGTATCGCTTCGCTCCACCCATCTACGCGCTGTACCTGTATGCTCGTGTGAGCATTCTATGTGCATCCTTGCACACGAGACCGCGGGTGCAGCAAGCACCCGGCATTCCCTGCGCTCTCCTTTCAGAAGGGCGGAAATTCCTGCAAAGGCTCGGGCGCCTCGCGCCGCGAGATCGCGAATGCATGTTGTGCTCACCGTCATTGCGAGGAGCACTTGCGACGAAGCGATCTACACTTTCTTTGTGGCAAGATGGATTGCTTCGCTTACGCTCGCAATGACGGGGAAACTACAACGGCGCCGTGCTCTCGCCCTGCGCGCTCGACAGTTTCGAGACCAGGGAAGCGACGACGATGACCACCGCGATCAGCGCAATCACCAGGGTGCAGATCGCGTTGATCTCCGGCTTCACGCCCAGCCGCACTTCCGAATAGATGCGGATCGGCAGCGTCGCCGAGCCCGGACCGGTGGTGAAGCTCGCGATCACGACATCGTCGAGCGAGAGCGTGAACGCCAGCATCCAGCCCGCCGCGATCGCGGGAATGATCAGCGGCAGCGTCACGAGCAGGAACGCGCGCACCGGGTCGCAGCCAAGATCCATCGCGGCTTCCTCGAGGCTGCGATCGAGCGAGCTAAGCCGCGACTGCACCACGACGGTGACGAAGCACAGGGTCAGCGTGGTGTGCGCGATCGTCACGGTCCAGAAGCCGCGCCCGGCGTCGAGTCCCACGAACAGCAACAGCAGCGACAGCCCCGAAATCACTTCGGGCATCACCAGCGGCGAATACAGCATGCCGGAAAACAGCGCGCGGCCCTTGAAGCGCTCGCCGCGCGCCAGCGCGATCGCCGCGAGCGTGCCGAGCAGCGTCGCCAGCGTGGCCGACACCGCTGCGACCCAAAAGCTCATCCAGGCCGCGTCCAGCATCGCGCGGTCGCTGAAGAACTCGGCGTACCAGCGCAGCGACCAGCCGCCCCACACCGTCACCAGCCGCGAGGCGTTGAACGAATAGATCACGAGAATGACGATCGGCAGGTACAGGAACGCCAGCCCCAGCGCCAGCGAGGTGATGTTGAAGCGCGAGATTCGGTTCACCCGGCCCGCCATCAGCCCGCGCTTTCCAACTGCCGGCGCTGCAGCCGGTCATACAGCAAAAGCGGCGGCACCAGCAGAACCAGCAGCGCGACCGCGGCGGCGGACGCCACCGGCCAGTCCTTGTTGGTGAAGAATTCCAGCCACAGCGTCTGCCCGATCATCAGCGAATTGGAGCCCGCCAGGAGATCGGGAATGACGAATTCGCCGACGATGGGAATGAAGCACAGCAAGGCCCCCGCCGCGACGCCCGGCAGAGACAGCGGAAACGTCACCAGCCAGAATGCCTGAAGCGGCGCGGCGCCGAGATCGTTGGCCGCCTCCAGCAGCGCCGGATCCATTTTCGCAAGCGTCGCGTAGAGCGGCAGGATCATGAACGGCAGATAGGAATAGACCATGCCGAGATACATCGCGCTGTCGGTCGACAGCCACACCACCGGCACGGCGACCAGATGCAGCACGAGCAGGATCTTGTTGAGCAGCCCGTCATGCTGCAAAATGTTGATCCAGGCATAGATGCGGATCAGGAACGAGGTCCAGAACGGCACGATCACCAGCATCATCGCCACGCCCTGCCATTTCAGTGGCAGCCGCGCCATGCCATAGGCGATGGGATAGCCGATCGCGAGCAGCATCGCGGTCGACGCCACGGCGACCGTGAGGCTGCGCAGATAGGACAGGATGTAGAGCTGGTCGGAGACCAGCAGCCGGAAATTATCCAGCGACAGTTCTGCGAGCGCCGCCTTGATCGCGGCCAACCCCTCGCTGACATCGAACACCGGCGTATAGGGCGGCTGCGCGATCGCGGTCTGCGACAGGCTGATCTTCAGCACGAAGCCGAACGGCACCAGGAAGAACAGCACCATCCACAGATAGGGCGCGATCGCGGCAAGGCGCGCCGGCCGCGCGAAGATGCGGCGCGTGCTCATCGCGCCAGCACCACGCAGTCGTCAGGCGTGAACCACGCCACCACGCGCTGGCCCGCGCTGAGGGCATCGCGATCGAGCCGCGCGGTGTTGGCCATCGACGCGCGCACCACCGCGCCGGTGTCGAGCTTGACCTTGTAGGTGGTCAGACCGCCGAGATAGCCGACATCGGTGACCACGCCTTCCAGCCGGTTGATCGCCTGCGCGCTCGCCGCGTCCGATACCGGGCCGCGGCGCGACAGTTTTAGTTTTTCAGGCCGGATCGCGACACTGATGATCTCCCTGGCGACCGGCGGCTCAGGCTCCGCCACGGCGAGTGTTCCGGCATCGCGCGTCGACACCGTCAGGCGTCCATGCTCGCTGGAGACCACCTGCCCGTCGAACAGATTGATGTCGCCGACGAACTCGGCGACCCAGCGCGACTGCGGCGCCTCGTAGAGCTCGCGCGGGGTCGCGACCTGTTGGAGACGGCCGGCGTCCATCACGCCGATCCGGCCAGCCATTGTCATCGCCTCCTCCTGGTCATGGGTGACGATGATGAAAGTCATGCCGAGACGCCGCTGCAACTCCATCAGCTCGATCTGCGTGCTTTCGCGCAATTTCTTGTCCAGCGCCGCCAGCGGCTCGTCGAGCAGCAG
>NZ_JBAVNZ010000085.1:0-1786 GCF_049691595.1 Bradyrhizobium sp.
GCCCGGCGTATCGACGTGATCAAGATGTGCGCGGACTGCCGCGTCGAAGCCGTGGTCAACGAGGGTTTTGACCCGCACGGTGCGCCGCCGCGACCCCCGGTGATGTCGACCGAGGATTATCTGCGCGCGCGCGATACCAAGAAAGGCGATCCTTTTGGATCGTGAGGAGCAAATCGTGTCCGCTGCCAGTCCAGACCCGAAAGCGCGCGCGACCTCGCGGGCGGCCGGCATTCCCGGCGTCAGGCACATCATCGCGGTGGCTTCCGGCAAGGGCGGCGTCGGCAAATCCACCACCTCATGCAATCTCGCGCTCGGCTTTGCCGCCATCGGCCTGAAAGCCGGCATCCTCGACGCCGATATTTACGGTCCGTCGCAGCCAAAACTGTTCGGGCTGCGCGGCAAACCGCGCCAGGCCGGCCCGCGGATGCTGGAACCGATGGAACGTTTCGGCGTCAAGGTGATGTCGATCGGCTTCCTGGTCGAGGAGGACCTCGCCATGATCTGGCGGGGGCCGATGGTGATCGCCGCCATCACGCAGATGCTGCGCGAGGTGGCGTGGGGCGATCTCGATATTCTGGTGGTCGATTTGCCGCCCGGCACCGGCGATGCGCAGCTCACCATGGCGCAGCAGGCGCCGCTTTCCGGCGCGGTCATCGTCTCGACGCCGCAGGACATCGCCCTGATCGATGCGCGGCGCGGCATCGCAATGTTTCAGAAAGTGAACATCCCGCTGCTCGGCCTGATCGAAAACATGTCGGGTTTCTGCTGCCCGGCCTGCCATCATGTCACGCCGATATTCGGCCATGGCGGCGCGCGGCAGGAATCCGAAAGCCGCGGAATTCCGTTTCTCGGCGAGATTCCGCTCGACATCCAAATCCGGGAAACCTCCGACGACGGCCGCCCGATCGTCGCAACCGAGCCCGACGGCGTGCATGCGCGGCACTATGTCGACATCGCCCGCCAAATCTGGACCGCGGTCGCCTCCGGCACCGCAAACAGGCCCGCACCGCGCATCGTCATCGAGTAGGCCCCACGGCCGTTGGCATTGAGCCATCCACTAGGAGATAGAACGCCAAGCCTTGTAAAGGGTCAAAAGAATGAGCACTAACCCTCCCGCTAAGGCTCCGCTTGCGACAAAGATAAAGTGAGTTGGAAGTACCAATGGTGCAACGAGAAACCCCAGATAGTTGCTAAGCACCATTCGTTCGACAAACTCAAATGCCAAAACGTAATAAGCCAACACGCTACCTACATATCCTCCGACTGCGCCGAGACCTATAAGAATAAATGCACGCTCTCGGTAGAGAGCTCCGACACAAACGGTAAGGGAAATAGTGACGATTACTATCGCGAAATAAATATACTGTCTGTTTTCCCCGAAGCTGACCCTGAACATCCCGGTGCCCCCAAACAGCAGCCACAGGCACAACCAAGTTGTCGCTATACTCGAAAGCGTGGCAGCGACAAAGGCCACGCTGAGGCTGACGCATTTTAGTAGGCCAGTCGATTGGCTCAAGATTGTAGTCATTACCGTTTCCCTTAGCATCTCGCACCGGATAGATTTGTGCAGCTTCCTGTTGGCACGCGTTGCAGTTTATTTGCCAAGGTGGCAGGCAAGACCGGGTTGTACCGCCACAGTGTCGATATATCCTTAAATGGACCAACAAAAGTTTTTGGCGTAGGGTTTGGTGCGTCGGCCGGAGTTTCGACCACTTGCATACACTCGTTTCGACTAACGGCGGGATGCTAACGGTGCGATGGGTAGGCTTCTTGTTATCATTTGAGG
>NZ_JBAVNZ010000086.1:0-2887 GCF_049691595.1 Bradyrhizobium sp.
GAAAGAGACAGCCGACGGTGTCCGCGCCGAATTCATCGACAAGGCGACCGGCAAATCGACAAGTCACCATCAAGGCGCGCTCTTGATCGCCGCCGACGGCATCCATTCCGCGATCCGCGAAAAGCTCTATCCGCAAGAAGGCCCGCCGATCTGGAACGGGCGAATCCTGTGGCGCGGCATCACCAAGAGCGACGCCTTCCTGTCCGGCCGCACCATGATCATGGCCGGCCACGAAATGCTGAAATTCGTCTGCTATCCGATCTCGAAGGCGCCCGACGCGTCGGGCAAATTCAGCATCAACTGGGTGGCCGAACGGCACATGCCGCCGACCTGGCAATGGCGGCGCGAGGACTACAACCGGACGGCAAGATTGGAAGAGTTTCTGCCGTGGTTTACGCACTGGAAGTTCGACTGGCTCGACGTCCCCGGCCTGATCCGCAACTGCCCGCGGGCCTACGAATATCCGCTGGTCGACCGTGATCCGATCCCGCAATGGACTTTTGGCCGCGTCACGCTGATGGGCGATGCCGCGCATCCGATGTACCCGATCGGTTCCAACGGCGCGTCGCAGGCGATTCTGGATGCCCGCGTGCTGACGCGGGAAATTCTGGCGCGAGGTCCAACCAATGCTGCGCTGGCGGCCTATGAGGCCGAGCGGCGGCCCGCGACCGCCGACCTTGTCATGCTGAACCGGCGCAACGGCCCCGAGCAGGTGATGCAGCTCGTCGAGGAACGCGCGCCCGACGGCTACGACGTCGTCACCGACGTGCTGTCGCTGAAGGAGCTGGAGGACATCGCCGCCAACTACAAGCGCGTCGCCGGCTTTCAGGTCGAAGGCCTCAACGCCAAGCCGCCGATCGTGACCATGCCCGCGCCGGGCCGGCTCGACAGCGCGGGATGACTTTCACGTCATTGCGAGCGCAGCGAAGCAATCCATCGCACCGCGAGGAAGAATGGATTGCTTCGTCGCTTACGCTCCTCGCAATGACAGCGTCGGTACATCTTGGGTAATTATCAACGTTACCGCCCGAGCCCGTGCGCGATCACCTTGCGCATGACATTGGGCAGCGCTTCATCGGCAAGCGTTGCGACCGGCACCCAGCGCATTCCCCTGGGCGTAGGCGTACGCGCGGCTGCCCTTGCGGTGTAGACCACAAGCTCCAGCGGAAAATGCGTAAAGACGTGGGTGACAACGCCGGCCTTGCGATGCCAGCGCGCGATGCCATTGGGCAACGGCGCCTGCATCAAGGCCGCCTTGTCGTCCTGTCCGGCGAGCCAGTCGGAGCCCGGCACTTCGGTCATGCCGCCGAGCAGGCCCTTTTCGGGCCGGGTGCGGACCAGCAATTCATTGCCGCGCGTGACGACGAAGGCGGCGCCGCGACGCAGCGCGCCCGATTTCTTCGGCGCCTTGCGCGGAAAGCTCTCCTGATCGCCGCGCGCGTGCGCGGCGCAATCGTCGTTCAGCGGGCACAGCGCGCAGGCCGGCTTCTTCGGCGTGCAGATCGACGAGCCGATATCCATCAGCGCTTGCGCGCTATCACCGGCGCGAGACTTCTCGTCGCCATCGCGGGACTGGCCAAGCAATGTCGTCGCCAGTTGTTGAATCAGCGGCTTCGCCTGCGGCAACGGTTCCTCGACCGCGAACAGCCGCGACACCACGCGCTCGATATTGCCGTCGACCGGCATGGTGCGACAACCGAACGCAATCGCCGCGATCGCCGCCGCGGTATAGGGACCGATTCCCGGCAGCGCCCGCAAACCTTCCTCGGTGCCGGGAAAGACGCCGCCGTGATCGCGCAGCACCGCCACCGCGCAGGCGTGCAGATTGCGCGCCCGCGAATAGTAACCGAGCCCGGCCCACATCCGCAGCACGTCGTCCTGCGACGCGCGCGCCAACGCAGCCACGTCGGGCCAGCGCGCCAAAAACTTCAGGAAATAGGGAGCTACGGTTTTGACCCCGGTCTGCTGCAGCATGATTTCCGACAGCCACACCCGGTACGGATCGGCGCTCTCGCCCGCCAGCGGCCGCCACGGCAGCCGGCGGCGATGGCGGTCGTACCAGTCCAGCAGCCGCGCGGGGCGGCCGGAAGCCATATCATCGTGATCGACGGATGGGACTTTCTTTCGCTTCCGCGCCGCACCTGATAAGGTCATGCCATTATATAACGTCGTTCCCGGATAGACCGAAGGTCCAGACCCGGAATCTCAAGAGGAAAACTCTTCCAGGTTTTGAGTTTGAAGGAGGGCCGGCGCGTGTCGAAATCGTCGACTACCATGTCCAGGGGCGGGCTGCTGCAAAACCCGCATCCGGGCGAAATCCTGCTCGAAGAGTTTCTCAAGCCGATGGGCCTCAGTCAGAATAGTTTGGCGCGTGCCGTCCATGTCGCGCCGCGCCGCATCAACGAGATCGTGCTGGGCAAGCGCGACATTACCGCCGACACCGACCTTCGGCTCGCGCGCTATTTCGGTCTGCCGGAAGGCTTCTTCCTTGGGCTGCAGATGGACTATGACCTGATGCAGCGGCGGCGCGAGATCGACCGCGATCTGAAGGCCATTCGCCCGCGCGCGGCATGATTTGGACTGCCCCCCAACAGCGGTGCTATAAACACCCATGTCCCGCCCCGGCCCGATCAGCGCAAGACCGCTTTCCGTCCTGCTCGCAGACGTGTTTTCCGACGCCTATGCCAGGCAGGGGTTCGCCGCGCGGGAACTGGTGACGCGCTGGGCGGAGATCGCCGGACGCGAGATCGCCGCCCATTCCGAGCCGCTGAAGATGCAGTGGCCGCGCCCGGTGGAGGGCCAGCCGCAGGAACCGGCGACGCTGGTGCTGCGGGTGGAAGGACCGATGGCGCTGGAGATCCAGCATTCCTCCGACATCATCCTGGAG
>NZ_JBAVNZ010000087.1:0-5155 GCF_049691595.1 Bradyrhizobium sp.
CCGGATCACGGTGTCGCCAATCTGATCGAGTGCATCCATCTCGGCAATGGTCTCCTCGTCGCCCTTGGCGACCTGGAGGCAGGCATCGTGGAAGGCTTGCCAGGAGCCATAGCCGCGTGCCAGCGCCAGCGCGGTGGTTTCGCCGACATGCCGCATCCCGAGCGCATAGATGAAGCGTTCCAGCGAGATGTTGCGGCGCTCCTCGATGGCGGCGAACAGGTTGCGCACCGAGGTCTCGCCGTAGCCTTCGATCTCCTCGAGCTTGAGCTTTGCATTGCGCGCGGCCAGCGTGAAGATATCAGCCGGCTCCTTGACCCATCCCTGCTCGAAGAAGAACTGGATCTGCTTCTCGCCGAGCCCCTCGATGTCGAAGGCGCGGCGCGAGGCGAACAGTTTTAAATGCTCGATCTTCTGGAACGGACAGGCGAACTCACCGGTGCAGCGGGCGCGCGCGCCTTCCTCGCCGGTCGCGGTCTCCTCGCGCACCACGTCGGTATGCAGCGGGCACGGGCATTTTTTCGGAAAATGAAACGGTTTTGCGTTTTTCGGCCGCTTGTCGATCACGACGTCGACCACTTGCGGGATCACATCGCCGGCGCGCTGGATGATGACGGTGTCGCCGATCCTGATGTCGCGGCCGGCGCGCAGTTGCTCGCCGTCGCCGCCGATGCCCTTGATGTAATCCTCATTGTGCAGCGTGACGTTCTGCACGATGACGCCGCCGACGCCGACCGGTTCCAGCTTGCCGACCGGCGTGAACGAGCCGGTGCGCCCGACCTGGATCTCGATGTCGCGCAGCACAGTGATGGCGCGCTCGGCCGGGAATTTGTGCGCGATCGCCCAGCGCGGCGTGCGCGACACGAAGCCGAGCCGCTCCTGCCAGTCGATGCGGTCGACCTTGTAGACCACGCCGTCGATGTCGTAGTCGAGCTCGGCGCGCTGCTCTTCGATCTTGCGGTGGAACGCGATCAACTGTTCGGTGGAGTGGCAAAGTTTTGTCAGCGGATTGGTCCGAAAGCCGCAGCGCTCGAACCAACCGATCATGCCAGACTGCCTGTCTTCCGGCATCGCGCTGATCTCGCCCCAGGCATAGGCGAAAAAGCCGAGCGGGCGCGAGGCGGTGATGGAAGCATCCTTCTGGCGCAGCGAGCCGGCCGCGGAATTGCGCGGGTTGGCGAACACGGTGTCGCCCGCGGCCTTCTGCCGTTCGTTGAGCGCCAGAAACGCCTGCTTGGTCATGTAGACTTCGCCGCGCACCTCGCAGATGTCGGGCACGTTGCGACCCCTGAGCTTGTGCGGCACGTCATGAAGCGTGCGGATATTGGCGGTGACGTCCTCGCCTTCCGCGCCGTCGCCGCGGGTCGCCGCGGTGACGAGTTCACCGCCCTCATAACGCAGCGACATCGACAGCCCGTCGATCTTCGGCTCGGCGCTGAAATCGATCCGGTCGCCCTCGTCCAGTTTCAGGAAGCGGCGGATGCGGCCGATAAAGTCAAGCACATCGTCCTCGGCAAACGCATTGTCGAGCGACAGCATCGGCACCGCGTGCCGGATCTTTCTGAATTTGCCGGAAGGCGCCGCGCCGATCTTCTGCGACGGCGATTGCGCGGTGACGAATTCCGGAAAGCGCGCCTCGATGGCGTTGTGGCGCCTGCGCAGCGCATCATATTCGGCGTCCGAAATTTTCGGCGCATCTTCCTGATAGTAGGCCGTGTCATGGCGCTCGATCTCGAGCGCAAGCCGTTTCAGCTCGACCTTGGCCTGGGCCTTGGAAAGGTCGGCGACGTCGGTCAGGGCTTTTGTCTTCGGTGGCTTGGCCATGGCCGTTCAATACGACGAAGATGGTTTGGAGAAAAGCCGGGGATAGCCCCAATGTTCCCCGGATAGTGCGCAGCGCGCCGGCCTTGCGGCGTGGTGCGCTGCTAATCCGGGGTCCACCCCGTTATGAAAAGGTCCCGGCTCTGCGGCGCAGCGCGAAGAACGCTGCGCCGCGTCCGGGACACGAGCGTTACGCCGTCGCCGCGCGCAGTAGCCGGTCGGCCGCGGCGCGCGCTTCGGCGGTGATTTCCGCGCCGGCCAGCATGCGCGCGATTTCTTCGCGGCGGTGATCGGCGGCGAGCGCGTTGACGCGGGTGGCGACGCGCTTGCCCTTGTCGAGCGCGTCCTTGGAAATCAGCAGATGCTGGTCGGCACGGGCTGCGACCTGCGGGGCGTGCGTCACCGCCATCACCTGGACCCGGCCGGCGAGCCGCGCCAGCCGGGCGCCGATGGCATCGGCCACCGCGCCGCCGACGCCGGTATCGATCTCGTCGAAGACCAGGGTGGGCGCCGATCCGCGGTCCGACAGCACCACCTTCAGCGCCAGCAGGAACCGCGACAGCTCGCCGCCGGAGGCGACCTTCATCAGCGGCCCCGGCCTGGTGCCGGGATTGGTCTGCACCCAGAACTCGATGCGGTCGATGCCCTGCGGGCCCGGCGTTTTTTCGTCGGTATCGACCTGGGTCATGAATGTCGCGCGGTCGAGCTTCAGCGGCGCGAGTTCGGCGTTGACTGCCTTGTTCAGCCGCTCGGCGGATTTGCCGCGCGCGGCCGAAAGCCTGGCGGCGGCGGCGCCGTAGCGCGCGTCGGCCTCGGCTGCCGCCGCTTCCAGTTTATTCAACTGGTCGGCGCCGGCGTCGATCAGCGCCACATCGCCGGCATATTTGGCGGCCAATGCCGCGAGGTCATCGACCGGCGTCTGGTATTTGCGCGAGGCGGCGCGCAGCGCGAACAGCCGCTCCTCGATGCGCTCCAACTCGGCCGGATCGAAATCGGCCGCGATCAGCGCCGCATTGAGATGCTGGTCGGCCTCCTCCAGCGCGTTGATCGCGGCATCGATCGCCTTCACCGCGGGTCCAACCAGATCAGGCGCATTGGCGGCGCGGCGTTCCAGGCGGCGCACCGCGGCCGACAGCGCCGGCACCGGCGAATGGGCGCCGCCGACGGCTTCCTGCGCCTCGCGAAGGTCGCTTGCGATCTTCTCGCCCTGCATCATCGTGGTGCGGCGTTCGGCGAGCGCGGTCTCCTCGCCCTCCTTCGGATTAAGCGTATTCAGTTCGTCGGCGGCGTGACGCAGATAGTCAGCCTCGCGGGCGGCGCGCGCCATGCCGGCACGATGGGCGTCGAGCGCGGTATGGGCGGCGCGGCGCGCTTCCCACAGCTTTTCCAGCGCCGCGACATCCGGCTCGAGGCCGGCGAAGGCGTCGAGCAGCCGGCGATGGGTCGCGGCATCGACCAGCGCGCGCTCGTCATGCTGGCCGTGAATCTCCACCAGCGCCGAACCCACCGCCTTCAAGGTCTGCACGCTGATCGCCTGATCGTTGATGAAGGCGCGGGTGCGGCCGTCGGCGAGCTGCACGCGGCGCAGGATCATCTCGCAGGTACCTTCGGAACCCGCATCCTCCAGGCCGTTGTCGACAAGGATCGCCGCGGCGGGATGGCCCTTCGGCACGTCGAACACGGCGGTGACCTGGCCCTGCTCCGCGCCATTGCGGACGAGGCCGGAATCGCCGCGGCCGCCGAGCGCGAGCGCGAAGGCATCGAGCAGGATGGATTTTCCCGCGCCGGTTTCGCCGGTCAGCACCGCCAGGCCACGGGAGAATTCGATATCGAGCCGTTCGATCAGGACGATGTCGCGGATCGACAGACGCGCCAGCATGCGAGATTAATTCCTAGCCGAGACCCATCTTCTTGAAGGCCCTGGAAATATAGGAGCCCTGATTCTCGCTCGGCTCGAGACCGCCGGACTTTACTAGATTATAGGCGTCCTTGTACCAGCGGCTGTCAGGAAAGTTGTGGCCAAGCACGGCGGCCGCGGTCTGCGCCTCGCCGACGATGCCGATCGCCATATAGCCCTCGGTCAGCCGTGCCAGCGCTTCCTCGACATGCCGCGTGGTCTGGTAGCGGGTGACCACGGTCTTGAAGCGGTTGATGGCGGCGGTGTAGTCGCGCTTGGCCATGTAATAGCGGCCGACGTCCATTTCCTTGCCGGCGAGCTGGTCGCGTGCGCCTTCCAGCTTGGCCTTGGCGCTGGTGGCGTATTCCGAGGTCGGATATTTGCGCACCACCTCTTCCAGCGAGGCGATCGCCTTTTCGGTGCGGGCCTGGTCCCGCGAAATATCCGGGATCTGGTCATAATGCGAGGCCGCGATCAGATATTGCGCGTAAGCCGCATCCGGGCTGCCGGGATGCAGCGTGACGTAACGGGTCGCCGCCCCGATGCAGTTGTCGTAATCGCCGGAATTGTAGAAGGAATAGGCCGACATCAGCAGCGATTTGCGCGCCCAATCGGAATAGGGATGCTGACGGTCGACTTCCTCGAATTTCTTCGACGCTGCCTTGGGATCCTTGCGCTGGTTCATCAGGTACAAGCCCTCATTGTAGAGCTTGTCGGCGGGTTCCTCGACGAAAGTGTCGTCCTTGGCCAGGAACTTGTCCCACAGCGAGCCGGTGCCGCACCCGCTTAAGGGAATCGCAAGCACGACCAGAGCCGCCGCCAGACGCAACGACCGGCCGGCCCGGCCAAGGCCGGAGGCGTCGGATGAGCGGAGTGGTTCGAGCGTCATACGCTGTGCCGACATGAAATCCAAAACCTGACGCCTGTGATGCGGCCGATGGTGGAGCCCGCCGGTCCATGAACCGAGGTCATGGAAGCAATCATCCCCGTGCCAGTGGCGGCGTGCCGTGCAACCGCGGGCCTGTGTAGCTGAAAACCGATCGTTAACCAACCGAATACGCAGCCATTTCGCCCGGATTAAGGCGGCTCGACACGACCGTTACCCATTGCGGTTAGCGCGTGATCCGCGGGAGCAGCGCGGTTTTGCGATCGGATCATCGCCCGAAATATGATTACAGCCCGACCGGAAGCAAAAACCGGTTCCCGGTCATGCGCTCCTATTTATCCACCGCTGTTGGAAAATCCCGACGGGGCCGCTCAGGATACGTCCGGACCATAGGCCGGGGCGATCAGGCCGCCGACCATTCCGCTGCCGGCCTCGACATGGCCGCGGGAACGGCGCGCCGTTTCCGGCTCGACCACCCGCCAGGCGCCACGATCGGCCATCAGGGCGGTGAGAACGGCGTGGTTGAGCTTGTGGCCGCCACGCACCGAGCGGTA
>NZ_JBAVNZ010000088.1:0-3064 GCF_049691595.1 Bradyrhizobium sp.
CTTCCTCGCCGAGTTGAAGCAGCAGGCGGTCGCGGCCGGCGTGTCGCCGCGCACGCTCGCGGATGCGACGCCCTACCTCGTCTACGACCAGGGCATCGTCAACCGCGACCGCGGCCAGCGCGTATTCGGGCAGATCTTTACCGAGTTCGCCGGCCGCATGGCCGCGCCCTACCGGATGCAGCAGGGCCAGGCGCGGATCAAGACCTACGCGGCCGCGTTCGCGCGCGCCGAGAAGGAATATGGCGTGCCGCCGGCGGTGATCGCGGCGTTCTGGGGGCTCGAGAGCGATTTCGGCGCCAACATGGGCAACCTGCCGACCTTGCGCTCGCTGGTGTCGCTGGCCTATGACTGCCGCCGCTCGGAAATGTTCGCGAAGGAAACCATCGCGGCGTTGAAGATCATCGACCGCGGCGATCTCTCGCCGCCCGAGATGGTCGGCTCCTGGGCCGGCGAGCTCGGCCAGACGCAATTTCTGCCGACGCATTATTTCAACTACGCGGTCGATTACGACGGCGACGGCCACCGCAACCTCTTGCGCAGCCCGCCCGACGTGATCGGCTCGACCGCCAACTACATCGCCAACGGACTGAAATGGCGGCGCGGCGAGCCGTGGCTGCAGGAAGTGCGCGTGCCGCCAAATCTCGCGTCAGGTTTTCCCTGGGACCAGGCCGATCTCACCATCAAGCTGCCGCGTTCGAAATGGGCGCAGTTCGGCGTCAGCTATCCCGACGGCAAGCCGCTGGCGAACGACGACATGCCGGCGTCGCTGCTGTTGCCGATGGGCCGGACGGGTCCGGCGTTTTTGGCCTACGCAAATTTCGCCGCCTATACCGAGTGGAATAATTCGCTGATCTATTCGTCCACCGCCGGTTATCTCGCGACCCGCATCGCCGGCAGCCCGCCGCTGCGGCCTCCGTCGGCGCCGGTCACGCAATTGCCGTTCAATGAGATCCGCGAATTGCAGCAATTGCTGGTGCGCTCAGGCTTCAATGTCGGCAAGGTCGACGGCGTGCTCGGCCTGCAGAGCCGCGGCGCGATCAAGGCGATGCAGGTCAAATACGGCCTGCCCGCCGATTCCTGGCCGACCGCCGAATTGCTGGCACGGATGCGCGGTGGGCCACGACAAAGTAACTGACGATGACGGGCTTGTGATATCAGTTGTACTTTCCCCTCCGCGGCCCCATTTCGAGCCGCAGGTCCCCGCACCGAACGATATTCCACAACGTGAAAAGAGCATCCGATGTCCTTCTACGACGCCACCGTCCCGACCTTCCTGCAAATTCTCGGTAGCCTTTCCGGCCTGCTCGGCAAGGCCGAGGCGCATTGCAAGAACAAGAATATCAATCCCGAGGTCCTGCTCGGCGCGCGGCTCTATCCGGACATGCTGCCGCTGACGCGCCAGGTCCAGATCGCCTGCGATTTCGCCGCCAAGAGCTGCGCCCGACTCGCCGGCAGCGAAGTGCCCTCCACCCCCGACACCGAAAAGAGTTTTGAGGAGCTGAGGCAGCGGCTTGCGAAAACCATCGACTATGTCAAATCGTTCAAGCCGGCGCAGTTCGACGGCGCCGACACGCGGGAGGTCACCTTCCCCGCCGGCCCGAACAACATGATGACGCTGAAGGGCCGGCAGTTCCTCAGCAATTTCGCGTTTCCGAATTTCTACTTCCATGCCGCCATCACCCACGGCATCCTGCGCCACAACGGCGTCGAAATCGGCAAGCGCGACTTTCTGGGGGTGAACTGACGCTCGCCGTCATTCCGGGGCAGTCCGCCGGACTGAACCCGGAATCTCGAGATTCTCTGATGTGCAATTGCACATCATAGTTCGCGCTTTGCGCGCCCCGGAATGACAACAGGTATCTTGCGCAGCTCACCTGCGCGCCGCGAATAGCTCAGGGCATTGCGCTGACGGCTTCAATGCCCACCTCTGCCGCATCCATTCATTTTTACGGAACCAGACATGAGCCCGCCGACCAAACTCTTCGAGCCCTTCAAGCTTGGCCCGATCACGCTGCCCAACCGCGTGGTGATGGCGCCCCTGACCCGCAACCGCGCGGTCACCGGCATGGTGCCCAATCCGCTGGCGATCGACTATTACGGGCAGCGCGCTTCCGCGGGCCTGCTGATCACCGAAGCGAGCCAGGTCTCGCAGCAGGGCCAGGGCTACCAGGACACGCCCGGCATCTACTCGAAGGAACAGGTCGCGGGCTGGCGCAAGGTCACCGACCGCGTGCATGAGCAGGGCGGCCGGATCTTCATCCAGATCTGGCATGTCGGGCGCGTCTCGCACACCTCGCTACAGCCGAACCACGGCGCGCCGGTGGCGCCATCGGCGATCCGCGCCAAAGGAAAGACCTTTGTCAACAACACTTTTACCGAAATCTCCGAGCCGCGCGCGCTGGCACTGGACGAGATCCCCGGCATCATCGAGAGCTTCAGGCGCGGCGCGGCCAATGCGCTGGAGGCCGGATTCGACGGCGTCGAAATCCACGGCGCCAATGGCTATCTGCTCGACCAGTTCGCCAAGGACGGCACCAACAAGCGCACCGATGCCTATGGCGGATCGATCGAAAACCGCGCCAAACTGATGCTCGAGATTTCCAGGGTCGTCGCCGCAGAAGCCGGCGCGGATCGGACCGGCATCCGGATTTCGCCGGTGACGCCGGCCAATGATGTCTCCGACTCCAACCCGCAGCCGCTGTTCGATTACATCGTCGATCACCTCAATGCGCTGAAACTCGTCTACATCCACGTCATCGAAGGCGCCACTGGCGGCCCGCGCGACAACGCGCCGTTCGACTACGCGTCGTTGCGCAAGCGCTTCAAGCAGGCCTATGTCGCCAACAACGGCTACGATTTCGATCTCGCGACCAAGGTGCTGGCGGCCAACGCCGCCGATTTGATCGCGTTCGGAAAGCCGTTCATTGCCAATCCCGACCTGGTCGAGCGTCTCAAGAAAGGCGCGCCGCTGAATGCGCCGGACAAGGCGACGTTCTATGGCGGCGGGGCGAAGGGATATACGGATTATCCGGTGCTGGAAACGGTGGAGGCGGCGCAGTAAGGG
>NZ_JBAVNZ010000089.1:0-1675 GCF_049691595.1 Bradyrhizobium sp.
GCGGCGCGGTCGCCGATCTTGAGGAAACTCATCAGGCCCGACGAGCGGCCGCCGCCCGACAGCTTTTCGCCTTCGCCGCGCAGGCGGGAGAAGTTGGAGCCGGTGCCGGAGCCATATTTGAACAGGCGCGCCTCGCGCACCCAGAGGTCCATGATGCCGCCCTCGTTGACGAGGTCGTCCTCGATGCCCTGGATGAAGCAGGCGTGCGGCTGCGGATGCTCGTAAGCCGATTTGGATTTTGTCAGCTTGCCGGTCTTCCAGTCCACATAATAGTGGCCCTGGCCGGGGCCATCGACGCCATAGGCCCAGTGCAGCCCGGTGTTGAACCATTGCGGCGAGTTCGGCGCCACCATCTGCTTCGCCAGCATGAAGCGCAGCTCGTCGAAGAAGGCTGAAGCGTCGCCTTCCGTCGTGAAGTAGCCGCCCTTCCAGCCCCAATAGGTCCAGCAGCCGGCCAGACGGTCGAACACCTGCTTCGCCGAGAGTTCGCTGACATAGCGCTCATTCTCGGGCAGGGTGGCGAGCGCCTCGGTGTCCGGCATCGCGCGCCACAGCCAGGACGGCACGGTCTCTTCCTCGACCTTCTTCAGGCGCGCGGCGACGCCGGCTTTACGGAAATACTTTTGCGCCAGCACGTCGGAGGCGACCTGTGACCAGAATGCGGGGACCTCGACATTTTCGAGGCGGAACACGATCGAGCCGTCGGGGTTGCGGATCTCCGATGTCGTCAATCTGAAATCAATCCCGGCATAGGGTGACTGGCCTGGCGTGGTGTTGCGTCGTTCGATTCGCATGGTCGTACCCCGTCTCTTTTTGACCGGTCCGCGCTGGCGGCGGCCGGATATTATCCTTGAGCGAACGCCTGGGTCGCGGCTGGTCGCCCAGCCCCGATCCGGCCTTTCGCGGTTCAACCGGTGGACCCGGCCTATTGCTCTCTCGCCGCAAGATCGATGCGCGCATCGACCTCGCCGCGGCACTCGCCGGCAGGCCCCGAACCGGGCTTGTCAGGTCATGCATTCAACGCCCCGAACACGTTACGCGACACGCTAGCCAAGCCGTTTCGGCCCCGTTTTTGGCGCCCCGGAGTCCCAAAATTCAGGGCAAAAAAACCCTTCACCCGCGGCCTCGACCGGCGGCGGAGTGGTCATTTTGGAACCCTTTGGGAGCGACCGGCGGGGACCCAAACACACTCGCGCCGAACAGGAGGAAAGCTAGGACGACTCCGTCACGCCCGTCAAGGACTAGTACGAGTTTCTGAATCAAATACTAAATATGGTGGAAAATGGGGCAAAACAGGCGGACGTCCCGCGCCGCTGATGGACCCAACTATCGGTGAGTCCTCAGAGATTCCCAAACGAAAAAAATCTCCGCCAGCCTGTGGAGGAAGCTTCGCCCCGCTGTTCACAGGGGCGGTATTTATTCGCGCTCCGGGGTTGCCTTGGCGAGACTCACGTCGGCGCGGGGAGTCCGGGCTGGCATGCCGGCACGGCGATGGCGGCAGGCCCGGATAAGCGGCAAGGTGGCGGCGATTCCACCCCCGGCTGCCGGCTTCATGACAAATCCAGACCCGACCAAGACGCGTGCGCGCATCGCGCCCGCGGGCCTGATGTTCCTCGCGATCACGTCGGTGGGGTGGGGTTTCAACTGGCCCGTCACAAAATACCTGCTCGGCGAA
>NZ_JBAVNZ010000090.1:0-3561 GCF_049691595.1 Bradyrhizobium sp.
CGCGGCGTAACGCGCGCAGCCGGTCGTGGCGTCGTCGCGTCGTTCCACATCGTCATATGTCATTACGATGATGTCACATGCCGGACATCGAATCACTGTAAACCTGATCTCGAAAGATTTTGGGGGAGAGAATGATCAAGAACTTCCAGGAACAGCTGCGAATCCAGCGTTGGGATGACCATCGCTACTACCACCACAGCCGCATCAACCAGAGCCTGCACTTCGTCAGCGCGGCGAGTTTTCTGATCGGCTATGTGATGATCTTCGTCGATCCGGTGGCAGCCGCGCTGATCGGCTGGCTGGTTTCGATGACCTCGCGCCAGGCCGGCCATTTCTTCTTCGAGCCCAGGGGGTACGACCACGTCAACCAAACGACCCATGAGCACAAGGAAGAGATCAAGGTAGGCTACAATCTGCAGCGCAAGATCGTGCTGATGGTGATCTGGGCGCTGTCGCCGCTGGTATTGTATTTCGACCCGACGCTGTTCGGGATGTTCACCCCGTGGGCCTCATTCGCCGACTTCACCCGTCAGGTTGCAAAAATCTGGCTCGCGATCGGGGTCGGCGGGCTGTTGTTCCGAACCGTCCACCTGTTCTTCATCCGCGACGTCGAGACCGGCCTCGTGTGGATGACGAAGATCCTGACCGATCCGTTCAACGACTTCAAGCTGTATCACAAGGCGCCGCTGTTCCTCTTGAAGGGCGAACTGATCGACCCCGGTCTTGAAGAACACGTCAAGCACGCCTGATCCTGTGACAAGCAAGAGAACGGCCGCAGGTTCACCGCGGCCGTCTTTTTGTAAGCATCTCCTTCAAAATCTGCCGGCGGATGGTCTTGTTGGTGAGCGACGCGTCGCGCCACCACCAGCCGTCCCGCTTCATCTTCGCGGCGGCGGCGATGAAGCGGTCGGCCACCGCGGCAAAATCCGCGTCGCTGTAGTTCAGGCTGAAGATCAGGCGGCCGGTGCCGACCCAGCTCAGCGCCAGCCCTTCGGCCCGCAGGTAATATTGCAGCATCCAGTTGTAGCGGGACGGCTCGGTATAATGGACCATCCAGATCGACGACAGGTTGCTGACCCGCACCGGGAGAGTTTCGGCGGCGAGCCGATCATTCAGCTGCGTGGCGCGCGCGTTCCAGCGCTCGTCGAGGCCGTCATAGACCGAACGAAACCCGTTGTCGCCGAGCCGGCTGAGAAACTCGTCCATCGCGGTCATGACATAGGGATGCGAGTTGAAGGTGCCGCGCGCGAAGCAGATGTCGGCGGGGCGATCGTCGCGGAACCGGCGCATCAGCTCCTTGCGCCCGCACACCGCGCCGACCGGCAGGCCGCCGGCGAGGCTCTTGCCGTAGGTCACCATGTCGGCGCGAACGCCGAAATATTCCTGCGCGCCCCGGTGCGCGATGCGGAAGCCGACGAACACCTCGTCGAAGATCAGCACGATGCCGCGTTGGTCGCAAACCTCGCGCAGTGCCTTGAGCCATTCGCCGTAGGCCGCGCGATCGAAATGGCCGGCGCGGGAACTGTCGACCAGCGCGGAATCGCCGGGCGCATTGGCGTTGGGGTGCAGCGCCTGCAGCGGATTGACCAGCACGCAGGCGATGTCGCGCCGCGTCTTCAGGACATGCAGCGTGCGCTCGGACATCTCCGCCAGCGTATAGGTCTCGTGCGGCGAAATGGGATTGCCGACGCCGGGCTGCACGTCGCCCCACCAGCCATGATAGGCGCCGGCGAAACGCACCAGATGCGCGCGGCGGGTGTGATAGCGGGCGAGCCGCACCGCCTGCATCACCGCTTCGGTGCCGGACATGTGGAACGAGACTTCGTCGAGGCCGGAAATCTCGCACAGCCGCCGCACATTGTCGGTTATCACCGGATGATAGGGGCCAAGCACCGGGCCGAGCGCGCGGGCGCGCGCTTCCGCGTTGGCAATGCATTCCCGGTAAAAATCGTTGCCAAAAATGTTGACGCCGTAGGAGCCGGTGAGGTCGTAGAACACATTGCCGTCGACGTCGGTCACGGTGACGCCGGAAGACGACGCCATGAAGGCGCCGGTCGCAAGATGCTCCCGCACCAGCCGGCTGTACTGAAACGGCACCCGGTAGGTTTCGGTGAATTGCAGGTCGGAAATGCGGCGCGCGGCCTCCGCCGTCATCTGGCGGCCTTTGGCGTAGCGCTCCTCAAAGAGGCGGGCGAGCCGGAAGAAGGCGTCCTGGCGCGCCATCGCGACCTCTCGCGGCGCGCCGTCGGAGCGGAAGAAATCATCGATATCGAATTCGTAATACGGCACCAGCCGGGCGGCCAGCCTGGACATTTTGGAATGTCCGCTCAGCGAGCGGTGCTTGGCCCGCGACAGCGCCAGCCGCGCCTGCAATTTGGGGAAGGCCGCCGCGGCGCCGGCAATCGCGGCGACGGACAGCGACAGAATCGGAAGGGATGAATCCATGCCACCAGCGCTATCCAGTCCAGCTGACAGATTCATGACAATCCGGGGCGTGATTTCATCGCTGACCCAGCAGGAAGACCTCAATTTCCTGCTGACCAACCGGATTCCGCGGGCGGCGCTGACCCGCTTCATGGGCTGGTTCAGCAAGATCGAGAATCCGCTGATCCGCGACTTCTCGATCGCCATTTGGCGGCTGTTCTCCGATCTCGATCTGTCGGAAGCCAAAAAGAGCGAGTTCAAAAGCCTGCATGATTGCTTCACCCGCGAGCTGCGTCCCGGCCTGCGCCCCGCCGACCCGGATCCGGCGATCGTGGCCAGTCCAAGCGACGGCATCATCGGCGCGTTCGGCCGGATCGCGGACACCGCGCTGTTCCAGATCAAGGGCGCGCCCTATTCGCTGCTCGATCTGCTCGGCGACCCCACGCTGGTGGAGCGCCACCGCAACGGCCGTTTCGTCACCCTGCGGCTGACGTCCGGCATGTATCACCGCTTTCATGCGCCCGATGACGGCCGGATCGAGATGGTCACGTTGATCCATGGCGATGTCTGGAACGTCAACCCGATCGCGCTGAAACGGGTCGAGCGGCTGTTTTGCAAGAACGAGCGGGTAGTCATTCAGACGCGCCTTGCGAGCGGCGAAGCGCTGACACTGGTGCCGGTGGCCGCGATCCTGGTCGCCAGCATCCGGCTGCATTTTCTCGACGTGACCCTCAACGCCCAAAGCAGAGGGCCGGTCGTGTTTCCCTGCGCAACAGGTGTCCGCAAGGGCGACGAACTCGGCTGGTTCGAGCACGGCTCGACCATCATCGTGCTGACGCCAGATCGTTTCGAGTTTTGCGACGGTGTCGTGGAGGGCGCGCGAATCCGCGCCGGCGAGCCGTTGCTGCGGAAACCATCCGCCTGATCTCTATTTTGCCGCCGCGTGTCCCTATATAGTCCCGGCTGAAGCACGGTTCGAAATTGAAAATCCGGGAAGAGCGATGGCGCGGATGCCGGTTGAGGCGGCGGGGGGCATTGTGCTGCGGCAGGAGCAACCGTCGCGCATCGCGGTGGTGCGCCTGCGCAAGCGCGACGAGTGGGTGCTGCCCAAGGGCAAGCTCGACGACGGCGAGACGG
>NZ_JBAVNZ010000091.1:0-1968 GCF_049691595.1 Bradyrhizobium sp.
GGCCGCGCGGAGCGCGCACGCCTTGCCACGTTCATGGCGGGCCTGATCGGCGCCGGCGCGGCGCCGTAATCTCGTGCATTAACATTGACAAGCGGAATCGCTGCAATTTTAGCGAATGGCTTCACGCCTCGGTAAGTGCCGCGTGTTTTGGTAAAACACGCTGTAATCCATTCAGCTTTTGTGGACTGGAGTTTTGATGAGTGGCGCTGCGCAGTCGGGACCGCAAACAGGCGCGCTGATTAGAGCAGATTTCGCTCAGTTTGAATCGGGTCGGAATACCCGCCTCATCCTGAGGAGATGCACGCTCTTGCGTGCATCTGTCTCGAAGACCGTATGTCCCTTGCCTTGAAGAGGCGACTCGCCCTCGATGCTGTCGCGAGGGTTACCCGGATGGACCGGGCAGAGCCTCAAACAAGGAGGGCGAGTCGTGGGCAATCATAGCGAAGCTTTCGTGGATTTCGATACCTCGAAGTTGCGTCATGCGGTTGCGATCGCGGAGGCTGGGCGGGCCGGCGAGGTTCGGTTTTTCGGCGAGATCGAGAACACCGGAGCTGCAACGGCCAAGCTGGTGAAGAAGCTTGCCGCCAAATATCAGCGTCTGACGTTCTGCTATGAGGCGGGGCCGACGGGATACGAGGTCTACCGGCAGATCAAGAACCTCGGTCACGAGTGCGTCGTGGTTGCGCCATCGCTGATTCCGAAGCGGCCGGGCGATCGGGTGAAGACGAACCGGCGGGACGCTCTCAGCCTGGCGAAGCTGCTGCGCGCCGGCGAGCTCACCGCGGTGTGGGTTCCGGACCGACATCACGAGGCGATGCGTGACCTGACGCGGGCGCGCGAGACGACGATGATGGATCTGCGCTCGAAGCGCCAGCAGGTCTCGGCATTCCTGCTGCGGCAGGGTCTGCACTATTCGGAAGGCAAGAAGACCTGGACCAAGACGCACATGAACTGGCTGGCGAGCCAGAAGCTCGAGTATGCAGAGCAGCGCCTCGTGTTTGAGGAGATGATGTTGGCGATGCGGCAGATGCGGGAACGCCTCGAGCGATTGGAGCAGGCGATCCGGATCGCGGTGCCGGACTGGTCGCTGGCCGAGGTGGTCACCGCGTTGATGGCGATGCGCGGCCTGGATCTGATCTCGGCAGCAACGTTCCTGGCCGAGATCGGCGACCTCTCGCGCTTTCAACATCCGGGCGAGCTGATGGGATATCTCGGCCTGGTGCCGTCGGAGAATTCGACTGGCGACAAGATCAAGCGCGGCTCGATCACAAAGGCCGGCAACCGGCGCGCCCGCCGCATGCTGGTGGAGTGCTCCTGGAGCTATCAGCACCCCCCGCGGGTGGGCCAAGAGAAGCAGGAGAAGGTTGCAGCCGCCCCGCGAGCGGTTCGCGAGATCGCCTGGAAGGCGCAGTACCGCCTGCATGGCCGTTATCGGGCGCTGGTCAGAAGGGGCAAGCTCAAGACCGTCGCCATCACTGCGGTCGCGCGGGAACTCGCGGGCTTCATCTGGGCCGTCAGTCGCGAGATCACCACCGTCCGTGCGGCGTCCAAGTAAGGCGGGACTCTCGAAGGGAGCGAGCGGCACGTTAGAAGCATTTATCAGGGAACCTGCGCCGGGGCATGGTCCGGTGAAGACAGATCTCGTGCAACGGCGGGAGCGAAGCCACGGCAAGGGGAATTCCCGACCATCCTTTGAAGCCGATCGCAAGATCGACGCACGTTCGAAGACAGGGAAAGCCCCGGACGGAAACACGGACATGCGTGAACCCGCGAATAAGAGCTTGTTGACCGACGTCTCAGGCTTCGCTCCTACCGTTGCACGATCATCGCATCGACAACCTCTCGGAGTTCGTGGAGAGGCAGGGCTGTTGCGCCTTCGGGGCTTGACATGGGACATAAGAGGATGGGGGCGGCCCCATGGTTCGAGACGCCGCGCACGAGACTGCGGAGTTTGGATCGGCCGAGGAT
>NZ_JBAVNZ010000092.1:0-22098 GCF_049691595.1 Bradyrhizobium sp.
CCTATAATCTCACCCGAAAGGCCCCGGGGAAAGATTCCATCCGCCTTCGGCGCAAAACCGCAGGCTGGGACGACGAATATCTCGCCAGCCTCATCGCAGCATGATTTCCTTCACCCGATTCCCCTGACCCGGGGGCGGCGGACCCTCGTTTCATGGGCGGGCAAGCAGCGAATAGCCGTGGCGAATGGAATTTTCCCCATTGGCTATGCGCTACTCCCTATTCGCCTTCTGGTCCCAAATCCCACATATTTGGCCGGTTTTCGATCCGGTCTGCCTTGACTTGAGGCCGGCAGCGGCTATAAGTCCCGCCAACCGGCGCGGGATTTCTCGCGCCGCTTGTTTTTGCGCGAATTTGAGGGATCCGCTCCCCGATCGTGCGAAAAAAGGTACCCATAACGACTGGACAAAAAGCCGGCCCGGACCTGTCCGAGGCCGGGATCGAACACGAAGGAATCAAACGATGTTCGCAGTCATCAAAACCGGCGGCCGCCAGTACCGCGTCGTTCCGGATGATGTGCTCGAGATAGGCAAGATCGCCGGCGATGTCGGCACGATCGTGCAGCTTGGTGAAGTTCTGCTGCTTGGCGGCGACACGCCGGTGCTCGGTGCGCCGACCGTGGCAGGTGCTACCGTTGCGGCAGAGGTGCTGCAGCACAAGCGCGGTCCCAAGGTGATCGCGTTCAAGAAGCGCCGCCGCAAGAATTCGCGCCGCAAGCGCGGCTATCGCGACGAGATCACGGTGCTTCGCATCACCGAGATCCTGGCCGATAACGCCAAGCCGACCATCGGCCCGCGGCCGAAGCGGGAAAAGGTCGCGGCGGCGCCTGCCGAAGGCGACGACGAGGCGCCGAAGGTCGCGAAGAAAGCGGCGCCCGCCAAGAAGGCGGTAGCGAAGAAGGCTGCGACGAAGAAGCCCGCGGCGAAGAAGCCAGCAGCAAAAAAGAAGGCGCCGGCCAGGAAGGCCGCCGCCAAGAAGTGATCGCGGCGCCTCGAAATTTTGAAGCGTGACAAAAAGTGAAATGATTCCGTCAAGGAATTGACCTAGAGATAGTTTGAAGTTGGAGGCTGGCCATGGCTCACAAGAAAGCAGGCGGTTCATCGCGGAACGGACGTGATTCGGCGGGCAAGCGCCTCGGAATCAAGGCCTTTGGCGGTGAGCGTGTGATTCCCGGCAACATTATCGCGCGTCAGCGCGGCACCACCTGGCATCCCGGCCTTAATGTCGGCATGGGCACCGACCATACTCTGTTCGCCAAGGTCGAGGGTCATGTCGAGTTTCGTGCAAGAGCCAATGGCCGCATTTTCGTATCGGTTGTTCCGGTGACGGAGGCTGCGGCCGAGTAGACGGTGGACAACATGAATCCGCCGGGTCCTGTTGAACCGGCGGAGCTCAAGACGGCTCCAAGGGGAGGCGGGAAACCGGCTTCCCCTTATTGTTTGCATTCATTTGCGTCGCATCCAGGAGCCCGACATGCTGCAGGACGTCCCGACCCCGACATTGCGCGAGGCAAGTAGTTGCGTCCTCGAGACCGAACGGCTGACATTGCGCAGGCCAACGCTCGCGGACGTAAGAGCGATTGCGCGTCTCGCCAATGACCGCCTAATTGCAGAAAATACCCGCCGTCTGCCGCATCCCTATTCCCAGGACCATGCGGTGGAGTTCGTTCGCGCGATCGCCCAGGACCGGCGCGAGACGGTGTTTTTGATCGAGAACAATCATACGCCGATCGGCATGGTCGGTATCGACTGGCGCGCGCCCGAGCTGCCCGAACTCGGCTATTGGCTCGGCGTCGACCATTGGGGCCAGGGTTTTGGCACCGAGGCCGCGCGCGCCGTGATCGATTTCTTCTTCGAGGAATTCGAGTGCGATCATTTGATCTCCGGCGCCCGGGTCGCCAACCCCTCGTCGCGCAATATCCTGGAGAAATGCGGCTTTCAGTGGAGCGGCGTCGAGCTGCACCGCTTCGAGGCGCTGGGTTCATCGACCCCGGTCGATTGCTTCCGCCTGTCGCGCAGCGTCTGGTCGTCGCTGAAGAACTGGGGCAGTTCGACGCGCAGAGACCGGTGACTTCTTCGTCATTGCGAGCCAACGGGTCGCAATGACGGAAGCCCTCATGCCGGCGGGCTGACCACCGCGTCCTCGCGCCCGAGCTCTCGCTCACGCAGGAAAATGTACAGCCCGGCGCCGATGATGATGGCGGCGCCCGCGATCGTCGCCCATGACGGCACGTCGCCGAACACCACGAAGCCGAAGATCACCGCCCAGACGATCATCGAATATTGATACGGCACCACCACGCTCGCCGGCGCCAGCTTCAGCGAGCGGTTGACGCACAAGAGCGCGCCGACCGAAACACAGCCGGCCGCGGCGAACAGCACGAGGTGGCCTCCGCTCGGCGCGACCCAGCCGAACGGCGACAGCACGGCGCCGAGCACGAACGTGCCGGCGAATTGCGACGACGCCAGCACGATATCCGGCGTTGCCCGCAGCGAACGCGTGATCAGCATCAACAGCGCGAACGACAGGCTGCCGCCGAGCGCGATCATCGCGGGCCAGCTCATTGTCTGCGCCGACGGGCGCAGCGCGACCAATACGCCGCCGAAGCCGATCAGGATCGCGGTCCAGCGCCGCCAGCCGACGCGCTCGCCCAGCACGATGCCCGACAGCGCGGTGACGAAGATCGGCGCGGCCAGATAATAGGTGATGACGTCGGCGAGCGGCAGATAGACGGTAGCGAGAAAGAAGGCCGCGACTTCGAAGGTGGAGAGCGTGACGCGAAGCAGTTGCAGCCCGGGCCGCTCCAGCCGCGTGAACTCGGCGCGCTGCTTCCATATGGTCGGCAGCAGCAGCAACAGCGCCGCGCAGGCGCGCAGCCACAGCAATTGCCCGACCGAATAGGTCGCGACGATGAATTTTCCCATCGCGTCGCCGAACGAAAACATGAAGATCGACAGCAGCATCAGTCCGATGCCGGCAAGGCGCGCGGAACGGTCGTCATAGGTCGAAAGCTTTGCGAACAGGGTCATCATGTATCCGTGGAGCAACGCAGTGCTCGCTTATCAGGTTGCCGATTGCCTCTCCAGCGCCATTCCGGGGCGACGCGAAGACGCGTGTCGCGGAATGACGGAGGCGGCAATTGCCGCGTCGACGCCTCTGCGATACCGGTAGGTCATCTCGCAAGCCACCGCAGGAAACCCGGCATGACCGACTTCGACCCCGCCCAGCACCGCATGGTGCCCGCGCAGCGCTGGTTCGAGGACTTTGCGCTCGGCGAGCGGTTCGTGATTCCGAGCCGCACGCAGACATCGGCGGTATTCGCCGCCTTCCAGACCGCGAGCGGCGACACCCATCCGATCCATTACGATGTCGAATATTGCCGCGCCCGCGGCATGCCGGACCTGCTGGCGCATGGTTTCCAGACGCTGGCCCACACCGCGCCGGGCGCCGGGCTGTTTCCCCATATCGTCGAGCAATCGCTGGTCGGATTTCTCGAACAATCGAGCCGGTTCCTGAAGCCGGTCTATGCCGGCGACACCATCTATCCCGCGCTCGAAGTCACCGAGCTCAAGCCTGGCCGAACCACCGGCGTGGTAACGCTGCGCTCGACCGTCCACAACCAGCGCAGGGAACTGGTGCTGGAAGGGATGCAGAAATTCCTGATCCGGCGTCGGCCGACATCGTAAGCAGAGAAATCCCTGCCGGAAAGGCGAACGCTGGCTTGGCGCACCTCTTGTCCGATCTTTGGCTTCCGGGTAACTTTCCTGCAGAACAATTCCAGCGGGAATTTTTCCGTGCCGATGGTTAGCCTCAAGCCCGATCGAGAGCAAGTCCGGTAGTTTCGGGCAACAGCCTTGGCGTCACCCGAACGACAACGGGCGGTTCGGTATCGGTCAGGATACTCATGATCGGCTCATTATTTCGGGGGTGATGTTCCAATCGCGTACTGGCGTGCGTTTTCAAGCTGCTGACTTCGACGCCAGTTTTCGCAGCACATCGATCGCTACGCCAGGATCGAGCCGTTTGCGATAGTCGGGATCGACATAGGCAAACGCAATGACGCCGCCGTTTTCGACCACGAAGGTCGCAGGCAGCGGCAGCGACCAGCGGTCGTCACCGTTTCGCGCCGGGAGATCGTGACCGAACTTCTGGTAGAGCGCTTGAATGGCCGGCGAAAGTTCGAACCGGATTCCGAGCGCATCGGCCAGGCGGCCCTTCACATCGGAAAGAACCGGAAATGACAGGTCGTTCTTCTCGGCGGCCGAGAGCGTATTGTCGGGCGTCTCCGGCGTCACTGCGACGAGCTTGGCGCCGAGCGCTTCGATTTCGGGCAGGGCGTTCTGGTAAGCACGCAGTTCCAGATTGCAGTAAGGACACCAGCCGCCGCGATAGAAGGTAACGATCAGCGGTTGGCGGCGTGCCAGCGCGCCGAGGTCGACATCACGGCCCAGTTGATCCCTAAGCAGCATTGCAGGCAAGCGGTCGCCGGCCTTGAGCGCCTGCGCGGCGACGGATTGCAGCGCCATGTTGTCGTCATCGACCAGTTTGGCGATTTCGGGCCCGACGCGATCGAGCCAGGAGGTCTTGAAGGTGTCGAGTTCGGATTGAAGCGTCATGACAGTGTTTCCTTGGTTGGCGGTTTGCTGGTGTGTTCCAGATGGCGATCGCGATGCTGGCATCGGGAGCGCGAAGTTGCTGCGTCCGTCGTTGCGCTAGGCCGCTTTTGCCATCATCTGCTGCACCAGCGCTGACGCACTGGTGCCTTCGAGCGCCAGGCCATAGCCGACCTCGCGGACGATGCGCTCCTTGAGCGGCTGCACGAAGTGAATGCGGGTGTTGCGCCGGGTCACCTCGGGCTGCCCGAGATAGAGTTGCGCCAGGGCCCTCGCCTTGGCGACAGCCTGGCCATCTTCGACCACATGGCTGACGACGCCCCAGTCGGCCGCGGTCTGCGCGGAGATCGGCTGCGGATCGAGCAGGAAGGCTTCGGTGCGGCCTGGCCCGGCGCGATAGGACCAGGTGGTGAAGATGCCGTCGCCCGGAACGATGCCGCCGGCGAAGTGCGGCAGATCATTGAAGGTGGCGCCGCGGCCGGCCACGATCACGTTGGCGAGAAGGGCGTATTCGGTGTGGATGTGCGCACGCCCTTCGATCGCTGCGATCAGGGGTACGCGAATGTTGGCGATGTTTTCGAGAATCTGCGTTCCTTCATCGTGGACCTTGGACCAGACGTTGGCATCGCCGACATTGCCGAAGCTGCCGAAGTTGATCTCGGCCATATAGTCGCCGACGCCCGTGAGAATAACCACTTTGTTGTCGCGGTCGCGGCCGATCTCGTAGAAAGCCTCGACGAACTGCTCATGATCGGTGGCGTCGAAGGTGATCGGCCCGCCATGGGTGTGCATTTCGACCAGCAGGACGCCGTCGGCGGCGCGATTCATGCGAAGGTGGGCAAACTTGGTGAAATAGGCAGGCTGCGCGGTGGTGTTGGATTGGCCGGACATGGTGGTCTCCTGCTTTCGATCGTAGGCCGCTTGGCGGCCGGGGTTCGTGCCGAGGAACATGACGGAGTTTGCCGGATTGAATAATCCCCGCCGTTCTCATATGGTTTATACGAAAAACGTATGGATAGCGCATGGACCTCGTCGGACCGATGCAGACCTTCGTCCGGGTGGTCGATGCCGGCAGCTTCACGGCCGTGGCCGGCCAGATGAACACGACCCAGCCGACGATCAGCCGGCAAATCGCCGCGCTGGAAGAGCATCTCGGGGCGCGGCTGCTGACACGTACCACGCGTACCTTGACCCTGACCGATGACGGCCGGGCCTTCTACGAGCACGCGCTGCGCGCACTCGAAGCGCTCGGCGAGGCCGAAAATGCCGTCGGCCGTCGGCGCATCAAACCATCCGGCCTGTTACGAATGGCAACGCCGGTCGTTTTCGGCCGATTGCATGTCGTGCCGCGGCTGCCGCCGTTTCTCGGCCGCTTCCCCGATGTCGCCGTTGATCTCGTGATGAGCGATACCTTCACCGATCTGGCGGAGCAAGGCATCGACCTTGCGATCCGCGTTGGCGAGATCAGCGATCCCGGATTGATCGCAAAGCGCATCGGCCTGGTCCGCCGCGTAACCGTTGCCTCGCCCGCCTATCTCAAGGCGCATGGAACGCCGCGCGCCCCGGCGGACCTCGCCCATCACAATTGTATCGTCTACACCCGGCTTTCGACCGGAAATCGCTGGATTTTCGACGGCCCGGCGGGGCCGCTTGAGGTCGAGGTGAAGGGCCGCTATCGCGCTGACAATTCCGAAGCCGTGCGGGAAGGCGTCATCGCCGGCCTCGGCATCGCGGTGATTCCCGAGTTTGCGTTCAGCCCTGAAATCGAGGCCGGCAAGATCAAGGTACTACTCAGGAACCATGAACCGAAACAGTTGCCCATGCACGCAGTATATCCATCACGCCGCTTTGTACCGCTCAAGGTTCGGGCCATGATCGACTATCTGGCGCACGAGTTTGCGCTGGACCCAAGGCTGGCAGCGCATTCGGTTTAAGGGGGACCCACCGCCGTTTTGGCGTTGGTGCACATCGCATTGAACGCCCGTCGCGGAATATCGCTCGAAGCTTAAAAAAGGCCCAAAAACTAAGGCTTTTAGTTCCTTTTCCGGGTGCAGAGGGTTGCCGCACCGGCGTCGCTGCCTTACCTGTCAGCCATGAAATTCCTTGACGAAGCAAAGGTCTATATCCGCTCCGGCGACGGCGGCAATGGCTGTGTCGCGTTCCGGCGTGAAAAATTCATCGAGTTCGGCGGGCCGTCCGGCGGCAATGGCGGCCGCGGCGGCGACGTCGTCATCGAGGTGGTCGACGGGCTGAACACGCTGATCGACTACCGCTACCAGCAGCATTTCAAGGCGCAAAAGGGCATCAACGGCATGGGCAAGGACCGCCATGGCGCCAATGGCAAGCCAATCGTGCTGAAAGTGCCGGTCGGCACGCAGATCTTCGACGAGGATCGTGAAACGCTGATCCACGATTTCACCACGCTCGGCGAGAAATTCGTGCTGGCGGAGGGCGGCAATGGTGGCTTCGGCAACGCGCATTTCAAGTCCTCCACCAACCGAGCCCCGCGCAACGCCAATCCCGGGCAGCCGGGCGAGGAGCGCTGGATCTGGCTGCGGCTGAAACTGATCGCTGACGCCGGTCTGGTCGGCCTGCCGAACGCCGGCAAGTCGACGTTTCTTGCCAAGGTCAGCGCGGCCAAGCCGAAGATCGCCGACTATCCCTTCACCACGCTGCATCCGCAGCTCGGGGTCGTAAACGCGCAGGGCCGCGAATTCGTGCTGGCGGATATTCCGGGATTGATCGAAGGCGCGCATGAAGGCGCGGGCCTCGGCGACCGGTTTTTGGGCCATATCGAGCGCTGCCGCGTGCTGCTGCATCTGGTCGACGCGACCTGCGAACACGCAGGCCAAGCCTACAAGACGGTGCGGACCGAGCTCGAGGCCTATGCCGGCCAGCTCGCCGACAAGATCGAAATTGTCGCGCTGAACAAGATCGACGCCGTGACGCCGGACGAACTGAAGAAACAGAAGGATCGGCTGAAGCGCGCCGCAAGGAAAACCCCGCTGCTGATGTCGGGCGCGACCGGCGAAGGCGTCAAGGAAGCGCTGAACGCGCTGGTCGCGGTGATCGGCGAGGCGCCGGTGTCGGTCAAGGCCAAGGGCGGGGCGCAGGCCGAACCGTGGGCGCCGGCGGCGCCGCAGGGCTAAATCCAGAGCCCCGATATGACGCGCCACTTCCAAATCAACGGCACGGCGCGTATTGCTTCCAGACCACCCGCTTCATTCGACCGCATCCATGGCCCGCCCCGCGCTCAAAAACTTTCGCCGCATCGTCGTCAAGGTCGGCTCCTCGCTCCTGGTCGACTCCGATGCAGGCGAGGTCCGCTCGTCCTGGCTCGCCGCGCTTGCCGCCGATATCGCCAAGCTGCATGGCGAGGGCCGTGATGTGCTGGTGGTCTCGTCGGGCTCGATCGCACTCGGGCGCAGCCGTCTGAAATTGCCGCGCGGCCCGCTCAAGCTCGAGGAAAGCCAGGGCGCTGCCGCCGTCGGACAGATCGCGCTGGCACGAATCTGGTCGGAAGTGCTCGGAAATCACGGCATCGGGGCCGGCCAGATCCTGGTGACGCTGCAGGACACCGAGGAGCGGCGCCGCTATCTCAACGCCCGCTCGACCATCGCCAAGTTGTTGGAATGGCGCGCGGTGCCCGTCATCAACGAGAACGATACCGTCGCCACCAACGAGATCCGCTATGGCGACAACGACCGCCTCGCCGCCCGCGTCGCCACCATGGCGAGCGCGGATCTGCTGATCCTGCTGTCGGACATCGACGGCCTCTATGACGCGCCGCCGGGGGCCAACCCCGACGCCAAGCTGATCCCGATCGTCGAATCCGTAACCTCGGAAATCGAGGCGATGGCGGGCGCCGCCGAATCCGAACTGTCGCGCGGCGGCATGCACACCAAGATCGAGGCAGCCAAGATCGCAACCACCGCTGGCACGCATATGCTGATCGCCTCCGGCAAGATCGAGCATCCGCTGCAGGCGATATCCGACGGCGGCCGCTGCACCTGGTTCCTGACCCCGGCCAATCCCGTCACCGCGCGAAAGCGCTGGATCGCGGGCTCGCTGGAGCCGAAGGGCACGCTGACCATCGATGCCGGCGCGGTCGCAGCCCTTCGCGCCGGCAAAAGCCTGCTGCCGGCCGGCGTGATCCGGATCGACGGGCAGTTTTCCCGCGGCGATGCGGTGGTGGTGCGCGGCCCCGATAGCCACGAGATCGGCCGCGGTCTCGTCGCCTATGACGCCGAGGACGCCGAGAAGATCAAGGGCCGCTCGTCGCCGGACGTGATGGCGATCCTCGGCGTCAGCGGACGCTCGGAAATGATCCACCGGGATGATCTGGTGGTGGGTGGTCCGCGGCAGATCGATTCCTGATCATCACGCCATATCATCTGCATGGATATCCTGCCGACTGTTCATGACGCGAACGACCTCGATACCATCAGATACCGGAACGTAGAAGATCACGTAGCTTCTGACGGGGAAGCTGCGCAGATTCGGGGCCAGGTCTTCTCTTGTACGGCCGGCCAGCGGCGTCTGTGCCAGCATGTCAAACACCGCTTCGATGCGGTCAATGAATGCATCGGCGGCCTTCACGCTATCATTCGATATAAAGTTCCAGATCGAGGTAAGATCAATCTCGGCTTGCGGGCTCTTGCGCGGCCTATTTGTCATTCTTCGCAGCCAGCCGCTTTCGCCCCTCCGCCTTGATTCTTGCGAACATGTCGCCAATCTCCTCCGCGGGCCCGCTGTCGAAACCTTTCTGAATTTCAGCGCGCAATGCTTCGAGCTTGGCCTTACGGCGTTCTTCACGCTCTTCGATCAGCCGAAGCCCGTCGCGCATCACCTCGCTGGCGGTACTGTAGCGGCCGCTCTCGATCAGGCTTTCGATGAAGCCTTCGAAATGCTTGCCGATGCTGTAGCTCGTCGCCATGGTCACATCCTCATGGATTATAAAGTAATACTTAATGCTATCGGCCGAGGCCCGCAAGCCGGTTTTCGATCCTGGACGGACTCGGCCATTGGCCGACCTGCTCGCCAACATCGCTCACCGCCAAACCAGCCATGCCGGTCCGCGCGTCGCCAAGCCCTCGATTTCCATGCTAGAATATGATCTTAATCGACCGCCGGGACCCCCATGACCGCGCCGCTGAAGGCCATCGACGGTGACGTCGATTTGCCTCACCTGATGAGCGACCTCGCCGCCCGCGCGCGTGCCGCCGCGCGGGTGCTGGCGCTCGCCTCGCCCGCGCAGAAGAATCGTGCGCTGGAGGCGATCGAACGCGCCATCCGCGCCAATACGGCGGCTATACTCGCGGCCAATGCCGAGGACGTGGCTGAGGTTCGCGCCGGCGGCGCGACGTCGGCCTTCATCGATCGGCTGACGCTGACGCCGGCGCGGATCGATGCGATGGCCGATGGCGTCGCGACCGTCCGCGAGATCGCCGATCCGGTCGGCGCCGTGACCGAGAGCTGGCAGCGTCCGAACGGCATGACCATCGAACGCGTGCGGGTGCCGCTCGGCGTCATCGCCGTGATCTTCGAAAGCCGCCCCAACGTCGCCGCCGACGCCGGCGTGTTGTGCCTGAAATCCGGCAACGCGGTGATCCTGCGCGGCGGCTCCGACAGCTTCCGCTCTTGCCGTGCGATCCATGATTGCCTTGTGCGGGGATTGCGCGAGGCGGGATTGCCCGAGGCTGCGATCACACTGGTGCCGACCCGCGATCGCGCCGCCGTGGGCCTGTTGCTGACGGGATTGGGCGGTGGCGTCGACGTGATCGTGCCGCGCGGCGGCAAGAGCCTGGTGGCGCGCGTCGAGGCGGAAGCGCGCGTGCCGGTATTCGCGCATCTGGAAGGCGTCAACCACGTCTATGTCGATCGCGCCGCCAATCTCGAAATGGCGAAGTCGATCGTGCTCAATGCCAAGATGCGCCGTCCCGGCGTTTGCGGCGCTGCGGAGACCCTGCTGGTCGATCGCGCCGGCGCGTCCGTCAGCCTCAAGCCGCTGGTCGAGATGCTGATCGATGCCGGCTGCGAGGTGCGCGGCGACGACGCGGTCCAGCGTGTCGATGAAAGGGTGAAGCCGGCGTCCGACGAGGACTGGGATACCGAATATGAAGACGCGATCATCGCGGCGCGACTGGTCGATGGCGTCGACGAGGCGATCGCGCATATCCACGACCACGGCTCGCATCACACCGATGCGATCGTCACCGAGGACATCAACACCGCGCGAAAATTCCTCAACGAGGTCGATTCGGCGATCGTGCTGCATAACGCCTCGACGCAGTTCGCCGACGGCGGCGAATTCGGTTTTGGCGCCGAGATCGGCATCGCGACCGGGAAATTCCACGCCCGCGGGCCGGTCGGCGCCGAGCAACTGACCAGCTTCAAATACCGTGTTCACGGCACCGGGCAGACAAGGCCGTGAACGCATTTTTGCGCCCGCGGTGGCCCCGTTGAGCAGAACTCAGGTGGCGTCGCGATCCGCCGCGCGCGTCATCCCGCTCCACACCAACGGCATGCGGATAGGCCTGCTCGGCGGCTCGTTCAATCCGCCGCACGCCGCCCATCGCGCCATCAGCCTGTTCGCGATCAAGCGATTGCAGCTCGACCGCGTCTGGTGGCTCTTGACGCCGGGCAATCCGCTCAAGGATCTCGGCGGACTGCACGATCTCGCCGAACGCGCGGACGCCGCGCGCAAAATCGCCGACGATCCCCGCATCGATGTCAGCTGTCTCGAAGCCGTCATCGGAACCCGGTACACGGTCGACACGATTGCACATTTGCGCCGCCGCGTTTCCGGCGTGCACTTTGTCTGGATCATGGGCGCCGACAATCTCGCGCAGTTCCACCGCTGGAAAGGCTGGCGGCGCATCGCATCCGAGGTGCCGATCGCTGTGATCGACCGTCCGCCGCAAAGTTTTCGCACGCTCGCCGCACCCGCAGCCCAGGCGCTGGCGCGCTACCGGCTGCCCGAGAACCAGGCGGCCCGGCTGGCCGATCAAAACGCGCCGGCCTGGGTGTTTCTCACCGGCATGAAGCTCGGACTGTCGTCGACCGGCCTTCGGAACCCGGACGGGAGCTGGCGGACGACAGAGCTGGCGGATGACATGAGGCTCAAAGCGTGACTTGAAGTATAATTTGGGACTCACTGGAATATTGAAACCGTTAACCCCACATGCGTAATATGGTGTGCGGGCGTCACAGATTCGGCGTTCGCGATACAGTGAAAGGAATGGTCCCTGGCCACACCTGTATTGTCCAAGTCTGTTTTACCCAAGGTTGCCAAGACTTCTGTCAAAACCGCGCGTAAAACATCGACGCAAGCTGCGGCCTTGAAGGCGCAACCCGACGCCGACAAGACCCTGAATATGATCCTCTCCCGCCTCGACGACATGAAGGCGGAAGAAACGGTCACCATCGACCTTCGCGGCAAATCTGCCTTTTCCGACTTCATGATCGTCACCACGGGCCGGGCCAACCGGCATGTCGGCGCGATCGCGGAAAATGTGACCAAGGCCCTGAAGGAAAACGGCATCAGGAGCATCCACGTCGAGGGCTTGCCCAATTGTGACTGGGTGCTGATCGATTCCGGCGATGTGATCGTGCACGTATTCAGACCCGAGGTCCGCGAATTCTACAATCTGGAACGATTGTGGATGCAGAACCCGGCGGCGGCGGCGAACGCGATCTGAGTTTTTGAGCCGATGCGAATCGGCGGATGCGCATGGTAACGTGCGCGCGCTGTTGCGCGCGAGCAATCGATTTGACGCATTTTCTGCGGCAAACCGGTTTCCACCCTCGGATCGCGCCCGAGGACATGCTTTGCCGGAAAATGCTTTGGATGCGCCTGATCGTCGTTGCAATCGGCCGGCTGAAGCAGGGCCCGGAGCGGGAACTGGCCGAACGCTATCGCGAGCGGTTCGACGACATCGGCCGCAAGCTCGGCTTTCGCGGCCTCGAGATTCATGAAATTCCGGAAAGCCGGGCGCGCGACGCCGCAACCCGGATCGCCGAGGAAGCCGCCGCCATCTCGGCGCTGATGCCGGAAAAGCATGTACTGGTGGCGCTCGACCAGCGCGGCGACAACATCGACAGCGCCACTTTCGCAGGGCATCTCGGCCGCGCGCGGGATCAATCGGTCGCCAGCACCGTGTTCGCAATCGGCGGCGCCGACGGACTTTCGCCCGATTTGCAGCGCAGGGCTAAACTGCGAATGGCGTTCGGCTCGGCAACCTGGCCGCATCAAATGGTCCGCGTCATGCTTCTGGAACAGATTTATCGGGCCGCGACCATACTGGCGGGCCACCCCTATCACCGCGCTTGAGCAAGGTGACGGACCTGGAGCATGATCCGGAAAAGAACGAGATGAGATCATGATCCGGTCAAATCCAACCGGATCATGATCCAGAGAGTGCCGATTGAATCGAATACAGCCAACGCGGGACATCGATTCGTGCCCGGACGCCGTCCGCCGCGTCCGGCACCGGATGTTTCCAATCCTGCTTTGCCTCGCATTCTTGTCCGCGGGCGCGGCCAGCCTGCCATTTTCGCCGGCGGTTGCGCAGGTGACGACGCCGGCACAGCAGGCGGAAACCGCTTCGCCGGACGCCATCAGGCAGCGCGAGCAGGAACTCGAAGCCGCCCGCGAGCAGCAGAGGAAGGCGGCCGAGCTTCAGGAGAAATTGAAGGCCGACATCGAGACGATCGGGCAGGACCGCAGCAAGCTCAATGCGCGGCTGATCGACATCGCGGCCCAGGTGCGAGGCGTGGAAAACCGTATCGGCGATGCCGAAGCGCGGCTGCGGCCGCTCGACAGCCGCGAGCAATTGATTCGCATCTCGCTCGATACACGCCGCGCCGAGATCGTCGAAGTGCTGGCCGCGCTGCAGCGCGCCGGAAGGCGCACGCCGCCGGCTTTGCTGGTGCGGCCGGAAGACGCGCTGCAATCGCTGCGCACCGCGATGCTGCTGGGGTCGGTCGTGCCTGAACTGCGCGGACGGGCGGAAAAACTGGCCGGCGACCTCGGCGAACTCGTCGCCGTCCGCAGGATCATTGCGACCGAGCGCGACGTGCTGGCTCGCGACCGCGACAAGCTGAAGGACGATCAGGTCAGGCTCGCCGCCCTTGTCGATGAGCGGCAGCGCAAGCAGAGCGCGATCGAGAAGGACATGGCGACGGAAGGTGCGCGCGCGATCGCGCTATCCCGGCAGGTCGACAGCCTGCAGGGCCTGATCGCCAAAATGGAGCAGGACGTGAAGAGCGCTGCGAAGGCAGCTGCGACCGCAAGCCTGCGGGGCGCGCCCGCCACCCTTAACGGCAAGCCCAATCTCGGCGCCTTCAAGGACCCCGCCCGGCTCAGTCCGGCGATTGCCTTTGCGGCGGCCAGGGGGCTATTGGCGCTGCCGGTCAACGGCAGCAAGATTCGCGATTATGGTGGTTCCGACGGGGCCGGCGGCGTAGAAAGAGGCATTTCTTTGGCAACCCGAGCCGGTGCGCAGGTCACAACCCCGTGTGATGGCTGGGTTGTTTACGCCGGACCGTTCCGGAGCTATGGACCACTCTTGATCCTCAATGCCGGGGGCGGGTATCATGTCCTGATAGCCGGGATGGAGCGCATTTCGGTAAACATCGGCCAGTTTGTACTTACGGGGGAGCCGGTCGCGACCATGGGGTCGACATCCCAGGTCGCATCCATTCTCGCGACGAATGCGAGCCAACCCGTGCTCTATGTCGAGTTCCGTAAGGACGGCACTCCAATCGATCCAGGTCCATGGTGGGCCGCAAATGAAGGCGAAAAGGTTCGCGGATGATGCGCAAGACTTCTGTAATTCTTCTCAGCGCCGCCACCGGCGCCGCACTGACGCTGTTCGTGACCCAGCCGCGGGCGGTATTCATGGGATCGAGCGCGCGTGCCGCGACGTCGGACACCTATCGCCAGCTCAATCTGTTCGGCGACGTGTTCGAGCGGGTGCGCAGCGACTATGTCGAGAAGCCCGACGACAGCAAGCTGGTCGAATCCGCCATCAGCGGCATGCTGGCCGGCCTCGATCCGCATTCCAGCTACATGGACGCCAAGAGTTTCCGCGACATGCAGGTGCAGACCCGCGGTGAATTCGGCGGCCTCGGCATCGAGGTCACGATGGAGGACGGCCTGATCAAGGTCGTCTCGCCGATCGACGACACGCCGGCGTCCAAGGCCGGCATCATGGCCAATGACATCATCACCACGCTCGACGACGAAGCCGTGCAGGGTCTCACCCTCAACCAGGCCGTGGAAAAGATGCGCGGCCCGGTCAACACCAAGATCCGGCTCAAGATCATCCGCAAGGGCCAGGACAATCCGATCGAAGTCACCCTGGTGCGCGACAATATCCGCGTCCGCTCGGTCCGCGCGCGCGTGGAGACCGACGATATCGCCTATATCCGCATCACCACCTTCAACGAGCAGACCACCGAGGGCCTGAAGAGGGAAATCGGCAATCTGCAAAATCAGATCGGCGACAAGCTGAAGGGCTTCATCGTCGACCTCAGAAACAATCCCGGCGGCCTCTTGGAGGAAGCGGTGACGGTTTCCGACACCTTCCTGGAGCGCGGCGAGATCGTCTCCACCCGCGGCCGCAATGCCGAGGAAACCCAGCGCCGCTCCGCCCATGCTGGCGATCTGACCAAGGGCAAGCCGGTGATCGTCCTGATCAATGGCGGCTCGGCCTCGGCCTCGGAAATCGTCGCCGGCGCCTTGCAGGACCACAAGCGTGCCACGCTGGTCGGCACCCGTTCGTTCGGCAAGGGTTCGGTGCAGACGATCATTCCGCTCGGAAGTGGCAATGGCGCGCTGCGTCTCACCACCGCGCGCTATTTCACGCCGTCAGGCAAATCGATCCAGGCCAAGGGTATCGTTCCCGATATCGAAGTGCTGCAGGAGGTGCCGGATGAATTGAAGGCCCGTACCGACACCAAGGGCGAAGCCTCGCTGCGCGGCCATCTGAAGTCCGAAGGCGACGAGAAGACAGGTTCGCAGTCCTACGTGCCGCCGGACGCCAAGGACGACAAGGCGCTCAAGATGGCCGGCGACCTGCTGCATGGCATCAAGGCAACGGCCACCGCGGCGCCCGCGACCAGCGACAAGGCCGCGGTCGACAAGCCCGGCAACAAGGCCGCCAACTGACCGATCGAACCCGTTTTACGAAAAGGGCGGCCTTCGGGTCGCCCTTTTTGTTTGCGGCCTCGCCCTCTCCTCGTCGGAGCAGCCCAAGGCATCGCGCCGGCAAGCGGCGGCGCACGCTGGAATCCAGCCTGTCGTGCTATCGTCGGCGGGTGATTCGGGGGAATTTATGGCTGAGGGGGCCGACGAACTGAGCACGTCGCTCGGGCAGCGGGCGCCGCGCGCGAGGCGTGGATTGCGGCTGCCGTTCACGGCGATGCAGGCGCTGGCCGTACTGCTCGGCCTGTTCTTGGTCGCCTTTGTCGGTGTCGCCCTGTTCAACGACAACCCGCTGGGCGGCGAGCCGATCGCGCAGGTCACATTGCGCAAGACGCCGGCGGACGAAACGCCCGCCATGGCGGCCTCAGGTCACGCCGAACCGGCTGCGAAATCCGCACCGAAACAAGCCGCGTCGGGTGAGAACAAGACCGTCACCATCATCGACGGCTCGAGCGGAGCCCGCCATGACGTCGTGATCGGAAGCGAAGCCGCCGACAAGGCCGGGACGGAGACGCCGCCGCCCGTCATGACCGGTATCGACCAGCGCCTGCTGGAGAAATCCCGCTACGGCATGATCCCGATGGTGGCCGATGGGTTGAAACCCTTCACGGTCTATGCCGCCGATGCCGACCGCGCCAAGGCGGCCAGGATGCCCGTGGTCGCCATCGTCGTCGGCGGCCTTGGCGTCGGCGCCGCCAAGACGACCGATGCCATCATGAAGCTGCCACCGGCGGTCACCCTGGCGTTCACGCCCTACGGGGCGGACCCGGCAAAACTCGCCGAACGCGCGCGCGCGCAACGCCACGAGATCCTGCTGCAGATTCCGATGGAACCGTTCGATTATCCCGACAACGATCCCGGCCCGCAGACCCTGCTCACGACGCTTGCGCCCGAGCAAAATCTCGACCGGCTGTATTGGCACATGAGCCGGTTCCAGGGTTACGCCGCGATCGCCAATTTCATGGGCGCACGCTTCGTTGCCACCGACGCCGTGATGCAGCCGATTATCCGCGATGCGGCCAAACGCGGCCTCGGCTATCTCGATGACGGCTCCACGCCGCGCACCGTCGCGCTGTCATTGGCGGCGGGGCAGGCGATGCCTTTCGCCAAGGCCGATCTTGTCATCGATGCGGTGCCGACATCGGCGGAAATCGATCGCTCGCTGGTCAAGCTTGAAACGCTCGCCAAGGAACGCGGCATCGCGGTCGGCATCGCCTCGGCCTTGCCGGTTTCGATCGAACGGATCGGCGCCTGGATCAGGACGCTGGACGCCCGCGGCATCATGCTTGTGCCATTGACAACTGCGATGCTGAAATCAAAATCGGGCTAGGGCGTTTTCTTAGCGGCAGCCTGCCCGAACCTGGATGGCGGGCGTCGGCACCGGTTCGCATCGAGAAAACGCGTCAAACGAGATAAGGGATTGAACGATTGGCACGACTTCGGAACTTCCTGACCTTCCGCCCGTCCGATCGCAGGGAGTCCTGACGGAATGGCGCGCTACGAAGAACTGCCCTACCGGACATGCGTCGGCATGATGCTGATCAACGCCGCCGGGCTGGTCTTCATCGGTCGCCGCGCCGGCGGAATCGAGCATATCGACGCAACCCATGTCTGGCAGATGCCGCAAGGCGGCGTCGATCCCGGCGAGGACACCTGGGAAGCCGCCAAGCGCGAGCTCTATGAAGAAACCAGCGTCCGATCGGTCGAGAAACTCGGCGAAATCGCCGATTGGCTGATCTACGACATTCCGCGCACCGTCGCCGGCCGTACCTGGAAGGGCCGCTATCGCGGCCAGCGCCAGAAATGGTATGCGGTCCGCTTCACCGGCCAGGACAGCGAGATCAACGTCGCGAGCCCGGGCGGCGGCCACAGGGCCGAGTTCGTCGGCTGGCGCTGGGAGCCGATGAAAAATCTTCCCGAACTGATCGTGCCGTTCAAGCGGCCGGTCTATGAGCGCGTGGTGAAGGAATTTTCCAGCCTCGCAGGCGGCTGACTTCGGTTGCCTCGTTCCGGGGCGTGGTACAACGAGCGAACCCGGAATCTCGGTATTCCGGTTCGGCGCTTCGCACATCCCGGGATGACGGCCGCTTATGTCCGACAGCAAGCCTTATCGCCCCAATGTGGGGATCACCTTGTTCAATGCCGCCGGGCAGGTGCTGATCGGCCGGCGGTTCAGGGACGACGGACCGGAAATCGTTCTCCCCGGCCTCGAGTGGCAGATGCCGCAGGGCGGCATCGACGCCGACGAAGATCCGCGCGCGGCCGTCATGCGCGAGCTATGGGAGGAGACCGGCGTGGTCAACGCCGACTATCTCGCCGAGACCGACTGGATGACCTACGAGTTTCCGCCCTATCAAGGCCCGCCAACCCATCGCCTCGCGAAATTCCGTGGCCAGCGGCAGAAATGGTTCGCGCTGCGCTTCACCGGAAGCGATCGTGAAATCGACCCGCTGACGCCGCGCAACGGACAGCTCGCCGAATTCGATTCCTGGCGCTGGGAAAGGCTCGATCGCGTCGCCGATCTCGTCGTGCCGTTCAGGCGCGAGGTGTACCGGAGCGTCGCACGCCGTTTCGCGAATTTCGTTTCCTAATTGGGCCCGACGGCGAACGCGCCGATCCCGATCACATGGCAATCGCTGTCGCGCTTGACGCAGTCGCCGAGCGCGCCCGCGTGCAACCATGTTTCAGCGCCCGCCACGATGCGACGGGCGCTGGCTCCATACGGATTTTCCGGACTTGCGACGTCCGATGCCGGCTTAGTGCATCGCCGTGGTAGCGAGCTCGTGCTGGATGCTCTTGAAGTGATCCAGCCGCTCGATCGCATGGTCGAGTTCGGAGCCTTCCTTCTCGGCGAGCTTCGCCTCCATCTCGGCAACCGTCTCGGCGAACTGCGCCCGGTCCAGCTCCTGCGTCGAGGTGGCGACATCGGCGAGCACGGTCAACCCTTTTTCGGAAACCTCGGCAAGGCCGCCGAGCACGATGATCTTCTGCTGCGCACCGCCGGCGGTAATGGTCAGGATTCCCGGCCGGATCGCCGCCACGACCGGCGCATGGCCGGCGAACACGCCGAAATCGCCTTCCACGCCGGGAACGTCAACCTGATCGACTTCGCCGGCGAAGGCGAGCTTTTCGGGGGAGACAAGATCGAAGTGGAAGGTGGCGGGCATGTCGGGCCTATCGATTTGAACCAGTCAGTGGCGAATAGCGAATAGCGAATGGCGAGTAGCAAATGCCTCGACCGAACTTCACTATTCGCTGCTCCCCATTCGCTACTCGCAAGCTCACGCCGCTTCGGCCGCGAGCTTCTTGCCCTTCTCGACCGCCTCCTCAATGGTGCCGACCATGTAGAAGGCCTGCTCCGGAAGGTGATCGTATTTGCCTTCGCAAAGTCCGCGGAAACCCTTGATGGTGTCGGCGAGGTCGACGAACTTGCCGGGCGAGCCGGTGAAGACTTCGGCGACGAAGAACGGCTGCGACAGGAATTTCTCGATCTTGCGCGCGCGGGCGACCGTGACCTTGTCCTCTTCACTCAGTTCATCCATGCCAAGAATGGCGATGATATCCTGCAGCGATTTGTAGCGTTGCAGGATTTGCTGCACGAGGCGTGCCGTCTGATAGTGCTCCTCGCCGACGATGTGCGCCTGGAGCATGCGCGAGGTCGAGTCCAGCGGGTTGACCGCAGGATAGATCCCCTTCTCCGAGATCGCGCGATCGAGATTGGTCGTTGCATCGAGATGGGCAAACGTGGTCGCTGGCGCCGGATCGGTGTAGTCATCCGCGGGGACGTAAATCGCCTGGATCGAGGTGATCGAGCCCTTGGTGGTGGTGGTGATGCGCTCCTGCAGCGCGCCCATGTCGGTGCCAAGCGTCGGCTGATAGCCCACCGCCGAGGGAATGCGACCCAACAGCGCCGACACTTCCGAGCCCGCCTGGGTGAAACGGAAGATGTTGTCGACGAAGAACAGCACGTCCTGGCCCTGGTCGCGGAAGTGTTCTGCGACCGTGAGGCCGGTGAGGCCGACACGGGCGCGGGCGCCCGGCGGCTCGTTCATCTGGCCGAACACCAGCGCGCATTTGGAGCCCTCGCCGCCGCCCTTCTTGTTGACGCCGGATTCGATGAACTCGTGATAGAGGTCGTTGCCTTCGCGCGTCCGCTCGCCGACGCCGGCAAACACCGAATAACCACCATGCGCTTTGGCGACGTTGTTGATCAGTTCCTGGATCAGCACGGTCTTGCCGACGCCGGCGCCGCCGAACAAGCCGATCTTGCCGCCCTTGGCGTAAGGCGCCAGCAGATCGACGACCTTGATGCCGGTGACGAGAATTTCCGATTCAGTGGACTGGTCGGTGTAGGCCGGCGCCGGCTGATGGATGGCGCGATTGCCCTCCGATTTGATCGGCCCGGCTTCATCGACCGGCTCGCCGATCACGTTCATGATACGGCCGAGCGTGCCCACGCCAACCGGCACCATGATCGGAACGCCAGTGTCGCTGACTTCCTGGCCGCGGACAAGGCCTTCCGACGAGTCCATGGCGATCGTGCGCACAGTGGATTCGCCGAGATGCTGGGCGACTTCCAGCACCAGCCGCTGACCCTGGTTCCTGGTCTCCAGCGCGTTGAGGATCGCGGGCAGCGCGCCCTCGAACTGCACGTCGACGACGGCGCCGATGACCTGGGTGATGCGTCCGGTCTGGTTGGCGGGTGTAGCCATGAAACATTCTCCTTCGAATTCGTAAATCTCAGACGACCGTCAGCTTGACGGGGATGTTGCCCTTGGTCGCCTTCGAGTACGGGCAGACCGTGTGGGCCTCTTCAACCAGCTGCGCCGCCATCGAAAGCACCAGCGCGCCGTTGTCGAGCAACGCGCGGCCGTTGCGGCCGCCCCTGGTTGTCGCCGACGTGACGTATGCCATTACGTGTCCCTCTAGATCGCCTCGGCGCCGGAGATGATCTCGATCAGCTCCTTGGTAATCATCGCCTGACGGGTGCGGTTGTAGATCAAGGTCTGCTTGCGGATCATGTCGCCGGCGTTGCGGGTGGCGTTGTCCATCGCGCTCATCTGCGCGCCGTAGAACGAGGCGTTGTTTTCCAAAAGCCCGCGGAAGACCTGCACCGCGAGATTGCGCGGCAGCAGGCGGGCCAGGATCTCGTCCTCTTCCGGCTCGTATTCGTAACCAGTCGCGGGACCGGCGCTGGCGGCCTTTTCTTCCACCACCAGCGGAATGATCTGCTGCGCGGTCGGCACCTGCGCGATCACGGATTTGAAGCGCGAATAGAACAGCGTGCAGACGTCGAATTCGCCGGCTTCGAAACGCGCGATGACTTTCCCGGCGATATCCTCGGCGTTGACAAAGCCGAGCTGGCGAACCGAGCGCAGTTCGACGTGCTCGACGATCTGCCTGTCGAACAGGCGGCGCAGCTGCTCATAGCCCTTGCGGCCGACGCAGAAGAACTTGACCTCCTTGCCCTGGTTCATCAGCGACAGCGCGCGCTCGCGGGCGAGACGCACGATCGAGGAGTTGAAGGCGCCGCACAGGCCGCGTTCGCCGGTGCAGACCAGCAAGAGATGCACCTGATCCTTACCCGTTCCCGAGAGCAGCGCCGGCGCGCCGGGAGACCCCGCCGCCGCGGTCGCGATGCCGGAAATCACCGCATCCATCTTTTCCGCATAGGGCCGCGCCGCTTCGGCGGCGGTCTGCGCCCGGCGCAGCTTCGACGCCGCGACCATCTGCATGGCCTTGGTGATCTTCTGCGTCGCCTTGGTGGAGGCGATGCGGACCCGCATGTCTTTCAGTGACGCCATTCTTAAGTTCACCCCCGGCGATCAGGTCGTTAGACCCAACCGCAAGTCTCTTTGTTCGTCATGCCCCGCCTTGTGCCGGGCATCCACGTGCTGTTTTCATCCCCCGCCGACAAGTCGGGTAGACCCGGCTTGCGATGACAAGCCCGGCCATGACTGCATCAGGCAAACGTCCTGGCAAAACCCTCGACAGCCGCCTTCAGCTTGCCGGCGGTGTCGTCGCTGAGATCGCGGCTTTCGCGGATCGAGTTGAGGATGTCGATGTTCTTGCCGCGCAACAGCGACAGCAGGCCGTCCTCGAAGGCCCGCACCTTGCTGAGCGGAAGCGCGTCGAGATAGCCGTTGGTGCCGGCCCAGATCACGCAGACCTGCTCTTCCATCTTCAGCGGCGAGAACTGCGGCTGCTTAAGCAGCTCGGTCAGGCGCGAGCCGCGGTTGAGCAGGCGTTGCGTCGAGGCGTCGAGGTCGCTTCCGAAC
>NZ_JBAVNZ010000093.1:0-4700 GCF_049691595.1 Bradyrhizobium sp.
GTAGTGGCGTCGGCGTCCGAAGAAGCCTCTGCCAACGTGCAATCGGTCGCTTCGGCGACCGAAGAGATGACCGGATCGGTCGGAGAGATCAGTCGCCAAGTCCAGGAATCCAGCAACATTGCCGAGGAAGCAGTGAAGCAGGCGCAGAAAACCGACGCCCGCATCACCGAGCTATCGCAGGCGGCGAGCCGCATCGGCGACGTCGTCGAGCTGATCAACACCATCGCAGGGCAAACCAATCTGCTGGCGCTCAACGCCACCATCGAGGCGGCGCGTGCCGGCGAAGCCGGTCGCGGCTTTGCGGTGGTCGCCTCCGAGGTGAAGGCGCTGGCCGAGCAGACCGCGAAGGCCACCGGCGAGATCGGCCAGCAGATATCCGGCATTCAGGCCGCGACGCAGGAGTCGGTCGGGGCGATCAAGGAAATCAGCGGCACCATCGAAAAACTGTCCGAGATCTCGGCAACCATCGCCTCCGCGGTGGAAGAGCAGGGGGCTGCGACGCAGGAGATTTCCCGCAACGTCCAGCAGGCAGCCCAAGGCACCCAGCAGGTTTCCTCCAACATCACCGACGTGCAGCGCGGCGCCAGCGAGACCGGCTCGGCCTCCTCGCAAGTGCTGTCGGCAGCGCAATCGCTGTCCGGCGACTCCAACCGCCTCAAGCTCGAGGTCGGCAAGTTCCTCAACACGGTGAGGGCGGCCTGACGCAACCATGGCCTGACCCCGAGCGGGTCAGGCCACACCCATACTTACACCTAACCGGCTTCCGGAGATATCAAGATGCGCACGAACCTTCCCGTCACCAATGTCGAGTACCCGATCACGGACGAAACACTGATCGTCTCGAAGACGGACACCAAGGGGAAACTGACCTATTTCAACCAGCAGTTCGTGGATGCTTCGGGCTTCACGGACGCGGAGTTGATGGGACAGCCGCACAATATCATCCGCCACCCGGATATGCCGCCGGAAGCCTTCGAGGATCTCTGGGCCACGCTCAAGGCCGGTAAGCCCTGGGCTGGCGCGGTCAAGAACCGCCGCAAGAACGGCGACTTCTACTGGGTGCTGGCGAGCGCGACGCCGATCTGGGAGAACGGCCAGGTTACCGGCTACATGTCGATCCGCTCGAAACTGCCCGCCGACCAGCGCGCGGAAGCCGAGCAAGTGTATGCGCTGCTGCGCGCCAAGAAGGCGCAAGCATACACCGTCACCGCGGGCATGATCCGCCGCCGTTCGTTCGCGGATCGCCTTGCCGTCTTCACGCACTCCTTGAAAGCCAGGCTGACCACGCTGGTCGCCATTCAGGTGCTGTTTTTGGTGATCGTCGGCGTGGTCGGCGTGCTCGCCACCCGCAGCAGCAACCAGGGCATGGAATCGGTGTTCGCCGATCAGACCATTCCGCTGACGCAGCTCGCGGAAATCGAGGGCCGGTTGAAGGACAATACCATCACCCTGTTCGGCGCCGCCGCCAACGGCCGGGCGGGCCAGCCCATCGGGGACGCCACGGACCGGATCGCCGGCAACATATCCGCGATCACAAAGATCTGGACCGAATTTCAGGCGACCCGGCTCGCGCCGGAAGAAAAGGCGCTCGCGGACAGCTTCGCCGCCAAGCGCAAGGATTTCGTCGAGGGCGGCCTGAAACCGGGGCTGGCAATGCTGGCCGAGCGCAAATATGAGGACCTCGCCACCCATCTGGCCGGAAAGGTCGGCCCGCTCTTCGCTCTCGCCAAGACCGAGATGGAAAAGCTGGTCGCGATCAAGGTCAAGCTGGCCAAGGCGGAATACGAAAGCGCCGAGCATCAATATTTCGTCGCCGTCGGCGTCACGATCGCAATGCTGTGTTTGGGGTTGCTGATCGGGGCATGGCTGGGTGTCCTGACCATCCGCGCGATCGGCCGGCCGCTGGAACAGTTGAACGGCATCATGGCAAAGGTCGCGCAGGGCGTGTTCAACAGTCGCGTGATGGTCGAGCGCGATGACGAGATCGGCATCGCGCTGCGCAACGTCCAGGCGATGCAGGCCAAGCTTGGCTTCGACCGCGAAGAACAGAAGGACACCGAGAAGCGCGTCGCGATGCAGCGCAAACTCGACATGCACAAACTTGCAAACGACTTCGAAGGCGCCGTCGGCGAGATCATCGAGACCGTGTCGTCGGCCTCGACCGAACTGGAGGCCTCCGCCGGAACGCTGACCAAGACCGCGGAGCGGGCGCAGGAACTTACCACCGCCGTCGCAGCCGCGTCCGAGGAAGCCTCCACCAATGTGCAGTCGGTAGCGTCGGCGACCGAGGAACTGTCCTCGTCCGTCAACGAGATCAGCCGTCAGGTGCAGGAATCGGCGCGGATGGCCAACGAGGCGGTCGATCAGGCGCGCAGGACCAACGATCGCGTCGGCGAGTTGTCGAAGGCGGCAAGCCGCATCGGTGACGTGGTCGAACTGATCAACACCATCGCCGGCCAGACCAATCTGCTGGCTTTGAACGCCACCATCGAGGCCGCGCGTGCCGGCGAGGCCGGCCGCGGCTTTGCCGTCGTGGCGTCCGAAGTGAAAGCGCTGGCCGAGCAGACCGCGAAGGCCACCGGCGAGATCGGCCAGCAGATTTCCGGCATCCAGGCGGCGACCCACGAATCGGTTGGCGCCATCAAGGAGATCAGCGGCACCATCGAAAAACTGTCGGAGATCTCGGCGACCATCGCCTCCGCGGTGGAAGAGCAGGGGGCTGCGACGCAGGAGATTTCCCGCAACGTGCAGCAGGCGGCGCAAGGCACCCAGCAGGTGAGCTCGAACATCACCGACGTGCAGCGCGGCGCCGGCGAGACCGGCTCGGCCTCCTCGCAGGTGCTCTCGGCGGCGCAGTCGCTGTCCGGCGACTCCAACCGCCTCAAGCTCGAGGTCGGCAAGTTCCTCAATACGGTGAGGGCGGCGTGACAACCAGGCTCTGGCTCCGCAGACGAACTTTCACCTCGTGGTCCGTATTTTTGCGGGGCCACGAGGTTAACGCGGCGCAGAGGTGTGCACGCTATGTTTAAGGGGTAACGCTTGTCGATCGAGCGCAGGTGAGGACTTCGAATGTATTGGAAACCATCATGGGCAGTTTCTCTCTCCGCTTAACCCACAAAATTACGGCAATCGGAATCATCGGCGTGATCGGGGTCGTCCTGGTCGGCGGCATCCATCTCTACGGCGAATCCACTTTGACCGCATATAGATCCGCGGCGGCGAACGCGCGGGCGATCTCTGAGCTAAACAGCAAGATCGCGGTCGAGCTGCTGGAAGGCCGCCGCGCCGAGAAGGATTTCCTGCTCCGCAACGATCAGAAAAAGGCCGAGAGCCAGGTCGAGATCAGCAAGTCCGCCGCCGCCGATATCGACGCGCTGCGCGGAAAAATCGCAGCCATCGGCCAGCCCGATCTGGCGCGTCAGATCGAGGCCATGAGTATCTCGCTGAAGCAATACCAGGCGCATTTCGCAGCTGTCGTCGAAGCGAAGATACGCCTCGGCCTGGACGAGAAGTCGGGCCTCGAGAGCCGCCTGCGCTCGTCCGTTCACGCGATCGAGTCAGAGATTACCGAGCTTCATCAGCCCACCCTGCTCGTCCCCATGCTGATGATGCGCCGTCACGAGAAGGACTTCATGCTGCGGCGTGACCGCAAATACGGCGACGACATGAAGAAGCGGGCCTCGGAATTCGCCGCCGGGGTCGAGAACGCGGATATTCGGGAGGCTGCGAAGTCCGGGCTCAAGCAAAAGCTTGCCGATTACCAGCGCGACTTCTTTGCCTGGATGGAGACTGCGTTGGCGCTTGCCGGCGAGCTGAAGGCGACGTCGGAGTCGTTCTCGGCGGTCGAACCGGTCGTTGAGGCGATATCGAAAGCCGTCGGCGAGATCAGGGCCGAGGCCGAACGGTCCGACAGAACGGTGCGCGACACGATCCAATGGCAGATGGAGGTTGCCATCCTGCTGATAGCCTCCCTCGTGCTGGCAGCGGGATTTTTGATCGGCCGATCGGTCTCCGGGCCACTTTCGGCAATGAGGGCCGCCATGATCGAGCTGGCAAAGGGCAACTTCGCGATTGTGCTGCCCGGACTTGGCCGCGCCGATGAGATCGGTGAGATCGCGCAGGCGGTCGAGACGTTCAAGGTCAACGCGGAGCAAAAGGCCCGCGACGAAGTCGAAGCCAAAGCCGGGCAGGACCAGATCGCAGCCCAGCGGCGCAAGGCGGACATGATCGAGCTCGCCGACAGTTTCGAATCCGTCGTCGGCGAGATCATCGAGACCGTCTCTTCGGCCTCGACCGAGCTCGAAGCTTCCGCCACGACGCTGACCTCGACCGCCCGACGCGCTCAGGAGCTCACGACGACGGTCGCTGCGGCGTCGGAGGAAGCCTCCACCAATGTGCAGTCGGTGGCGTCGGCGGCGGAGGAAATGGCTGCGTCCGTCAACGAGATCAGCCGTCAGGTCCAGGAATCCGCAAGGATCGCCGGCGAGGCGGTGGAACAGGCGCAGAAGACCAACGACCGCGTCGGCGAATTGTCGAAGGCGGCCGCCCGCATCGGCGACGTGGTCGAACTGATCAACACCATCGCGGGGCAGACCAATCTCTTGGCGCTCAACGCCACCATCGAGGCCGCGCGTGCGGGCGAAGCCGGCCGCGGCTTTGCTGTCGTCGCCTCCGAGGTAAAGGCGCTGGCCGAGCAGACC
>NZ_JBAVNZ010000094.1:0-9000 GCF_049691595.1 Bradyrhizobium sp.
ATTGCGAGGAGCGCAGCGACGAAGCAATCCAGACTCTTTGGCAGGGCATAGCCATCTTGCGGGTCGCGTGATGCTGGAGCAGTGCCGCTGATTTGCCCGACGTGTCAAATGTTTTCGCGCCATCGCAAAAAGCATTATGCCAGCAACTGCTCCTTTGCATGGGGTTGTTTTCCATGTTTTGAGGCGGACCCAGCTATTGATCGAATACGATCCGAGGCCGCCGTGAAATCCACCCCGCGGTTCGTTGTTTCATCCACCAGGGTCGGCCGTCAGGCCGGTACACAACTCGCAATGACGCTCTAAACCATTAAGGCCGCAGGATCACGCGGTCGCGCGATGAACCGGCGACTGCGATGAAGGCAGCCTTGGCCTGTTCCAGCGGATAGATCGCAGATGATTTGATCGGAAACGGCTTGAGATGTCCGCCAGTGAAACCGGGCGCCAATTCCCTGAGCACCGCGCCGGTGGCGACGGACGACAGGCCGAGCGTATCGATGCCGACATAGGTGTGCTGGCCGCGATAGAATTCCAGAATGTTGAATTGCACGATGCGATCGACCGCCGCGATCAGGATCTGGCGGCCGCGCAGCGCCAGCGATTGGTGCGCGGCCTGAAAATAGGGGTCGCCGACGGTGTTGAAGACGATGTCCGCGCCCTTGCCGTCCGTCAGGTCATGAACGCGGGCGGCGACGTCCGTTGCGGAGGCATCGATCACCTCGACCTTGCCATTGGCGTGACCTTGATACGGCTCGCGCTTGCGCACCACGCCGATCACGCGCGCGCCGTGCCAGCCCGCGATCTGCACCGCCGCCTGCCCGACCTTGCCGTTGACGCCCATCACCAGCACGGTCTCGTTCGGCGCGGGGATACCGGCGCGGCGAAAGCCCTCCATCGCGGTGACGAAGGGAACGCCGATGCCGGCGGCCTCCTCCCAGGTGAGGCCCTTGGGCTTTTCGACCACCGCATCGGCTTCGACCGCAAGATGCGTAGCATGGGTGCCGTCGCGCCTGATGCCGAGATCGCCGGACGAGCCGAACACCTCGCGGCCGATTGCGTCAGCCGGGCCATCGACCACGACGCCGGCATAGTCGCGGCCGGGCGTGCGCGGAAACACCGCATAGGGCATCAGCCCGGTCGCGGCCTTCACATCGGACGGATTGACCGCCGCCGCCCTGACCTCGATCAGCAGCTCATGGGCGGCGCGCGACAAGATCCGCGTCTCGATCACTGGCGCGAGCGAGGCAGGGGCATCCGCCTTCGTCATCAGCCGCACGCAGCGCGCCTCCACCGCAAGCCGCCGGGCATCCGGCTTTGGGGCAACCGGCATCACGGATAGTCCCGATCTCTCATGCAACATCTCGCCATGAGGGGCAGGAGTTATCCTTTCGGCCGCTTGTCGTAAACACGTTTCGCCTTTCCGAGCGAGCGCTCCAGCGTGTCGGGCGCCACGATCCGGACCTGCGTGGTGATGCCGATGGTGTTCTTGATGAAGGTGGAGACGTTTTCGGCATGCACGGTCAGCCCGCTGCCGTCCCAGCTTTCGGGGCGCGCTTCCGCCAGCACCGTCATCCCGTCCATCCGCCCTTCGCGCGTCAGTTCGATGATGAAATGGCCCCCGCACCAGTCGGTCGCGAGCAGCACTTCCTCGATCTGGGTCGGGAACAGGTTGACGCCGCGCAGGATGATCATGTCGTCGGAACGTCCGGTGACCTTCTCCATGCGGCGCATGCCCGGCCGCGCGGTGCCGGGCAACAGCCGGGTCAGGTCGCGGGTGCGATAGCGGATGATCGGAAACGCTTCCTTGGTCAGCGAGGTGAATACCAGTTCGCCCGTTTCACCGTCGGGCAGCACCTTGCCGGTCTCCGGATCAATCACCTCCGGATAGAAATGATCCTCCCATATATGCAGGCCGTCCTTGGTCTCCACGCATTCCTGCGCGACGCCGGGGCCGATCACCTCGGAGAGGCCGTAGATGTCGGTGGCGTCCATGTCGAAGGCCTGCTCGATCTCGGCACGCATCGCGTTGGTCCAGGGCTCGGCGCCGAAGATGCCGATTTTCAATGACGACGTTCGCGGGTCCAGGCCCTGCTTCTTGAACTCATCGAGGATCGCCAGCATGTAGCTCGGCGTCACCGAGATGATGTCGGGCCTGAAATCGTTGATGAGCTGCACCTGCCGCTCGGTCATGCCGCCGGACACCGGCACCACGGTGCAGCCGAGCCGCTCGGCGCCGTAATGGGCGCCCAGGCCGCCGGTGAACAGGCCGTAGCCATAGGCGTTGTGCATGATCATGCCGGTGCGGCCACCTGCGGCGCGGATCGAACGCGCCATCACCTCCGACCAGATGTCGATATCGGCCCTGGTGTAGCCGACCACGATCGGCTTGCCGGTGGTGCCGGAGGAGGCATGGACGCGGACCAGTTTTTCGCGCGGCACCGCGAACATCTCGAAGGGGTAATTGTCGCGCAGGTCGGCTTTGACCGTGAACGGAAATTTGGCGAGATCGGCAAGCTGCCTGAAGTCGGATGGATGCACGCCAGCCTTGTCGAACGCCTTTTTGTAGTGGGCGACGTTGTCATAGGCGTGCGCCAGCGACCAGGCGAGGCGTTTGGTCTGCAGCGCCGTGATCTCGTCGCGCGATGCGCGTTCGGCGTCGTCCAGTTGTGGGCTGTATCCGCTTGCTTTCGACTGAAGATTCGTCGTGGCCATCTGGCGTTCCCGTCTCTGCGTCTATTTTGCACCGGCGTCGGACGACGGCAGCCAGGTGCCGCCGACAGTGCGCGAATGACCGCGGAACTCGGCGATCGTTTCGTCACCCATGGTAACGCGGACGTCGTAGATCCCGGACCGGCCGCTGCGCGAGACCTCGCGCGCGGTTGCGACCAGGCGGTCGCCGAGCTTGCCGGGCCTGATGAAGGTGATTGCGCCTTGCGCCGCCACCGTGCGCTCATCGTAGGTGTTGCAGGCAAAGGCAAAGGCGGAATCCGCCAGGGTGAAAACGAAGCCGCCATGGGCGATCCGCTGGCCGTTCACCATGTGCGGCAAGACGGTCATCGTCAGTGTCGCCTGGCCGGGCCCGATCGCGACGATCGCCATGCCGAGGCCCTTGCTGGCATCGTCCTCCGCCCACATCGCCTCGGCGCAGGCGCGCGCGAGATCATCGGGCGAAAGCGTGGCGTTGACGTTCACGGCGGCCTCCCCATCGTCGGGCTCGTTGCAACAAAACTTCCTGGGCTGTGCGATAGTCTTGGAGCGAAGCACCCGGAGTGTCAACGATCCCCTTCGTCATTCCCGGATGTGCAATTGCACGTCATGGTTCGGGCGTCGCGCGCCCCGGAATGACGATCATACGTGGTCGTAATCGATCACGACCTTTTCCGAGGTCGGCCGCGCCTGGCAGGTCAGGATGAATCCTGCCTTCAGCTCCCACGGCTCCAGCGAATAATTCACTTCCATCTCGGCATCGCCTTCGACCAGCCTGGCGCGGCAGGTCGAGCACATGCCGCCCTTGCAGGCGAACGGCAGATCCATGCCGGCGCGCAGCGCGGCGTCGAGGATGGCCTCACCTTCCGCGACCGGCACCTCGCGGCGCTTGCCGTCGATGATCAGCGCGGCAAGCGCCTTCGGCGGCGCGTTCGCCGGCACCACCTTTTTCGCGCGCGGCTTGCCGCCGAGCCCGGAGACGAAACGCTCGACGTGGATGCGCTCCCCGGCAATGCCGAGCTCGTGGCAGGTGGCCTCGATCTGCTCGCTCATGCCGGCCGGGCCGCAGATGAAGACGTGATCGACGTGTGAGGCCGGCACCAGCGAGCGAAGCAGCACCCTCACCTTCTCGCCATCGAGCCGGCCGTGCAGGATCGGGATGTCCTGTTCTTCGGCTGAAATGACGTGGAAAACCGCCAGCCGCTGCAAAAAACGGTCTTTCAAGTCCTCCAGCGCTTCGCGGAACAGCATGCCGCCGGTCGAACGGTTGCCGTAGAACAGGAAGAACTGGCTGTCCGGCTCGCGCGCCAGCACGCCCTTGACGATCGACAGGATCGGCGTGATTCCGGAGCCGGCGGCGAAGCCGACATGGACCCTCGCCTGATCGGGTGCAGCCGCGACGCCGAAACGGCCGGTCGGCGTCATCACGTCGATTTCGTCGCCGGCCTTCAGCTCGTCCGCGGCCCAGCTCGAAAACGCGCCGCCATCGACCTTCTTGACTGCGATCCGCAGCTCGCCGTCATCGGGACCGGAACAGATCGAATAGGAGCGGCGCACTTCCTCGCCGTCCATCATCGTGCGCAGGGTCAGATACTGACCGGGCACAAAGCTGTAATCGTCAGCCAACTCTTCGGGGATCGCAAATGTCAGCGACACCGCGTCGGGAGATTCGCGGCGCAGATCGTTGACGGCGAGACGGTGGAAGCGCGGCGTCAGGGACGACATGGTCAGTGGCACTTGAAATAGTCGAACGGCTCGCGGCAGTTCCGGCAGCGCCACAGCGCCTTGCAGGAGGTCGAGCCGAATTCGGACAGCAGTTCAGTGTTATGGGACCCGCATTGCGGGCAGGCGACTTCCTGCTCGCCGAACAAGGCGCGGCGGGAGCCTGCCGCCGGCGGCGGCGCGATGCCGTATTCCCGGAGCTTGCGGCGGCCGGCCTCGCTCATCCAGTCGGTGGTCCAGGCCGGCGACAGCACGGTACGGATTTTCGGCCGATGAATGCCTTCGCGTTCCAGCGCCAGCTCGATCTCCAGCGCGATCATGTTCATCGCGGGGCAGCCGGAATAGGTCGGGGTGATCACGACCTCGACGCAGCCGTCGTGCACGGCGACGTCGCGCAGCACACCGAGATCGGCGATGGTGAGCACCGGGATCTCCGGATCCACCACCTGCGAAGCCGCATCCCACGCGCGCTGTCGCAGCTCGGCGTCGCTGAGGGTGATACTCACCACGTCGCCCCTGGAAAGGTCCGCGGCATCGACTGCAACTCGCTGAGAAGATGACCGAGATGCTCGCTGTGCCGGCCGTTGCGGCCACCCTGCTGCATCCAGTCATTGTTCGGAAGCATAAGCGTCGCCTCGTTCACGACGTCGGAGACGGTCTTGAGCCACTGCGCATGCAATGTCGCGGGATCGACCGCGATGCCGGCATCGATCAGGCCGCGTTCGCTGTCGTCGACAACAAACATCTCGCCGGTGAAAGCCCAGAGATCGTCGAGCGCGCTCTGCGCGCGGCGATGGCTTTCTTCGGTGCCGTCGCCGAGCCGGATGATCCATTCCGACGAGTGCCGCAAATGATAGGCGCTTTCCTTTTCCGACTTCGCCGCGATCGCAGCCAGCGTCGGATCGCTCGATTGCATCATCGCGCGCCAATAAGGATCGGCAAAGGCTGAATAGAACAATTGCCGGGCGATGGTACGGGCGAAATCGCCGTTCGGCTGTTCCACAAGCAGGAGATTGCGGTACTGCCTGACGTCCCGCAGATAGGCGAACCTGTCCTCGTCGTTGCCCTTTCCCTCGATATTAGCGGCATAGCCAAACAGCTCGCGCGCCTGGCCGAGCAGGTCGAGCGCCATGTTGGCAAGCGCCATGTCCTCCTCCAGCATCGGCGCATGGCCGCACCATTCCGACAGCCGGTGACCCAGGATCAGCGCGTCGTCGGCGCGGCGCAGCGTGTACAGCACCAGCGGCGTTTCGGAGACCTGGATCGATGCGACGGCCATGTTGCCTAACCTTCTTGCGCCATGTTCTCGTCGTCATTGCGAGGAGCGAAGCGACGAAGCAATCCATTCTTCCTTTTTGCGGCGCGATGGATCGCTTCGCTTCGCTCGCAATGACGGCTCAACCGCCGGAAACGCCTTACTGAGAGGGCGGAGACTACATATGCCCGACTTCGTCGGGCACGTCGTAAAAGGTCGGATGGCGGTAGATCTTGGACTCCGCCGGCTCGAACATCATGCCTTTCTCGGAAGGGTCCGATGCGGTGATCGCATTCGAGGGCACCACCCAGATCGACAGACCCTCGCCGCGGCGGGTGTAGATGTCGCGCGCGGCCTGCAGCGCCAGCGTCGTGTCGGTGGCGTGCAGCGAGCCTACATGCTTGTGCGCGAGCCCGTTGCGGCTGCGGATAAAAACCTCCCAGAGCGGAATGTTCGGCGTGGCCATCATGACTTCCCTCAAATCGCTAGGCGGCTCGCTTCGACTGGCGTTGCTTGCGCTTCGCCGCGTAAGCCAGCGCCGCCTCCCGCACCCAGGCACCTTCCTCATGCGCCTTGCGCCGCGCCGCCAGCCGGTCACGGTTGCAGGGGCCGTTGCCGGCCAGCACCTGGTTGAATTCCTCCCAGTCGATCGCGCTGTATTCCCAATGGCCGGTGGCGTTCTGCTTCATGCCGGGATCGGGAATGGTGAGGCCCAAGAACCGCGCCTGCGGCACGGTGGCGTCGACGAATTTCTGGCGCAGCTCGTCATTGGAGAAGCGCTTGATCTTCCATTTGGTCGAGGTGTCGCTGTGCTGGCTCGCTTTGTCGGGCGGGCCGAACATCATCAGCACCGGCCACCACCAGCGGTTCAGCGCGTCCTGCGCCATCGCCTTCTGCTCTTCAGTGCCGCGCGCAAGCGTCAGCATGATCTCAAAACCCTGGCGCTGGTGAAAGGATTCCTCCTTGCAGACCCGGATCATCGCCCGCGCATAGGGACCATAGGAACAGCGGCACAGTGGAATCTGGTTCATGATCGCCGCGCCGTCGACCAGCCAGCCGATCGCGCCGATGTCGGCCCAGGTCAGGGTCGGATAATTGAAGATCGAGGAATATTTCGCTCCTCCCGCCAGCATCAGGTCGACCAGCGCTTCGCGTGAGGCGCCGAGCGTCTCGGCCGCGGCATAGAGATAAAGTCCGTGGCCGCATTCGTCCTGCACCTTTGCCAGCAGCGCCGCCTTGCGGCGCAGCGACGGCGCGCGGGTGATCCAGTTGCCCTCGGGCAGCATGCCGACGATTTCGGAATGGGCGTGCTGGGAAATCTGCCGCGTCAGCGTCTTGCGATAGGCCGCGGGCATCCAGTCGTTCGGCTCGATGCGCTCGTCGGCGTCGATCCGCGCCTGAAACTGCGCGGCGCGCCCGGCATCTTCCACATGGCGATCTTCGGCGTCGGATGTGTTGAGCGCCTGCGTGTACATCGCCGACCTCCCGGATATGGCGCGATTTGATATATATCAAAAAGTATAATTCTACAAGTATTTCTGTAACATATTACGCCCCCTCGAACCGGCGCGCGAGTTCCTCGCCGGCTTTTGGCAATGGTCCGTTTTCATTGCTGGCATGGCGGTCAAGCCATTGTTCGGACGCAACAAGCAGCCCGCGATAGATCTCGCCGCAGAGCTTTCGGGCGGCCCGGCCCGGCCAGTCCTTTGGCAGCAGCGCGGTCGGCAGCAGCGGATCGCGCAGCACCACGCGGCGGTAATGGTGGATCAGGAGGATCCGCGCCGTGAAGGCGTCGGCATCGGAAAGATGGTCGCCACGGCCGATCCACCCCCGCAGCGGCTCAAAAGTTTTCAAGAATTTCAGATAGGCGTCGGCGGTGCGCTGGAGCGGCCAGCTTTCGCCGAGCAATCGCCGCCCGCTGTCGTCCTCGGCGGAAACTTCCAGGCGGATCGCGCGCGCGGCTTCCTCCGGAACCGGCACGCCCGATGGCGCGATCCAGACGCCCGGCAGCGGACTGCCGAAGCCGGCGTTCTCCAGGGCGTCGCGGGAAGCCTCGCGATCCCCGGCATTGCCGATCAGCAGCAGTTCAAACCGTCCGGTCCAGTCCGACGGCGGCGGATCGTAGATATGCCGGGTGGCGGCATCAAAAGTCTGCCGCCCTTTCTTGACCAGCCGGTAATAGCTGTTGCGGCCGACCTTGTGGCGCTCGAGCCAGCCGTCGGCGGCCAACCGCGACATCGCCGTGCGCACCACGCCGCTGTCGATCTCCAGTGCCTTGAAAAACTCCAGCAGCGTGCCAAGCCAGACCGAGCCGCCGCGCGGCACGATGGCATCGCCGAACACGGTGATGACGAGCGAGCCGGTGCGCGACGGTTCGCGTTTCAGCTGGTTGACGATGCGGGCAAGCGGCGGCGGCATGCATCACGCATACCGCGTTTTCCGGAGTCACGACAACGCCGGCAAGACCGGCGCGTGGTTACCGGTTCGGATCTGGATAGACGAGGCTGCGCCAGCCGCGGCGCTCGAACGGCTTCCATTTGCCTTCCAGCTGCGCCAGCCGATCGGCCACCGCATAGACGACCGCCGGATGATGGCCCATGCCGCAATGGCTGCTTTCGACCTCGATGCTTTCCGACGTCGCGGAGGTCTTCTCCATGCAGCCCTGCCAGGCGCAGATGCCGTCGCTGCGGCTGAAGATCGCGGTGGTCGGCACCGGCGGCGTGCCCGCCAGCGATCCGCCAAATCGCGTGTCGTCCTCGTCGGCGCGGCGGCCGCTCGCCATCTCATAGACGCGCCAGGCATTGGTGGCCTTCGGCCCGCTCGCAAACGGGCTGCCGAGCGTGATCACCGCGCGAACGCGATCGGGCATCATCTTGGCGAGCTGCCGCGCGTAGAGACCGCCGAGGCTCCAGCCGACCAGGCTGACCTTGCGGCGGTGGGTGTCGCTCAACTCGCGGATCAGATCGACCATCGCGCGCTGCACGCCTTCGCGCAGGCCCAGATTGCGGCCCTGACGCCAGCCGCTGACGGCATAGCCACGGTTGTTCAGGAAGCTGCGCAGCGGACGCGTCGAGGCGTCGGAGGCAACAAGTCCCGGCAATACCAGCACGGGATGCCCGTCGCCTTTCGGCGCGAGGCTGAGAAGCGGCAAGGCGCCGAGAAACGCGCCGAGTTCGGGAATGGCGCGCCCTTCCAGAAACATCAGCGATCTGGACGGCGGGCGAAGCGTTTGCGCAGCAGCGGACATCATATCTCCTCTCAGGGCCGGCCCCTTACGTCGCGGCAGCCGGCCAATGGGTCGTTCAAGAACACGCACACCT
>NZ_JBAVNZ010000095.1:0-1535 GCF_049691595.1 Bradyrhizobium sp.
ATTCTGCGGTTCCTGGACGATTGGACGGCCCGGCCGATCGGCGGCTCCAATTCAAAAGTAGACGTACTGCTGGTTTCAGCTACCAACGCCGGCATCGAAGAAGCCATATCGGCGGGACGATTCCGCCGTGATCTGCTTTACCGTCTGAACACCGTCGATGTGACGCTGCCGTCGCTTGCCGAGCGCAGCGATTTCGGCGAAATCGTCCATCACCTCCTGGTCATCATCGACCCGAAGTGTTCAATATCGGAAGATGCCATTGCGCATTTGGCCGAACGGCCTTGGCCCGGAAATATTCGCGAGTTGCGCAACGTCCTAGCCCGGCTGTCGCTTATGGCCATCGACGGTCAGATCGGCATCGATCTGGTCGAGCCGGGCATCGATCACTCGGTGCATGTTGCGAGTGAATCTTCGCTTTGGCATCTCCAGCGCGCCCGCGTGCTGGCCGCCTATTCCGAAACCGGCAACAACATCAGCGAAACGGCGCGGCGGCTCGGCATCTCTCGCAATACCGTTTATCGAGCCCTCGGCCACACCGCCAAGCGGTAACTTCACTTCATGGTCGGGATCACGTACTCCGCGCCAGCCTTGATACCGGACGGCCAGCGGGCGGTCACGGTTTTGGTCTTGGTATAAAAGCGGATCGAATCCGGTCCATGCTGATTGAGGTCACCGAAGCCGGATTTTTTCCAGCCTCCGAAGGTGTGATAAGCCAAAGGCACTGGGATCGGGGCATTGATGCCGACCATGCCGACATTCACCTTCGACGCAAAATCACGGGCCGTATCGCCGTCACGGGTGAAAATGGCGACGCCGTTGCCGTAGGCATGCTCAGACGGCAGCCGCAAGGCTTCCGCATAATCCTTGGCGCGCACGACCGACAGAACTGGTCCGAAAATTTCTTCCTTGTAGATCCGCATCTCGGGCGTGACATGGTCGAACAGGCACCCGCCCATGTAAAACCCGTTCTCGTAACCCTGCATTTTGAAGCCGCGACCATCGACCTTGAGCTCGGCGCCTTCCTTGAGACCGATCTCGACATAGCCCTTGACCTTATCGAGGTGGGCTTTGGTGATCAGCGGGCCCATATCGGCGTCAAGTGACGTCGAAGGGCCTATTTTCAAGCTTTCGACTTTTGGAATGAGACGCGCCAGCAGATCGCGCGCCGCCGTTTCGCCGACCGGGACCGCGACCGAGATGGCCATGCAGCGTTCACCCGCCGAGCCGTAGCCCGAGCCGATAAGGGCATTGGCCGCCTGCTCCATGTCGGCATCCGGCATCACGATCATATGGTTCTTGGCGCCGCCGAAACATTGCACGCGCTTGCCGTTCGCCGCGGCGCGCGCGTAGACGTAGGCTGCGATATCGGTTGAGCCCACAAAACCGACCGCTTGGATATCATCGTGATCGAGAATGGCGTCAACGGCTTCCTTGTCGCCATTGACGACATTGAGAATGCCTGCCGGCAGTCCGGCCTCGAGCATCAATTCCGCAAGCATCAGCGGCACTGACGGATCGCGCTCGGAGGGCTTCAG
>NZ_JBAVNZ010000096.1:0-5684 GCF_049691595.1 Bradyrhizobium sp.
CCGCATGGACGCCCCGTCCGCGCATCAGTCTTTCGAGCCGGTCAAGCAATGCTGCACCGACACCCTGTCCGGCAAATTCGGGAGCCGTGTACAGCCCTTCGAGGAAGTCGCCGCGAATGGCGCCCCATCCAGCCACCCGGCTATCCCGCTCGGCGATCCATATCTCCAGTTCACGAAGCTTTCGCTCCATTCCGGAGGGCGCGAGCTGCCTCGCCCACGCCTCGGCCTCTGCGACGGACATTGCCGGCGGCGCCAGCTCAAGGATCGATCTTCGCCGCACTTCGAAGAGAAGTGTCGCGTCATCGAGCGTGGCCAGGCGATGAACAGCGCCATCCATGTGGAAATGTAATCCAACGGTCAGGCGTGAGACACGCGCGGATATTCCAGCGGATCGTGACTTTACTAGATGGTGACCTGCGTGCCGACCTCGACCACCCGGCCGGTCGGAATCTGGAAATAGTCGGTGGCATCGTTGGAGTTGCGGCTCAGCGCAATGAACAGCAGGTCCTGCCAGCGCGGCATCCCGGAATGGGCGGCCGGCTTCAAGGCGCGCCGCGACAGGAAAAACGAGGTCGACATGATGTCGAACTGCCAGCCGAGCTTGCGGGCGATCGCCAGCGTTTTCGGGACGTTCGGCGACTCCATGAATCCAAACCGCAGTATCACCTTGGAGAAGGTCGCGCTGAGCTGTTCCATCCGTACCCGCTCGGCCGGATCGACCCGCGGGGTCTGCGCAATCTCGATGGTGAGAATGACATTCTTCTCATGCAGCACCTTGTAGTGCTTCAGGCTGTGCATGAGCGCCGTCGGCGCGCTGGCGGGATCGCTGGTGAGAAACACCGCGGTGCCCGGAACCCGCTGCGGCGGCCGTTTTTCCAGCATCGCCACCAGTTCGGTCAGCGGGAATTCCAGCTTGCGCGATTTCTCGAACAACAGCCGGCTGCCGCGCCGCCACGTGTACATCAGGAGCATCACGACCGCGCCGAGCGCCAGCGGCACCCAGCCGCCCTCGAACACTTTCAACAGGTTGGCCGCGAGGAAGATGAGGTCGAGAAACAGGAACGGCGCGATCAGCGCCCCCGCGGCGATCGGCGACCATCGCCAGACCCGCCAGATCACGACAAAGCCCATCATCGCCGTGACCACCATGGTCCCGGTCACGGAAATGCCGTAGGCCGACGCCAGCGCGCTGGATGAGCGAAACAGCAGCACCAGCAGCATCACCGCGATGAACAGCAGCCGGTTGATGCGCGGAATATAGATCTGGCCGGAATGCGTTTCCGAGGTATGGCGGATTTCCAGCCGCGGCATCAGGCCAAGCTGGATCGCCTGCCGCGTCAGCGAATAGGCGCCGGTGATGACGGCCTGGCTGGCAATCACGGTCGCCAAGGTGGCAAGCGCGACCATCGGAATCAACGCCCAATCCGGAAACATCAGGAAGAACGGGTTTTCGATTCCCTTCGGGTCGGCGATGATGAGCGCCCCCTGCCCCAGATAATTCAGCGCCAGCGACGGCAGTACGATGAACAGCCAGGCGGTCTGGATCGGCAGCTTGCCGAAATGTCCGAGGTCGGCGTAAAGCGCCTCGGCGCCGGTGACGGCGAGAAACACCGCACCGAGCGTAACGAACCCGATCATGCCGTGATGGATCATGAACGACACGGCATAGAGCGGGTTAAGCGCCAACAGGACTTCGGGGTGCCGCATGATCTGCGGCAGCGCCGCGATCGCGATGATCGCGAACCAGATGCACATGACAGGTCCGAAGAACGCGGCGACACGCGCGGTGCCGCGCGATTGAACGGCGAACAGCACGACCAGAATGATCACGGTGATCGGCACGACATAAGGCTCGAACGCCGAGGTCACGAGCTTGATGCCTTCGACCGCCGACAGCACCGACAGCGCCGGCGTGATGACCGCGTCGCCGTAGAACAGCGCGCCGCTGATGATGCCGAGCATGACGATGGTGCCCGCACCCCTGGTGACGGCGCGTTGCGCCAGCGCCATCAGCGCCAACGTCCCGCCCTCGCCATTATTGTCCGCGCGCAAAAGGATCAGCACATATTTCAGCGTCACCACGACGATCAGCGCCCACAGGATCAGGGAGAGAACACCGAGCACGGCCAGCTCGGTGACGCTGTCTGCTGTTCCGCCCGCGGCGACGATCGCTTCGCGCAGCGCGTAGAGCGGGCTGGTGCCGATGTCGCCATAGACGACGCCGATGCTGCCGAGCATCAGCGCCTTGAAGCCCGCCGTGGAATGCGTTTCCCCATGGCCATTGGCCGCCGGCGTTTCCGCCGCGGCGACCGCGCTCTCGGATGACATGGGAAAGCCCTCGATTGTTCACTGCACAATGCAGAGCGGCTGGCCTATACTCCCGCTCCCAATGCATAGGTTAGGCTGTATTCAGGCCTCCGGCATGCGCCAAATGCATGGCTCGAAACCCGCTGCGTGCCGATTCTCGTCTTTAAATCAAATAGTTACCTGCGTGCCGACCTCGACGACCCGCCCCGTCGGGATCTGGAAGTAGTCGGTGGCATCGTTGGCCGACCGGCTCATCGCAATGAACAGATGATCCTGCCATTTCGGCATGCCCGACTGCGCGGACGGTTTCAGCGAGCGGCGCGAGACGAAGAACGACGTCGCCATGATGTCGAACTGCCAGCCGAGCTTGCGCGCGATCACCAGCGCCTTCGGCACGTTCGGCGATTCCATGAAGCCGAACCGCAGCCGCACGGTGGCAAACTTGTCGCTGATGGTTTCCATGCGGACGCGCTCGGACGGATCGACGCGCGGCGTCTGCGCGGTCTCGATCGTCAGGATCACGTTGTTCTCGTGCAGCACCTTGTTGTGCTTGAGATTGTGCAACAGCGCGGTCGGCACGAAATTCGGGTCGCTGGTGAGAAAAACCGCGGTGCCCTTGACGATATGGGGCGGACGCTTTTCCAGGCTCTTGATCAGGTCCGTGAGCGGCACCTCGATGCGCCGGGTCTTTGCGGTCAGGATCGCCGCGCCGCGCCGCCAGGTCCAGATCATCACCGCCATCGCCGCGCCGAACATCAGCGGCACCCAGGCGCCTTCGAGCAGTTTCAGGAGATTTGCGCTGAAGAAGGTCATGTCGACGACGACGAACGGCAGAATGACCGCGGCCGCGGTCGCCGCGCGCCAGTTCCACAATTTCCAGATCACGACAAAACCCATGATCCCGTCGGCCACCATGGTGGTGGAAACGGCGATGCCGTAGGCCGAAGCCAGTCCGCTCGAGGTGCGGAACAGCACTACCAGCATCAGCACGCCGATCAGCAGCAGCCGGTTGACGCGCGGCAGATAGATCTGCCCGGCATGGGTCTCCGAGGTGTAGCGAACCTCGAAGCGCGGCAACAGGCCGAGCTGCACGGCCTGGCCCGTCAGCGAATAGGCGCCCGTGATCACCGACTGGCTCGCGATGACGGTGGCCGCGGTCGCGAGCGCCACCAGCGGCAGCAGCAGAACCTCAGGCACCATGCGGTAGAACGAATTCTCGATCGCGGCCGGATCCGACAGCACCAGCGCGCCCTGGCCGAAATAATTGACCAACAGCGAGGGCAACACGAAATAGAGCCAGCCGGCCTGGATCGGCTTGCGTCCGAAATGGCCGAGATCGGCATAGAGCGCCTCGCCGCCGGTCACGGCGAGAAAAACCGCACCGAGCGTCACCAATCCGATGGTGCCATGGGACAGCATGAACTCGACCGCGTACCAGGGATTGATCGCCGCCAGCACCGACGGGTCGTCGCTGATATGAACGAGACCCATCACCGCGAGCGTCGCGAACCAGACCACCATGACCGGCCCAAAGGCCGACGCGACGCGCGCGGTGCCGCTGCTCTGGACCGAGAACAGCACCACCAGAATGAAAACCGTCAGCGGCACCACATAATGTTCGAGCGCCGGTGCCGCGAGCTTGAGGCCTTCGACCGCTGACAACACCGAGATCGCCGGCGTGATCATGCTGTCGCCGATGAACATCGACGCCCCGAGCACGCCGAGCGCCAGCAACGGCCAGCTCTTTCGGCCGAGCGCGCGCTGACCCAGCGCCATCAGGGAAAGGGTGCCGCCCTCGCCGTTATTGTCGGCGCGCAGCAGCAAAAGCACGTATTTTGCCGTGACGACGATGAAAAGCGCCCACAGGATCAGCGACAGCACGCCGAGCACGATGGTCCGCGACACCGGCTGGCCTTGCGCCGCGCCGGCCACCGCCTCGCGAAACGCATACAAGGGTGACGTTCCGATATCGCCAAACACCACGCCGATGCTGCCCAGCGTCAGCGCCCAAAAACCCGAAGCGGCCGGCCCCTCATGAGCTTCGCTGGATGAGACGCTGACAGCCATGGCGGTGAAAGAGGCTCTCTCGGTTGACTTGATCCGGGGCGGCTATCGGCGCTTCCGCGTTGCCTGTCGATCGCCTGACCATAGCATCCCGGACGCCGCGCGAACCCCCGAGAAAGCGAATTTTCGCCCACGCGAACAGGTGGTAATATGGTAGCCTTGGTCCTACGGCTGCAGGCTTGGCGGCAGCGGCGGATCTTCGCGCATCAATGTGATGGTCACGCGACGGTTGGCTGGCAGCGAAGGATCGTCGGGAAACAGCGGCTGGCCATCGGCCTTGCCCGAGACGGCGAAGATGTGCGCCGCCGGCAGCCCCTCGCGCTCGAGGATCTGGCGCACCATGTTGGCGCGATCGGCCGAAAGGTCGAACGCGCCATAGTCGCTTCGCGCCGGCACGAATCCCGCGGCGGTGTGACCGACGATTGAAACCCTGAGCGGCGTCGCCTTCAGCGGGGCCGCGAGTTTCTGGATCAGCCGGCGGGTGCGCTCGTAGGGCACCTTGGAGCCGTCGGCGAACATCGACCGGCCGTCCTGATCGACGATTTCGAGATTGAGGCCCTGGCTGGTCTCCTCGAACATGATGTGCTTGGACATTTCGGTCAGCTCCGGCATGTCCTGCAATGCCTGCCGCAACGAGGCCGAGGCGAGCGCGAATTCACGATCGATCTTCAGGCGGGCGCCGGTGATCTGGCTCCGTTCCTGCTGATCGGGTGTCGGAGTGGCGGAGGATTCCTCCGGTGAGACATGATCGACGTTCTTCAGCTTCGGCCGCGTCGGCAAGCCGTCGGATTCGATGATGCCGGAATAGCGCACTTCGGTCTGCACGCCGAACGCTTCGCGTATCGAGCCGGCCGCGATCTTGAGCTTGTTGTTGTCCATGGTGGAGAAGGCGACGAGCATCACGAAGAAGCTCATCATCAGGCCCATGAGGTCGGCGAAAGTCACGAACCAGCCGTGCCCTCCGGTATGTGCATCGCCGCGTTTTTTCTTGGCCATCGCCTTGTTCCCGGTCCGCCTTCACCCGCCGGTCAGGCCGGGACCGGCTCGCCTTCTTCCTGGCGATGTTTTTCCGGCAAGTAAGCCAGCAGCATTTCCCGAACCAGCGCCGGGCTCTTGGAATCGCGGATCATCAGGATGCCGTCGATGATCAGCGTGCGGTTGGTTTCCTCGTCGAGCAGCTTGCCGTGCAGCTTGTCGGCGATCGGAAGGCAGAACAGGTTGGCGACCAGCGCGCCGTACAGCGTCGCCAGCAGCGCGGTCGCCATGAACGGACCCAGTTTGGAGGGGTCGGTCATGTTGGCGAACATCTGCAC
>NZ_JBAVNZ010000097.1:0-21746 GCF_049691595.1 Bradyrhizobium sp.
GCGCCGAGCGGACCCGCTCGCGCGCCTCGGACACCGCCTTGTCGGGAAGGCCCACGATGGCAAAGGCCGGCAATCCCGGCGCAACCTGCACCTGCACGTCGACCGCGCGGGCCTCGATCCCCTCAAAGGCTACGGTGGAAACGCGCTGGACCATGTGCCCCTCTTGCGCAATCGAAGGTAGCGGAACTGGGCGATATGTGCAAGAACATTACGGGAACAGGAGAGACGTCCACACTGCCGGGGTCCAGACCGCGTAGCGCCGGGAGGGTCTGGCCTTCAGGCGGTTGTGATGGGGCGGCTCATCCGCGATGGCGTCAGGAAAAAATTGACACCCGGCGCATACTACTAGGGCGGGTTGGTGTTATATCTTGCCCTTACAGGAAGTTGAAAGTGGCTGAACACCCGCAGTACCGCTTGAAAATCGACGTTTTCAACGTCGATAGCATGCCTATGTCCCGTTTGGCGGAGTACATGGCGGAGTTGGCCGTCTTGTTGGGTGAGCGTGAGCGCGTGCATTTCTTGCGCCTCGACCCGGGCAGCGCGGTCCTCGTGACCAGCATCGAACCCGTGGCTTTTCCGAAGGTCGACGAACGTGTTTCGCTGGTAGGCGATGGCAACGGCCCGAAGGACGCCATGCAGGCGTTTAAGAACATCGACAATATGCTGGCTAAGGACGGCGCGGTTGCCGTGCTGATTGCGCCCGGCGAAAGCACGGTCATTCAATTCCCCGGTCGGACGCGCCCCAAGCCCGTACGCTATGGGCCCTTCCGCGAAATCGGCACGCTCGACGGCCGGATTATCCGTATCGGCGGCCGGGATGAAACGATTCCGGTTTGGCTGAAAGACGGTGATGTTGAGTATCACTGCAACGTGCGTGGCGAAGAAGTCGCGCGGCGGTTGGCACCCTATTACCTCAACGGCGTTGTGCGCCTGCACGGCAGTGGCAAATGGCTGCGCGAGGAAAATGGAAGCTGGACGCTCCAACAGTTCGACATTTCGAACTTCGAGGTTCTTGACGACAGCCCGCTAACCGAGGTTGTCGGGAAGCTGCGTGCAATCGAGGGCGGCGAATGGCACGAAAGCGACGAAGCGCTGAGTGATTTGCTGGGCCTGCGTCGTGACGATCGGGAACGCCACTAAATGGCGTTCGTGGTGTTCGACACGTCGTTTCTGATACCGCTTCTGGATCCGCAAATTAAAGGTATTGGTAAGGTCGACGCACGGCTCCTCCATCTGATCGACACGCTGGACAAGCAAAAGGACGTGATCATTGTGCCGACGCCAACGTTGAGTGAAACCCTGATCGGCGCCGGTGACGCCGCGTCGAAATATCTTGATGTGCTGAATCATACATCGCGGTTACGGATAGCCTCGTTCGGGTCGCGTGCCGCTGTGGAAGCGGCTGCCCGTCACCGTGAGGCGCTGCGAGAAGGAGACAAAAAGGAAGGCTCGGAGAGCTGGGCAAAAGTGAAGTTCGACCGGCAGATTGTCGCCATCGCCAAGGTCGAAGGCGCTGAACGTATTTACTCGAACGATGATGACATTCGTCGATACGGCAAGGCCGATGGCATTCAAGTCATTCGGCTTGAGGACTTGGAAAACCCACCCGAAAAGACGCCTGACTTGTTCGACAGCAAGTAGCAGCAGCAAGGCGAACCCGCTTGTTGCCATGCTGAACCTCAGCGATTTAATCTCTTATTTTTTTGGCGACATTGGGGCTACCGCCTCTTACAACGGCGACGCGCGGTCTCCGAGGGCGGACCAACCGCCCGCCCCCGGACCCGCACCGCGTCAGAGCTGCATGTTCATCGGCTCGGGGTAATAATGGAATCCCTCCGCGGTCTTGCCGATATGGCCATAGCCGGGCCAGGCGTAGTGGTAGGACATCACGGGGATCTTGTTGGCCGCGATCATGTCCAGCAACCTCACCCGCGTCGCCGCCGCCTGCTTCGGATCGGTGTCGTAGGAAAACTCCATCCGCGGCTTTTCGAGCAGCAAAATCGCGTGATGGGTAAGATCGCCGAGGAAGGCGAAGGATTTGCCCGCCGACGTCACCATGAAGATGGTGTGACCCACGGTATGGCCGGGCGCCGCCAGCGCCTGCACGCCAGGCAGGAATTCCTGGCCGTCCTTGATGAATACCAGCCGGTCGCGGACCGGCATCAGGTTCTTGCGGGCGTGGAGGATGAAATCCTTCAAGGGTCCGCCGAGCTTGCCCTCATCGGTCCAGAAGTCGAAATCGCTCTGGGCGATGTAGTATTGCGCGTTGGGGAACAGCGGCTTGTCGTCGGCGCCCACGATGCCGCCGATATGGTCGATATGAGCATGCGACAACACCACCGCGTCGATGTCGCCCGGCTTGATGCCGGCTTCCGCCATGCTCTTCTGCTGCCGGCCGGTGGTCGGGCCGAAGGCTTTCGAGGTGCCCATGCCGGTGTCGAACAGAATCAGCTTGTCGCCGTTATTGACGATCGGCGAGTTCTGCTCCAGCACGACATTGTCCGGCGACAGGAAATTGTCGGTGAGCATCTTCTTCACTTCTTCATCCGGCACGCCGATGAAGGTGCCCTTGGGAGGGCCGAGCGGCAGCGGGCCGTCGGAAACGACGGTAACTTCGGCATCGCCCAGAACGAAGCGGTGCCAATAGGGCGTTTGGGTGCCGAGTTTGGGGGCGCGCGCCAGCGCACTGCCGCCGAGCATGGCGCTAGCCCCGAGACCGGCGCCGAGCGAGAGCAGGGACCTTCGCGAAACATTGGTTATCATGGGTTTTTCCTCCACGGTTCTTATTGAATTGCGGGCGATATTGCCCGGACAAATCCGCCGCTTGATCTGACGCGGGCGCCGATATGCTGCGCCGGCTTTCGCAGACTGGCAAGAGCAATCAGGTGCGCGCGGAGCGTGCGGTCAAAACGTGTCAGCGGCACGACAGAACGAAGAAGATTATTTTGCGGCTCGCTTCGCCTCGATGGCGTCCCAGATTTTCGCAGCCACATCCGGCCCGCCGAACCGGGCGATGGCGCGAATGCCGGTCGGCGAGGTCACGTTGATCTCGGTGAGATGGCCGTCGATCACGTCGATGCCGACGAACAGCAGGCCGCGCTCGCGCAGGGCAGGGCCGAGCGTGGCGCAGATCTCGCGCTCGCGCGCCGAAAGTTCGGTGGCCTGCGCTGCGCCGCCGCGAACCATGTTGGAGCGCAAATCGTCGGGCGCCGGCACGCGGTTGACGGCGCCGGCGAATTCGCCGTCGACCAGGATGATGCGCTTGTCGCCATGCCTGACCTCGGGGAGGAAGCGCTGGATCACCCAGGGTTCCCTGAACGTCACCGAGAACATGTCGAACAGCGAGCCGAAATTCATGTCCTGCGGCATGATCCGGAACACCGCGGCGCCGCCATGGCCGTGCAGCGGTTTCATCACCACCGCGCCATGCCGGTCACGGAACGAATTGATCTCGTCGAGGTCGCGCGAGATCAGCGTTGGCGGCATCAGCTGCGGAAAGTTCATCACGAACAGCTTTTCCGGCGCGTTGCGGACCGAGGCCGGGTTGTTCACGACCAGCGTGTTGGGGTGAATGCGTTCGAGGAAGTGCGTCGAGGTGATGTAGGCGAGATCGAAAGGCGGGTCCTGCCGCAGCAGGATCACGTCGAAGGCGGCAAGCGGCTCGCGCCTGGGCTCGCCGAGCGTAAAATGATCGCCGACCGCGTCGCGCACGGTCAGCGCCCGGACCGGGGCGACCAGCTCCTCGCCGCGCAGCGAGAGCTGGTCCGGCGTGTAGTAGGACATGCCATGGCCGCGCTTCTGCGCTTCCAGCAGCAGCGCGAAGGTGGAATCGCCTGATATGTTGATGCGCGCGATGGGGTCCATCTGGACGGCGACATTCAATTTCATGGGTGAAATCCGTGAGGGGTATGGAAGGGCAGGCTTCGGAGCATGATCCGGAAATAGCCTGCCCCGCACTTGATGCGGGGTGGGAAACGGTTTTCCGATTAGATCATGCTCAAACAAAAGGATAGAGCGGGATGACGATTCGAAGAAAAAGTCATCCCGCTCTAGTCGCACGCTTCAGCTAATCTGAAGGGTTCGAAATTCTGTTGGGCCTCTGGCGCATCGAGGAGCCGTAGTACTCTGGAAACTTCCGCTTTCGGGGCACCGCGCACATGGCTGGACCTGCTGTCGGCTCGCCCCGGTAGCGAATGACCCAACTGAGACATTCACTGCGCCGGAACGTTTGAAGCTGTCGATGCCGGCTTTCTGCTCTATCAAAGAACCCGTTTTGGACACTAATTTAGTATACCTTCTTAAGCGTGCAGGGAGGAACGGCACTGATGCGCATTCACCTGCAGGAGGCGCTCGATCGTGGCTATCGCGGAGGCTTAATGCCTGATATCCTTAGGATTCTCCGGGGTTCATCTGAGAAACGCTGGCTAATATGAAAACTTGATCCCCGGGAAGCGATGCCGCACGAAATCGCCGCGGTTTGGCGATTCCAAGGTGCAAAAATCCGAAGGGGAAACGCCATGAAACGTCGTGAATTTCTGAAGACGGTAGGCGTAAGCCTAGCTGCATCAAGCGCCGTTGCTGCGCCGGCCATTGCGCAGTCGATGCCCGAACTGAAATGGCGCTGTACCACGAGTTGGCCGAAGTCGCTCGACATTCCCTTCAGTGCATCGGAGACGATCTCGAAATATGTCGCGGAAGCCACCGACAACAAGTTTCAGATTCAAACTTTCGCCGGCGGCGAGATCGTTCCCGCCCTGCAGGCGCTCGACGCGGTGAGCAACGCCACGGTCGAGATGTGTCACACCGCCGCCTATTACTTCATCGGCAAGGACCCGACCTACGCGCTTTATTGCTCCGTTCCGTTCGGTCTGAACTCGCGCCAGCAGAACGCCTGGTTCCAGGATCACGGCGGCCAGGACATGCTCAATGAGTTCGGCAGGAAATCCAAACTGTATGCCATTGCCGGCGGCAATACCGGCACCCAGATGGGCGGCTGGTTCCGCAAGGAGATCAACACCGTCGCCGACCTCAATGGCCTGAAGATGCGGATTGGCGGATGGGCCGGCAAGACCCTTGCTAAGCTCGGCACCGTTCCGCAGCAGATCGCGGGCGGTGATATCTATCCGGCGCTGGAAAAAGGCACGATCGACGCAACCGAATGGGTCGGTCCCTATGACGACGAGAAGCTCGGCTTCTACAAGATCGCCAAGTACTATTACTATCCCGGCTGGTGGGAGGGCGGCACGGCGCTGCACTTCTTCATCAATTGGGACAAGTGGGATGCCCTGCCGAAGGCTTATCAATCGCTGCTCACGATCGCCTGCGGCTACGCCAACCTGGATGTTCAGGCGCGATATGACGCGCGCAATCCGCAGGCGATCAAGCGCCTGGTGGCGAACGGGACACTGCTGCGCCCCTTCAGCCAGTCGATCATGGAAGCCTGTTTGAAGGCATCGAACGAGGTCAATGCCGAGACCTCCGCGTCCAACCCCCACTTCAAGAAGATCTACGATTCGCAGATGGACTTCCGAAACGACGGGAATCTCTGGTGGCAGGTCGCGGAATACTCCTATGAAACCTTCATGATCCGCACGCGTCCGAAGGGCTGAACGGCGTCAACTCCACACGACGATCTTCAGCATCGTTGGTGGCGTATCCGCTGCCGGCCTGTTCTCCGCGACGAACAGATCAATTCGCGGGCGCACTGCTGCCGCAACCGCGCACTGGATGTGGTCTGCAGGCAAGATCAGCCTCGACTTGGCGCGCCAGCGAATGGAAACCGGCGATGCCAACGTGCTCGTGCTGCGCAGCAGGCCCGTTTGCAAGCAGCAATCAAGAGAATAAAGCCTCCCGTCGCCGCTTATCTCTTCCCGATTAGTCTTTGTGTCCAAGAAACCAACAGCGCCGTCCACCAACATACTCGATGGACGGCGCTGCATATCAATCGGGGGCTAAAATGCCCCAGCATCCTCCGCAGGCAATTGCCATGCGAGATCACCGCTGAGCCATCGCCGATGGTCCATTTTGTCGCACCTTCAGGCTATAGAACGTCGGACATGTCGCCTCATGGCACATCCCGAAACTGTTCTGCAATGCAAAACCCGGTCACTATCGGGGCATGGCGGACATCGAGCAAGCCTCACCCCGTTCAATTTGGCTGAAGCTACCGACTAGCTACTAGCGTCGAATGCCGCCAACAAATGCCGCGGCAGGCGCCGCGGCGCAATCAGGACGACGTCGAAACGCAGATCGAATTCGGCATGCTCGGGGTGCGCCATCAGCCAGGCTTGCGCGGCGGCGATGATGCGCGCCTGCTGGCGCGGCGTCACCGCATAGGCGGCCTCATCGAGGCTGGCGCGGGCCTTGACCTCGATGAAGACCACGAGGCTTCGTCTGCGCGCCACCAGATCGATCTCGCCATAGGGCGTGCGGAAACGTTTCGCCAGGATGCGATAGCCCTTGGCCATCAGGTAGGCAGCGGCGCGCGTTTCCGCGGAAAGCCCGGTTCGGAACGCGGCGACGCGCGCGGGCGAGGCGGGTTTGGCGGCGGCGTCGGGCGGCGAGGCGCCGTCAGTCTTCGCCATGCCCGCCCCGGATCTGCTCGGCTGGTTCCTTGGCGAGCTCGAGCGCGCGGGCATAGACCTCGCGGCGCGGCCGGCCCGACAGTTCGACCGCATGCGCCACCGCATCCTTGACGCTGTCGCGCATCAGCGACGTCCGGAGCAGATCATCGAGCCTGTCCTGCCCCATGACCTCGGCCCCGGCCGGTGGCGGGCCGATCACCAGCACGAATTCGCCGCGCGTTTCGAGCGTGGCGGCGGCCTTTGCCAATTGGCCGATCGGCGCCCGCGTGATGTCCTCGTGCATCTTGGTCAGCTCGCGGCAGATCGCGGCATCGCGCGCGGCCATGATCTCGGCGAGATCGCGCAGCGTGTCCTGCACCCGCTTTCCGGATTCGAACAGGACCAGCGTCGCATCGATCCTGGCGAGTTCACTGAGCCGCGCCCGCCGCGCATTCTGCTTCGCCGGCAAAAATCCCTCGAAGAAAAACCGGTCGGTGGGCAGACCTGCGACCGAGAGCGCCGTCAGCACCGACGAGGGCCCCGGCACGGCGATCACGGAATGGCCGGCGGCGCAGACTTCGCGCACCAGCTTGAAGCCGGGATCGGAAATCAGCGGCGTGCCGGCGTCCGAGACCAGCGCGACGCAAGCGCCCTGCGCCAGCTTCTCCAGAATTTTCGGCCGCGCCAGCGCCGCGTTGTGCTCGTGATAGGGTTTGAGTTGCGCCGTGATGGCGTAGCGTTCGGTCAGGCGGCGGGTGATGCGGGTGTCTTCGCAGGCGATGATGTCGACGCCTGCGAGCGTTTCCAGCGCCCGCAGGGTGATGTCGCCGAGATTGCCGATCGGGGTGGCGACCAGATACAGGCCGGGAACCGGCCTTGGCGCGGTCAGGACATGGCCACCGACCGAAAATGTCCGGTTCGAACAACCCGCTTCCGTATTCGACCGGTATATGGAGCTGGCTTTTGTGCGCATAATACCAATCTAGAGCGTTTTCGGGCAAAGTGGATACCGGTTCACGTGAAGAAAACGCGTCAATGCAAAGACCGGGTGTTTCGGTTCTGATAAAGTCAGAATCGAAACACTGGGATGCCAGCGCTCCGCCACCACGCGGTGAACCGAGGTGAACGTTGGTGCCGCGCACAGCGGCAGGGAAGTCGGTTACCGCAACGGGCAACGGGCGCCATGCGACCATAATCCTTTGTTTTGGATAACTATCGGCCGACTAACTATATGCCTTTATCCATCCTCCTGACCGCGGGGGGCTGGCGCCATGGCCGGTCGCGGTCGGTCAAGAGATTCGGTCAAGAGATAGAGACACGATGGAAGGCCCATTCAATCGCACGTCACAGCCGTCGGGCACGACCCGGCGGACGGCGCTTGGCCTCGTTCTCGGCGCGCCGCTGCTCGGGGCTTGCGCGGGCATGCAGGGTTTCAACTCGTTCGGCTCGCAAGCCGACGCGCCGGCGGGGCCACCGCAAGAGGGGGTTGCCGTCGGCACCGGTCAGGTCAAGGTGGGCCTGATCCTGCCGCTGTCGGCGTCGGGCAATGCCGGCGTCGCCGCGCAGTCGATGAAGAACGCCGCCGAAATGGCACTGGCGGAATTCCAGAACCCCAACATCCAGCTTCTGATCAAGGATGACGGCGGCAGCCCGCAAGGCGCGAGCCAAGGAACCCAGCAGGCGCTCGGCGAAGGCGCGGAGATCATTCTGGGGCCGCTGTTTGCGGTCTCGGTTCCGGCGGTGGCGCAGTTGACACGCGCGCGAGGCACCTCCGTGATCGCGTTCTCGACCGATTCCAGCGTGGCCGGCCGCGGCGTCTATCTGTTGAGCTTTCTGCCCGAGTCCGACATCAATCGGATCATCGATTACGCGGCCGGAACCGGCAAACGATCCTTCGCGGCGCTGGTGCCCGATAATGCCTACGGCAATGTGGTGGAGGCCGCGTTCAAGCAGGCCGTCGGCCGCAAGGGCGGACGCGTCATCGCGTTCGAGAAATACGGCGCCGATCGCGCCACCGCCGCGCGAACGGTGGCGCAGTCGCTTGGCCAGGCCGATGCGCTGTTGATCGCCGACGACGGCGATTCGGTTGTCGCGACGGCCGACGCGCTGACCGCGGCGGGTTCCAACCTGCGCAACATCCAGCTGCTCGGCACCGGGCTGTGGGACAATCCACGGGTGTTTGCGAGCCCCGCCTTGCAGGGTGGCCTTTACGCCGCGCCGGATCCGGCCGGCTTCCGCGGCTTCGCCGGCCGTTACCGCGCCAAATTCGGCGCTGAACCGGTGCGTACCGCGACGCTCGCCTATGACGCGGTGGCGCTGGTCGCGGCGCTGGCGCGCACCCAGGGTCCGCAGCGCTTTGCGCCGGAAACCCTGACCAATTCGTCCGGCTTTGCCGGCATCGATGGCCTGTTCCGCTTTCGCGCCGACGGCACCAATGAACGCGGCCTTGCGGTGATGAAGGTGACGACGGGCGGCGGCCAGCCGGTCGCCGGCTCGCCGAAGAGTTTTGGGGCGTAGTATCCGTCGCCCCTGCGAAAGCTACGCCGCCAGATCGGCCACCACCGCATCGAGCACGGGAAATCCGGCCTGCGTGACCCGCAGCCGGCCGTCAGCATCGACCGATATCGCCCCCGCCTCGCGCAGCAGCGCGATGCGACGTGGATCGAGCGCGCGGCCGGACAGCGCCGCGTAGCGCCCGGGGTCGATGCCCTCGGCGAGCCGCAATCCCATCAGCAAAAATTCGTCGGCGCATTCCTCGCGGTCGAGGCGATCATCGGTGATGACGCCATGACCGTTCGCCTCAACGCGCATCAGCCAGGATTCGGGGCGCTTTTCGGTTGCGGTCGCGTGTCGTGCGCCACGGATATCGAGGCGGCCATGGGCGCCGGGACCGATGCCGGCATACTCCTCGCCGCGCCAGTAGACGAGATTGTGCCGGCACTCCGCACCCGGTCGTGCGTGATTGGAAATCTCGTAGGCCGGCAATCCCCGCGCCGCGCAGACCTCCTGCGTCACGTCATAGAGAGCGCGCGCGAGGGCCTCATCCGGCGTCTTCAGTTTTCCCGCCGCATGCAGGCCGAAGAACGGCGTGCCTTCCTCGATGGTAAGCTGATAGAGCGACAGATGTTCGGCGGCTTCCGATATCGCAAGCTTCAGCTCGTCGGCCCACATCCGCGGCGTCTGATCGGGGCGGGCATAGATCAGGTCGAACGAATAACGATCGAACGCGTTGCGCGCGATCGCGACCGCATCGAGCGCTTCGCGCGCGGTATGCAAACGCCCCAGTGCCTTCAGCGCGGCGTCATCCAGGGCCTGCACGCCGAGCGATACGCGGTTGACGCCGGCTGCGCGATAGCCGCGAAAGCGGGTAGCCTCGACGCTGGTTGGATTGGCTTCCAGGGTCACTTCCACGCCGGAGGCGACGCGCCAGTGCTTTCCGATCGCATCGAGGATGGCGCCGACGGTCCGCGGCTGCATCAGCGACGGCGTGCCGCCGCCGAGAAAGATCGAAGATACTTCGCGTTTCGGGATCCGCGCCGCGGTGGTCTCGATCTCGCGGGCAAAGGCGCGGGCAAAGCGATCCTCGTCGATCGGCGCGTGCCGGACGTGGCTGTTGAAATCGCAATACGGGCATTTCGACAGGCAGAACGGCCAGTGCACATAGACGGCGAACGCCGGCCTTTTTCCCTCGCCCGCCTGCGGGAGAGAGCCGGCCCCCGACTTGATCGGGGGGCTGGGCTGGGGGCTGTTAATGCGGCTCAAGACAGATCTCCGCGAGCTTGACGAAGGCGCGGGCGCGATGCGACAGGCCGAGGCCCAGTGGCGGCATGCCATGCTTCTCGACGCTGGTCATCTCGCCAAACGTGCGCGTATGACCATCGGGCAGGAAAGCCGGATCATAGCCGAAACCGGCGGTGCCGCGCGGCGGCCACACCAGGGTTCCGTCGGCGCGCGCCTCGACCTCTTCGAGGTGATCGTCGGGCCAGGCGACGCAGAGCGCGGAAACGAAATGCGCTTTGCGCTGTTCAAGCGCGGTGGCGCCGCGCTCCTGCAGCAGCCGTTCGATCCGCGTCATCGCGGCGGTGAAATCCTTGTCGGGTCCAGCCCAGCGGGCTGACAGGATTCCGGGCGCGCCGCCCAGCGCATCGACCACCAGTCCGGAATCATCGGCGAAGGCCGGAAGCTGCGCGGCTTGCGCCGCTGATATCGCCTTGATCGCGGCGTTGGTGCGAAAGCTGTCGCCGGTCTCTTCGGGCTCGCCGAGGCCGAGTTCGCCCGCCGATACCGCCTGGACGCCATATGGCGCCAGCAATTCGCGCATCTCGGCGAGTTTGCCGGGATTATGGGTCGCGATCACGAGCTTGCCTGCGATTCGGCGGTGCATGGCCAATCAACTATCCGACGGCCATCTTCTGCAAGTCGACCAGCCGCGCCACGCCCCTGCGTGCCAGCGCCATCAGCGCCAAAAACTCAGCTTCCGAGAACGGGGTCTTTTCGGCGGTGCCCTGGACCTCGATGATGCGGCCGTCGCCGGTCATGACAAAGTTGGCGTCGGTCTCGGCCTCCGAGTCCTCGGCGTAATCGAGGTCCAGCACCGGCGTGCCGTTGTAGATGCCGCAGGAGATCGCGGCGACGTTATCGCGCAGCACATGGGTTTTCACCATGTTGCGGCTCTTCATCCAGCCGATGCAGTCGGCGAGCGCAACCCAGGCGCCGGTGATCGCAGCCGTGCGCGTGCCGCCGTCGGCCTGAATCACGTCGCAATCCACCGTGATCTGGCGCTCGCCGAGCGCCTCGAGATCAATGGTTGCCCGCAGCGAGCGGCCGATCAGGCGCTGGATTTCGACGGTGCGGCCGTTCTGCTTGCCGGCAGCGGCCTCACGGCGGGTGCGTTCCAGCGTGGCGCGCGGCAGCATGCCGTATTCGGCGGTCACCCAGCCGCGGCCCTGGCCCTTGAGCCAGGGCGGCAGCCGTTCTTCGAGGGTGGCGGTAACCAGCACATGGGTATCGCCGAATTTAACCATGCAGGAACCCTCGGCATATTTGACGACGCCGCGCTCCAGCGACACGGGGCGCAGCTCATCGGGTGCACGGCGGCTTGGCCGCATGGGGAATCCTCCGAAAAATCCAGCAAAACGGGCTCGCGGTGCTTGTAGGAGGGGGAACGGGCAGCGGCAAGGGCCTTGGCCGCCACTTTGGCGACCAATACGCGCTTGTCACCGGCCCCCCGGATAGACAGATTAGGGTTCATTGTGATGGAGTAAGGTGTGGCCCAACACGATCCGATTGGCCTGATCGCGCCGAATGCCGGGCTCGCCCAGCTCAACGAGCGCTCGCGCGACATTTTTCGCCAGATCGTCGAGAGTTATCTGGCGACCGGCGAACCGGTCGGCTCGCGCAACATCTCGCGCCTGATCACGGTGCCGCTGTCGCCGGCCTCGGTGCGCAACGTGATGTCGGATCTCGAGCAGCTCGGCCTGATCTATGCGCCGCATACCTCGGCCGGCCGGTTGCCCACGGAGCTGGGTTTGCGGTTTTTCGTCGATGCCCTGATGCAGATCGGCGATCTCACCGAAGCCGAGCGGCAGTCGATCCAGACCCAGCTGGCGACGGTGGGCAAGGCGCAATCGGTCGAGGCGGCGCTCGGCGAAGCGCTGACGCGGCTGTCGGGCCTGACGCGTGCCGCGGCGGTGGTCCTGACCGCAAAATCCAATTCGCGACTGAAGCACATCGAGTTTGTGCGGCTGGAACCGGAACGCGCGCTGGTAGTGCTGGTCGGCGAAGACGGCCAGGTCGAGAACCGCGTGCTGACCCTGCCGCCCGGCGTTCCCTCCTCCGCGCTGACCGAAGCGACCAATTTTCTCAATGCCCGGATCAGGGGCAGAACGCTGGCTGAAGCGCGCCTCGAACTCGAAACCGCGCTGACGCAAAGTCGCGCCGAACTCGATCAGCTGACGCAGAAGGTCATCGCCGCTGGCATCGCAAGCTGGTCGGGCGGTGACAGCGACGACCGGCAATTGATCGTGCGCGGTCATGCCAATCTGCTGGAGGACCTGCACGCGCTGGAAGATCTGGAGCGCGTGAAATCGCTGTTTGACGATCTCGAGACCAAGCGCGGCGTCATCGATCTGCTCGGTCGCGCCGAGCGTGCCGAGGGCGTGCGGATTTTCATCGGCTCGGAGAACAAGCTGTTTTCGCTGTCCGGTTCCTCAACCATCATCGCGCCCTACGGCGATGGCGCGGGCCGGATCGTCGGCGTTCTCGGCGTGATCGGGCCGACGCGGCTGAACTACGCCCGGGTGATCCCGACCGTGGATTACGCCGCGCGCATCGTCAGCCGGATGCTCGGCGGGTGATCCCGCGTGGAAGCGCTTGATTTTCGCCGTCCAAAGCACGATATCCGGGCCAGCAAACCCCACATTGACCTGATCCTGAGCGATTTTCGAAAAGGCGATCCATGACCGATCCGAACCTGCCGAACGATGACGCGGCGAATGCGGCGCCGACCGGCGAGCCTGTGGTCTCGAAGCCCTACATCATGCCCGACGACCCCGAGGAAGGATCGGTCGAGGCGCTGGCGAGGGAAGCCGCGGAAGCGCGCGACAAGATGCTGCGCACGCTGGCGGAGATGGAAAACCTGCGTAAGCGCACCAGCCGCGAGGTGGCCGACGCCAGGACCTACGGCATCACCGGTTTCGCGCGCGACATTCTCGATATCGCCGACAGCCTGCAGCGCGCGCTCGATGCGGTTCCGGCCGAGGCCAAGGCCGCCGCCGATCCCGGGTTGAAGGCGCTGATCGACGGCGTCGAGCTGACCGAGCGGTCGCTGCTCAACACGCTGGAGAAAAACGGCGTCAAGAAATTCGAGCCCTCGGGCGAGAAATTCGATCCGAACTTCCAGCAGGCGATGTACGAGGTGCCCGATTCCTCGGTGCCGTCAGGCACCGTGGTGCAGGTCGTGCAGGCCGGCTACATGATCGGCGAGCGCGTGCTTCGCCCCGCTTTGGTCGCCGTATCCAAGGGCGGTGCGAAAGCATCCCCAAGCGCCGACATCACGGGCTGAGCCGGCCAACTCGGCGCTCGAAATCCGCTCAGCGCGGCTGAATTCCGTCGCGCACGGCGCGGAAGCGCGGAAACGCTTTCGACCAGTCGTCGCGCGGGGAGCTTCCGATGATGCGCAGCGAGCTCTGGGCGCCGAACCGCAACCATTGCACGATGGTGACCGGGGTATTGCCCTTGCCGCTGACCGCATCGATACGCGTCTCAAAGCCGGGCTGGCCATCGATGCGGACCGGCTCGGACATCGTGATGCGCCCGTCGCGCACGCCGGGAATCGTGGTCGCGATCTGCTGGGCAAAGCGGCCGCGATCATCGGGCGACGCTGCCGTCGACCCGATGATGCCAAGGATCATGAAGGGCGCGACTTCAAAGCCGGTCTTTTCGTCGCTGTCGGCGATAATGAGGGCAGCGCCCGGTGCCAGCGTGCGGACATTCTTGAAACTGCCGAGTTCGCCGATCTTGAACGGCATCAGCCCGAGCTGCTCGTCGACGGGAACCTCGTTGCGAATCGCCGCGGAGGCGAACATCCGGCGCACGGCCTCGTCGGTATAGATCTTCGAGACATTCTCGGGCACCTGCACGGCGACATAGCCGGAGAAGGTCGGACCCGGCAGAATCATCGAATAGCGCCGTACATTGACCGCGCCATCCCTGGCGCTTTCAGCGGTGTAATAGGCCAGCCCGGCCGCGGTCTCGATACTCTCTGGCTTGATGCCGCCGCTGCCGCCGGGATTGGCCTTGAAGGCATTGGCGACTTCGCCATAGGCCTCGGCAGGCAGGTCCGTCACCAGGACCTTGACGCTCTGATCCTCGGTTTCGAAGCCGATAAACGATTTGGCGCGGACGAGACCGACCAGCGGCGTCATCCCGACTCGGGCGCCCGGCGGGAAAACCAGGTCCGCGGCAAGCGCAGGACACATGGCGGCGACCAGCAGGGCAATCGCAGCGGATATTCGAATGGGCATCATCTCAAGGATCCACCGGGTTTGCATTGAGCCCGTTCAATGGTCGGCCGGTGTGGCCCTCAGGGCTCTGACAGGCTTGGTTGGTCGGCCCGCTTTTAGCGGTTTTGATGTCCCTGCAACAGGGCATGGCTGCGCTTCCGTTCCCCCCTGTACCGTCAGGAATACCGGGCTTCTTGCACGATATTACTGGTTCTTGGACAGTTTTCGGGCATTTCAGGGCGATGACCGATCAGTCTGTTGCGAGAACGCAGCGGCCCAATACCGCGCTTGCCGGACGATTTGCCGGCCTGCTGCCGCCGGCGCCGGTCCGGGCCGGACGCGCGGGGATCGCGCCGGTCTTCTCGGCCTATCTGTTAACGCGGCTGCGGCCTGGGCCGATGCCCGTCCCGAGCTGACACAATCTTTCAAACGTCAGCCTTTTCAGGGTTCAAGGTTACGTTCCGTCCTTGCAGGCCGGACCCCCCCTCCTATATGAGGCTCACCGTCGCACTATCGCGCGTATTGAATGTTTGGGGGTTCGGCCTGGTGCGCCGTCAGGGCCCAGCCAACCTGCCGCAAAAAGAAGGATATGAGGACCATGGGAAAGGTCATTGGGATCGATCTCGGCACCACCAATTCGTGCGTCGCCGTAATGGATGGCAAGACATCGAAAGTCATCGAGAATGCGGAGGGCATGCGCACCACGCCGTCGATCGTTGCCTTCAGTGATGATGGCGAGCGCCTTGTCGGCCAGCCGGCCAAGCGTCAGGCGGTAACCAATCCCGAGCGTACCTTCTTCGCGGTCAAGCGCCTGGTCGGCCGCCGCTATGACGACCCGATGGTCGAGAAGGACAAGAAGCTCGTCCCCTACAAGATCGTCAAGGCATCGAACGGCGATGCCTGGGTCGAGGCCGACGGCAAGAGCTACTCGCCCTCGCAAATTTCCGCTTTCGTCCTGCAGAAGATGAAAGAGACCGCGGAAGCCCATCTCGGCCAGAAGGTCGATCAGGCCGTCATCACCGTTCCCGCCTATTTCAACGACGCGCAGCGTCAGGCCACCAAGGACGCCGGCAAGATCGCCGGACTTGAAGTGCTGCGCATCATCAACGAGCCGACCGCGGCCGCGCTCGCCTACGGGCTCGACAAGACGAAAACCGGCACCATCGCGGTGTATGACCTCGGCGGCGGCACCTTCGACATCTCGATCCTCGAGATCGGCGATGGCGTGTTCGAGGTGAAGTCGACCAACGGCGACACCTTCCTCGGCGGCGAGGACTTCGACATGCGCCTCGTGAGCTATCTGGCCGATGAGTTCCAGAAGGAGCAGGGCATCAACCTGCGCAACGACAAGCTTGCCTTGCAGCGCCTGAAAGAGGCCGCCGAAAAGGCCAAGATCGAGTTGTCCTCGACGACGCAGACCGAAATCAACCTGCCGTTCATCACGGCCGATCAGGCCGGGCCGAAGCATCTGACGATGAAGCTGACGCGCTCGAAGTTCGAGGCGTTGGTCGACGATCTCGTTCAGAAGACCATCGAACCCTGCCGCAAGGCGCTGAAGGATGCCGGCCTCACCGCCGCTGAGATCGGCGAAGTGGTGCTGGTCGGCGGCATGACCCGCATGCCCAAGGTCCAGGAAGTGGTGAAACAATTGTTCGGCAAGGAGCCGCACAAGGGCGTCAACCCGGACGAAGTCGTCGCCATCGGGGCTGCGATCCAGGCCGGCGTGCTGCAGGGCGACGTCAAGGACGTGCTGCTGCTCGACGTGACCCCGCTGTCGCTCGGCATCGAGACGCTGGGTGGCGTGTTCACCCGCATCATCGAACGCAACACCACGATCCCGACCAAGAAGAGCCAGGTGTTCTCGACCGCCGAGGACAACCAGAATGCCGTCACCATCCGCGTCTTCCAGGGCGAGCGCGAAATGGCGGCCGACAACAAGGTTCTCGGTCAGTTCGACCTGATGGGCATTCCGCCGGCGCCGCGCGGCATGCCGCAGATCGAGGTCACCTTCGATATCGACGCCAACGGCATCGTCAACGTCTCGGCCAAGGACAAGGCGACCAGCAAGGAGCAGCAGATCCGGATCCAGGCATCCGGCGGCCTCTCCGAAGCCGACATCCAGAAGATGGTCAAGGACGCCGAAGCCAATGCGGCCGAGGACAAGAAACGCCGCGAGGCGGTCGACGCCAAGAACCATGCCGACGCGCTGGTGCATTCGACCGAAAAGGCGCTGGCCGAGCACGGCTCCAAGGTCGCCGACACCGAGCGCCGCGCCATCGAGGACGCCGTCAGCGACCTGAAGGAGGCGCTGAAGGGCGACGACGCCGAAGCCATCAAGGCCAAGACCAATGTGCTGGCGCAGGCTTCGATGAAGCTTGGCGAGGCCATGTACAAGCAGCAGGCCGAAAGCGATGCGGCCAAGGATGCCGCGAAGGATGACGTCGTCGACGCGGAGTTCACCGAGGTCGACGACGACAAGAACAACAAGAAGTCTGCTTAGGCGGGCTGGAGATCATGACCCTCATGCCAAAGAGCGCGCAGCGCGTCTCGATGGGGTGGGGGTCATTTTTCGTTAAGCCCAAGACTTCATATTCCACGACTTCATATTCCGGACTGCATCTTCCAAATCGCATTCCCTCGGAATGATGACGAACTTCGGGCGGGTCTGAAGAAATGTCCACCAAGCGCTGCTACTATGAAACCCTTGAGGTCGATCGGAACGCGGACGATTCCAAGCTGAAGACGGCGTTCCGCAAGCTGGCGATGAAATGGCACCCGGACAAGAACCCGGGCGATGCCAGCAGCGAGTTGCGGTTCAAGGAAATCAACGAAGCCTACGAAGTGCTGAAGGACGGCGACAAGCGCGCCGCCTATGACCGGTTCGGCCATGCCGCTTTCGAGCAGGGCACCGGCGGCGGCGGCCCCGGCTTCGGCGCCGGGTTCGCCTCCTCATTCTCGGATATTTTCGAGGATCTGTTCGGCATGGCCGGTCAGCGCGGACGTGGCGGCGGCCGCGAGCGCGGCGCCGACCTGCGCTACAATATGGAAATCACGCTGGAGGAAGCTTACCTCGGCAAGACTGCCAAGATCGAAATTCCGGTCTCGGTGACCTGCGAGTCCTGTTCGGGCACTGGTGCCAAGGCCGGTACCAAGCCGAAGAACTGCTCGATGTGCGGCGGCGCCGGCCGGGTGCGGCAGGCGCAGGGCTTCTTCACGCTGGAGCGCACCTGCCCCGGCTGCCAGGGCCGCGGCCAGATGATCGAAGACGCCTGTCCAGCCTGTGCGGGTTCGGGACGGGTGACGCGCGACCGGACCCTGTCGGTCAATATTCCGCAAGGTGTGGAAGATGGCACCCGGATCCGGCTGGCCGGCGAAGGCGAAGCCGGCGTTCGCGGCGGCCCGCCCGGCGACCTCTATATCTTCCTGTCGCTGTCAGCGCACGAGTTCTTCCAGCGCGATGGCGCCGACCTGTATTGCCGTGTTCCGATCTCGATGGTGACGGCATCGCTCGGCGGCGAATTCGAAGTGCCGACCATCGACAAGGGCAAGACCAGGGTGAAAGTGCCCTCCGGCACCCAGTCGGGCCGGCGCTTCCGCATTGCATCAAAGGGCATGCCGGTGCTGCGCTCGCGTCAGACCGGCGACATGTATGTCCAGGTCGTGGTCGAAACGCCGCAGAATCTGACCAGGAAGCAGCAGGAATTGCTGATGGAGTTCGAAAAATTGTCGTCCGGTGCAACCCAACCGGAGGCGGCGGGTTTTTTCTCCAAGGTCAAGGACTTCTTCGGCAGCCGCGCCGGCCCATAGCGTAGTCTCCAAACCGGGACGGTTCTGCGATGGCACGCGTTAAATAAAGCAATCAGCGCAGGGTCTTGCCGTCAAACTGCGCGCACCTTGGCGGACCAGGCGCGTTACCGTTTGGCTTGACCGTCTCCGCTCCGACCTATACGTCTTTATGACTGTTTTCTGACAGCCGCGATCGCGGTCCCGCCTGGTAGCGAAATGCCCCTGCAATCCTCCGCGCGCGCGTTGAAAAAGCCTCTTCGTCTCGACGATGAGGTTCGTTTTCTCCGTTCATGGATCGAAAAGCCGCTTCACATGGGCGCGGTGATGCCGTCGAGCCGGGTGCTGGCCCGCACCATGGCGCAATATGTCGAAGTCGGCTCCAAAGGACCGGTCGTCGAACTTGGGCCGGGCACCGGCGCAATCACCAACGCCTTGATCGAGCATGGCGTCGATCAGAGGCGCCTCGTACTGGTCGAATACAATCCGGGTTTTTGCGCGCTGCTGCGCGACCGCTATCCCCATGCGACCATCGTGCAGGGCGATGCCTACACGCTGCGCGCCTCGCTCGGCAACGTGCTCGACGCCCCCGCCTCGGCGGTGGTTTCCGGCCTTCCGCTGGTGACAAAACCGATGCTGACGCGGCTGAAATTGATCCGCGATGCTTTCGGCGCGCTGGCGCCGGGTGCGCCATTCGTGCAGTTCACCTATTCGGTCGTGCCGCCGATACCCAAATCGCTGCCGGGCGTGTCCACCGAAGCTTCCGAGCGGATCTGGATGAACCTTCCGCCCGCGCGGGTCTGGGTGTATCGCAAGGGCTGATTGAAACCGCCGGGTGCTTTTGCGCGGCGGCTGGCCCCGAATACGATTTCTGAAAATATGTCCGCGCTGAAAATCCTCGTGATCCCGGGATCGTGTCGCACCGGCTCGCTCAACGCAAAGCTCGCCGCGGCCACCGCGCATGAACTGGCGCAAGCGGGTGCCGACGTCACCCGCATCTCGCTGGCGGACTTTCCGCTGCCGATCTACGACGGCGACCTGCAGGCGAAATCCGGCGTGCCGAAGCACGCGGTCAATCTCAAGCGCATGATCGGTGTCCATCACGGCGTCCTCATCGTGACGCCGGAACATAATTCCTCGGTGCCGGCGCTGGTCAAAAACGCCATCGACTGGGTGAGCCGGGTGCAGGATGCGCACGAGACCCGCGGCCAGGTATTTCGCGAGCGTGTGTTTGCGATCGCCGCCGCCTCGGGCGGCCGCCTCGGCGGCTCGCGGGCGCTGGCGGCGCTGCGGCTTATTCTTTCCGCCTGCCATGCGACCGTTATTCCGAACCAGCTCGCGCTGTCGTTCGCGGAACAGGCCTATGACGACATGGACCACTTGAAACATCCCGCCGATCTCGAGGCGCTGCGGGCGCTGGTGCGGCAGTTGATCGACCTTTCCCAACGCATGATGTGAGGTGACATGCAGCCAGCCAGTATCGCGCTCAGGGACCGGCTGATTGTCGCGCTCGACCTGTCCAGCGTCGCCGCGGCGGAGGCGATGGTTGCGACGCTCGGCGGCAGCGTCAATTTCTACAAGATCGGCTATCAGCTCGCCTACGCCGGCGGATTGCCGCTCGCCCGTCAGCTCGCGAGCGCGGGCAACAAGGTCTTCGTCGATCTCAAGCTGCACGACATCGGCAACACCGTGGCCCGCGGCGTCGAGAGCGTCGCAACGCTGGGCGCAACCTTCCTGACCGTCCACGCCTATCCGCAGACCATGAAGGCCGCGGTCGAGGGGCGCGCGGGATCGGACCTCAAAATCCTCGCCGTGACCGTGCTGACATCCTATGACGACGGCGATCTCCATGCCGCGGGCTATCGTCTCAATGTATCCGATCTCGTCGAAGCGCGCGCCCAGCAGGCGCAGGTGCTTGGCGTCGACGGGCTCGTATGTTCGCCGGCGGAGGCGGCCGGCCTGCGCAGGATCGTCGGTCACCGGATGAGCCTGGTGACGCCGGGCATCCGGCCGGCGGGGGCTGCCAGCGGCGACCAGAAACGCATCATGACGCCGGCGCGCGCGATCGCCGCCGGGGCGGATTATCTGGTGGTCGGACGGCCGATCACCGAAGCCGCCGATCCCAAAGCCGCGGCGGAGGCCATTCAGGCCGAGGTCGCGCAGGCGCTGGTTTGACCAAAGGCAAGGAACGCGAGAATGGCAAAGGCCTACTGGATCGCACGCATCGACGTGCACAACATGGACGGCTACAAGGAATACGTCGCGCAGAACGGCGCGGTGTTCGCGAAATATGGTGCCAAATTCCTGGTGCGCGGCGGCAAGTTCGAAGCCAAGGAAGGCTCGTCGCGGTCGCGCAACGTGGTGCTGGAGTTCAAGGATTACGAGACCGCGCTGGCCTGCTACAACTCGCCGGAATACACCCATCTGGTGAAGGTTCGCTCCCCGCATGCCGCGAGCGATCTCGTGATCATCGAAGGCTATGACGGACCCCAGCCCTGATATCGGGCCCGGTCTGTTGCCGGAACGGACTGCTCCCGCTATAGGGCGTTAGGAGGGTGAGCTATGGCCGACATGCGTTTGATCGTTGCGGGGGCCGGCGGCCGGATGGGGCGGACGCTGACACGCGTCATCTCGGAAACATCGGGCGCGGCTCTCGCCGGCGCGCTGGAAGCGCCCGGCTCCGAGCTGTTGGGCAAGGATGCCGGCGTGCTCGCAGGCCTGCCCGAAAATGGCGTCAAACTCTCGGCCGATCTGTGGTCGCTGTCGGCCAATGCCGACGGCATTCTGGATTTCACCGTGCCCGGCGCGACCATCGCCAATGTCGCGATCGCCGCCGAACGCGGCCTCGTCCATGTCATCGGCACCACCGGCCTGTCGCCGTCGGACGAGGCCGTGATCAGGAGCGTCACCTCGCGCGCCATCGTGGTGAAGTCGGGCAATATGAGCCTCGGCGTCAATCTGCTGGCAGCGCTGGTGAAGCGGGTCGCGCAGTCGCTCGATGCAAGCTTTGACATCGAAATTCTCGAGATGCACCACAGGGCCAAGATCGACGCGCCGTCCGGCACGGCATTGATGTTGGGCGAAGCCGCCGCCGCCGGCCGCGGCATCGACCTCTACGCCCATGCGGCGCGCGGCCGTGATGGCGAAACCGGCGCGCGCCGGTCAGGCGATATCGGCTTTGCGTCGTTGCGCGGCGGCACCGTCACCGGCGATCACAGCGTGATCTTTGCCGGCGCGATGGAGCGCATCGAGCTGACGCATCGAGCCGAGGACCGGACCATGTTCGCGCAAGGCGCCGTCAAGGCGGCGCTGTGGGCGCGCGGCCGCAAGCCGGGGTTGTATTCGATGGCCGACGTGCTCGGGCTCTCCGACTTCTGAAATTTGGCGACCTTTCGAA
>NZ_JBAVNZ010000098.1:0-9606 GCF_049691595.1 Bradyrhizobium sp.
CGGTCCTGGATGACGCCGGGGCCAAACCCGCCGGCACAAGGCCGGCGGGCGACCGGTGTTATTTCTTGAGCAACGGACAGGCGCTTTCCGAAAGCGGCCTGAAAGCCTGGTCTCCCGGGGTGGTGCCGATCAGCTTGTAATAGTCCCACGGCCCCCTGGATTCTTCCGGCTTCTTGACCTCGAACAGATAGGCCGGGTGAATCTTGCGCCCGTCCGCCCGGATCGAACCCTTGCCGAACAGCGCATCGTCGGTCGGCAGTTCCTTCATTTTCGCCACCACCTTGGCGCCGTCATGCGGATTGCCGCCGATCGCCTCGAGCGCCTTGAAGTAGTGGATCAGCCCCGAATAGACCCCGGCCTGCACCATCGACGGCTGCGCCCTGTTCTTCATGCGCTCGGAAAAGCGCTTGGCAAAGGCGCGGGTGCCGTCGTTCAAATCCCAGTAGAAGGTTTCGGTGAAGTTCAGCCCCTGTGCCACCTTCAGTCCGAGCGAGTGAACGTCGGTAATGAACAGGAGCAGGCCGGCGAGCTTCTGGCCTCCTGCGACGATGCCAAATTCCGACGCCTGCTTGATGGTGTTGGTGGTGTCGCCGCCGGCGTTGGCCATTCCAATGATCTTGGCTTTCGACGCCTGCGCCTGCAGCAGGAACGAGGAGAAATCCGCCGTGTTCAGCGGGTGCTTGACGCCGCCGATCACCTTGCCGCCCGCCTTCACCACGACCGCCGTGGTGTCGCGCTCCAGCGCGGCGCCGAACGCGTAGTCGGCGGTCAGGAAGTACCAGGTGTCGCCACCGGCCTTCACCAGCGCCTGCCCGGTGCTGTTGGCGAGCATGTAGGTATCGTAAACCCAGTGAACCGTGTTCGGCGAGCATTGGGCGTTGGTGAGATCCGACGTCGCGGCGCCGGTATTGATCATCACCGCGTTCTTCTCTCTGACCAGATTGTTGACCGCCAGCGCGACGCCGGAATTCAAGACGTCCATGAAGATGTCGACCTTCTCGACATCGATCCATTGCCGCGCGATATTGGTGGCGATGTCGGGCTTGTTCTGGTGGTCGGCGGAAATGATGTCGATCTTCCAGCCCTTGCCGGTCAGGCCGGAATCCTCGACCGCCATCTGGGCCGCCAAGGTGGAGCCGGCGCCGCCAAGGTCGGAGTAGAGACCCGAATTGTCCGTCAGGACGCCGATCCTGATCGTCTTGTCCTGTGCGAACGCGGCGCTGCCCGTGGCACAAGCCAGCGCGGCGCCAAGCCAAACAGCCGAGATACTGGTTTTCATGTTTTTCTCCTTGAGCGCAGATCGAACAAGTCTTCAGACGCCGAGATAGGTGTGCAGTTTGTCCATATTGGCCTGCAGTTCCGAATTCGCAAAGCCGTCGATCACCTTGCCGTGCTCGACGATGTAGTAGCGGTCGGCGACCGTGGAAGCGAAGCGGAAGTTCTGTTCGACCAGAAGAATGGTAAAACCCTCCGACTTCAGCCGCGCGATGGTATGGCCGATCTGCTGGATGATGACGGGCGCCAGCCCCTCGGTCGGCTCGTCCAGCATCAGGAAACGGGCGCCGGTGCGCAGGATCCGGGCGATCGCCAGCATCTGCTGCTCGCCGCCCGAAAGCTTGGTGCCCTGGCTGCCGAGCCGTTCCTTCAGGTTCGGGAACAGGCCGAAGATCTGATCGAGCGACAGACCTCCGCCGCGCACGATCGGCGGCAGCAGCAGATTTTCGCGCACGTCGAGGCTTGCGAAAATTCCGCGCTCCTCGGGACAGAACGCGATGCCCATGCGCGCGATCCTGTCCGACGAGGCGCGGATGATCTCCTGGCCGTCGAAGCGGACCGATCCGGTGCGTTTGCCGATGATCCCCATCACCGACTTCAGCGTCGTGGTCTTGCCGGCGCCGTTGCGTCCGAGCAGCGTGACCACCTCGCCGGCATTGACGTTGAAGTTGACGCCGTGGAGGATGTGGGATTCGCCGTACCAGGCCTGCAGATCCTGAACCGACAATATCTGCGCGCCGGCCGGTTTCGCCGCTGTCATTTCGGCCATTTCCAGATCAGCCATGACCGGCCCCCAGATAGGCTTCCTTGACGCGCTCATCCCTGGACAGATCGGCATAATTGCCCTCGGCCAGCACCTGGCCGCGCGTCAGCACCGTGATGATGTCGGAAAGGTTGGCGACCACGCTGAGATTGTGTTCCACCATCAGGATCGTGTACTTCGCCGAGATGCGCTTGATCAGGGCTGCGATCTTGTCGATGTCTTCATGCCCCATGCCGGCCGTTGGCTCGTCGAGCAGCATCATCTCCGGATCGAGCGCCAGCGTGGTTGCGATTTCCAGCGCGCGCTTGTGCCCATAGGGCATTTCGACCGCCGGCGTATTGGCATACTCGCTCAAGCCGACATCATTCAAGAGTTCGTGGGCGCGGCCGTTGTAGCGGTCGAGCACGGTTTTGGAGCGCCAGAAATCGAACGAACTGCCGTGCTGGCGCTGCAACGCCACGCGGACGTTTTCCAGCGCGGTCAGATGCGGAAACACCGCCGAAATCTGGAACGACCGCACCAGCCCGAGCCGCGCCACATCGGCCGGCGCCATCGCGGTGATATCCCGTCCCTTGTACAGAATCTGCCCCGCCGAGGGCTTCAGGAATTTGGTCAGGAGATTGAAGCACGTGGTCTTGCCGGCCCCGTTCGGTCCGATCAACGCATGAATGCTGCCGCGGCGCACTTTGAGCGCGACGTCGCGAACCGCGAAGAACCCGGCGAATTCCTTGGTCAATCCGTGGGTTTCGAGAATGAACTCATCGGCCAAACAAATTTCCCCCATCGGCCATCGCCGCGAAGACGCGCGCGTGGCCAATCCTTCCTGATCGGCGGGTTGCTCCCGGATGTCCTGGAAACCGTCCCGGACCGCCGCCTCCGGGGCGGAATATGCCGTCATCGGCAGCGGTTAAGCAAGGCGGAAAGCTGGGCATGGATCGAGCGCCGGTGCCGCGGGCCGGAAGGCGGCCGTTAACGATGTTTGGCTGCGATCCAGTGCTTTCATCAAATATTTCCGCCTTGGACCGATGCTTGGTCGATCTGCGGTGACAGCGGACCACGGCCTTGCATTTCGAAAGCGCCAACCCATCGGTCGTCCGGTCGATCCAGCAACGCGTTCTCCTGAACGCGTGGCTGCACGCGCGGCGCAAGCCGCGGCTGTTGCCTGTGCTCGATGAATTCCGGCCCGACGGTATCGCCGAGGAGCTGGCCGACATGATGGGGTTCGATGTCGAAGGCCACGGCGAGCGCGTACGGTTTCTGATCACGCAGGAAGGCGCGCGACTGGCGGCCACTTATGGCAGCGGTCACATCGACGCCGACAAGCGAACCAATCGCTATCTCGATGACGCGATCGGGCCCGACCGCTATGCGCGCGTGCTGCCTTGCTACCGCATTTGCCTTGCCCGCAAGCGCCCGACCTATTCGGTCTCGATGGTGCAGGATCCCGACGGCAAGGATGTTTACTATGAACGGCTGCTGTTGCCGTTCGGCCGCGGCGAGCGCGTCGAGCAGATCGTCGGCTCCTACAAGGCGATCAGCATCGAAGGCGGCTTCAAGATCGACAATCTGATGGGCATCAAGCCGCGCGCGGTGCCCGTCAGCATCATCAACGCCGTGATCGATCTCGATTTCGCGCCGCGCTCGGCGAGCCAGGGCGCCGACGACGACGTCATCGAGCTAAACTAGGCTTTCCGCCCGCGCGACTTCGACGGCGCCACTTCGCTGGCGTAACTGTCCGGCCTGAACCCGACCAGCAATTTGCCGCCGAGGTCGAGTACCGGCCGCTTGATCATCGAGGGTTGCGCCAGCATCAGCGCCAGCGCCTTGCGCTCGCTCAGGCCTTCCTTGTCGGTGTCGGGCAATTTGCGGAACGTGGTACCGGCGCGGTTGAGCAGATTTTCCCAGCCGAGTTCGTCCGACCACTGCTTGAGCTTCTCCCTGGCGATGCCGGCGGTCTTGTAGTCGTGAAAATCATAGGCCACGCCATGGCTGTCGAGCCAGGCGCGCGCCTTCTTCATGGTGTCGCAATTCTTGATGCCGTAGATGGTGATGGTCATCCTGCAGACTACCTTCGCTGGTTCATGGCCGCCTGGGGATCTCCAGCCCGCGCTGTACGGCAGGTCGGGCCAGGCCGCGATCGAGCCAGGCCGCGACATTGCCCGGGCGGGAAGCGGACAGATCGGGCATCACGACTGGTTCTTTGCTTGGTTCCTTTTGCGCGGCTAATGTACGGTTGTTGCCGCACGTGGCAAGGGTCAGCGCCGCTCATGGATGAACAGCCAATACCGGCAACGGCAAAGCCCGGCCTCACCGACGCGGAGCTGGCGGTTCATCCGACCGTGTTCGCGGCCGACGCGCTCAAGGACAGGGTCGTGGTGGTGTCGGGCGGCGCCGGCGGCATCGGGCGGGCGATCGCCTGGCTGTGCGCGCGGCTGGGCGCGCATGTCGTCGTCACCGGCCGCAACCAGAGCAGGCTCGACGCCCTCGTCGCGCAATTGGCGGGCCGCAAGCTGAAAGCGTCCGCTTGCGTCGCCGACATCAGGGACGCGGATGCAGTTAGCGCCCTGTTCGATGCGCTCTGGGCCGCGCATGGCCGCGTCGACAGCCTCGTCAACAGCGCCGGCGGACAGTATCCGCAACCCGCGATCGATTTTTCGGTAAAGGGCTGGAACGCGGTCATCGACACCAATCTGAGCGGCACCTGGTACATGATGCAGGCCGCCGCAAGACGCTGGCGCGACCACCGGCATCCCGGCAGCATCGTCAACATCGTGGTGGTCACCACGCACGGGCTCTACGGCATCGCGCATACCATCGCCGCGCGCTGCGGCATCATCGGGCTTTCACGCAGTGTCGCGGTCGAATGGGCGCCGCTGAACATCCGCGTGAATTGCGTGGCGCCGGGCGTGATCGCGACCGAGGGCTGGAACGTCTATACGCCGCAGGCGCGCGCGGCCTATCCGCGGTCGAACCCGATGATGCGCGCGGGCTCGCCGTGGGACATCGCGGAGGCGAGCGTCTACCTCGCCGGTCCCTCGGGACGATTTGTGACCGGCGAGACGCTGACGGTCGACGGCGGCGGCCAGCTCTGGGGCGAGACCTGGACCACCGGGAAGCCGGATTATTTTGGCGGCGGCGGCGAATGAGGCCGCGCTCAGCCGGCCTTTTCGATCGCCCCGCCGCCGTCGATCCATTCGTTGATGCCGCCGAGATTATGGACCTGTTGGTAGCCCATATCCTTGAGCAACTTGCCGCCCAGCGCCGAGCGCCCGCCGGAGGCGCAATAGAGGATGACCGGCCTGGTCTTGTCGAAACGCTTGTCGTGATAGGGCGAGTCCGGATCGGCGCGGAAATCCAGCATGCCGCGCGACACATGAACCGCGCCGGCGACCTTGCCGGTCTTTTCCAGCTCCGGCGCATCCCGCACATCGACCACCAGGACGTTGCCCTGGGCGATCATGTCCCTGGCCTGGGCGGGCGTGATGCGCGGCACCGCGGCATTGGCGGCTTCCATCATCTGCTTGACGTTCGTGACCATGCTGTCCTCGCTTGCTACTGTTGGTCGAAACCCGGCTCGTTGGCCGGCGGCCTCAAGGGGGATGGATCATAGCCGGGATCGGACCTAAAGACACATGATCGTCCGACCGGCCGACCGGATCAATCGTCCGATCGGGGGACGCCGCGGCCATCACGCCGGCTTCTGCAATACCGTCACGTGAAGGCGACGGCGAATTTCCATCCCCTGCCGCCGGTAGAGCGCGATGGCCGAGCTGTTGCTGGAAAACACGTGCAGGAAGGGCTGCTCGCCCCGCGCCACAATCTGCCGGGAAATCGCCGCCAGCAGGACTTGCCCGTAACCGCGACCGCGGTGCGATGGATGGACGCAGACCGCCGTGATCTCGGTGTAGTTGGCGGGCTTCATGCGCTCGCCGGCCATCGCAACCAGCCGTCCGTCGACCCGGATTCCGAGAAAGGTTCCGAGCTCATGCGTCCGCGGACCAAACGGGCCGGGCTTGGTGAGTTCGGTCAACTCCATCATGGCCGCAACATCGTCAGCGCCGAGCGCGACGGGCTCGACGCCGGGAATTGGGCTTTCCGCGGGCGTTCCGATCATCTGCTCGCCGGTCTCGGCGAGCAGGATCTTGAATTCGCCGGGCGCGTTCACGGGGTCGGGCGTGAACAGCGCGGCAATGTCCGATCGCGACATCAGCGCGGCAAGCGCCGCAAAACTTGCCGGTGACTTATCCACCATATCCGCGAACGGCGCCACCGCCGGAGGATACCGACGCGCCAGCGTGCCGCCTTCCGCCAAGGTCCGCTGTCGCGTCGTCAGCGCGCTCCAGATCGGATGATCGAGCGGATGGGTCACGTCCGGGAAACCGACCTGCCTTCGGGGATCGACCGGTGCATTTTTCGCGTCTCCTTCACAGACATTTTCGCGCACATGGATGCGCGCATCGTCCCGCGCCGATGGCCGTGATATCCCCGCGGGGTGCCTAGCCGGGCGCGCCGTCATCGAGACTCACGATCACGGCGGCATTGGCGATGAGGATGGCATCACCGCCGCGCACGGGTGGAACCTCCAGTCCGCCTTTGACCGCGGTCACCGTCACCGTTCCGTAAGGCAGCTCGGTCGCGACCGCCGCTGTGTCGACCGCGCCGGGGTCCGGCACGCCGATCGTGACATCGACGAACATGTCGCTGGCGGACTTGCCGAGCATCCGGAAGAACCCGATGCTGGAGTGACGGATGGCGTCCGAGACCGCGCGCCTGGCGGCCTTGGTGGCATCGCAGCCGTGAACATCGACGCCCATGCCCATTTCGGTGATACAGCGCACGCGTGCCATCGGGTCTTGCTTTCGTTGGTGAGTGTCCATCTCTGAAGATCGGCGTCATGCCGGACGATCGACGATAACACGACCGGCATCGCCCGCGAAAGCGGGCGAACCGGTATTCCGAGACGGCAGCGATGGCGACGAGAGGCCGCGACGTACTGGATCGCCCGGTCCCGGCTACGCCAAGGCTTCGCCGAGGCTTTACTGCGTTGGCTCGCCGGAGCTTTAGCGAAGGCGGCAAGCCGGGCGACGACGTTTCATCATGTTCGCGCAGACACATTCTCGCGTTCCCGCGGCGCTTTTCGCCCGAGTTGTACATGAACTTTGTCCCTCCGAAGACAGAGGGCGCAGGGAAAGCCGGGTGCGCGCTGCACCCGCGGTCTCGCGTGCAAATGCACATAGCAAAAACGCACACGAGCATACAGGTTCAGCGGAGAGCATCCGGCCTTCCCTGCGCAGTGGTTTACGGTTTACTTCGCGCTCTCCTTGGTGAGACGTGCTCTTTTGCCACCATCGCCCGCAAGAAGCGTGCTTCTCACGAACTTGGCGCCAGCGTCGGGCGCCAGGACCACACGACTTCGCCGTCCGCTCCAGCCACGTTCGTCTTCGTGACATCAGCGTCCACCGCATCCCACCGCAACGTACCTGACGATCGCGATCCGCCCCTCTCTTGGGTGAGACGCGCGGAGTCAAACCACTGATTTGCCCGACGGGTTAAGCGAAATATTTTTGCGCGAAGGACTGGACAGACTTTTGGTGATTTGCCCGTCGGGTTGTTTTGTCACACTTTGCCTGCTTGCTTTTGTCATTCCGGGACGTGCGAAGCACGAACTCTGCCATGCAATTGCACATCAGAGAATCCATTTCGCGGCTGAACATGCGCCGCCGAGATAGCTGGGCAATTTACCCGACGATCGCTTGACCTCAATTATCCGAGGATATACATTATTTCAACGTATATCCATCGGGGAACTTGTCATGCAGGTCGCCAAATGGGGAAACAGTCTCGCGGTTCGCCTTCCCGCCGCCGTGGTCGAAGCGCTCGGACTCAAGGAAGGCGACGAGGTCGAAATCCATGTCGCCGACATCAGGCAGTTCGGCGTTGCGCGCAAGCCCCGGCGCGAGGAGCTGTTGAAACGTCTTCGCGCCTTCCGCGGCCGCCTCCCCGCCGATTTCAAGTTCGACCGGGACGAGGCGAATGCCCGTTAGTTTTTTCGATACCAACGTCCTCGTCTACCTCGCGTCGGGCGATGCGGCGAAGGCCGATCGGGCGGAGGCGACTCTTGCCAAGGGTGGCGCGATCAGCGTTCAGGTTCTCAACGAACTTGCCAACGTCGCGCGCCGCAAGATGCAGATGTCCTGGGACGACACGCATGCATTCCTGAACATGCTGCGCGGCCTGCTGACGGTTTATCCCCTCACCGTCGAGACCCACGAAGCAGGCCTCCGGCTCGCGGAGCGGTACGGCCTGTCCACCTATGACGCGATGATCGCCGCATCCGCCCTTGACGCCGGCTGTGACACGCTGTGGTCGGAGGGCATGCAGCACGGCATGGCGCTGGAGGAAGGGTTGCGGATCGTCAATCCGTTTCGAGGTGCGTAGCTCGTCGAACGCAATAGCGAAGTGCGCCGGCGATACCCGATTTGGGCTGTTTTCGGGCAAAGCTGCGCTCAGCATCAGTGATTTATCTCCATCCACAGTCCGCGACTGTCGACTTCTTCACCGCCAAGGCTGCGCCATCGTTCAGGAAGGCGGCAGTTTCACGAAGGGGTCGATGACGACGACGCCCAATGGTTCGAAATGCCGGAGATTGCGTGACAGGATCGTCAGTCCGTGATGCCGCGCTGTCGCGGCAATGATGATGTCAGCGAGTCCCGGTGCATGGCCGTGTCCCCGCGCCCGGTCCGATATCGCCCCGGCGATCCGCGCTATGGGCGCATCGAAGGCAAGGACGCGATCGCCGTAGAGGTGCAGCACCGTCTCCAGCCATGCTGACAAATCAGCACTCTTGCGTCTCGCGCCTTCACGCCGCAATTTTGCGATTCCGTCCTCGATCTCGGCCACCGTCACGGCCGACAGGAACAACGAGGCCGAATGCCTGTCCATCCATTCGACAAGCGCGGGCGATACCGGCCGGGATGGCGCCACCGCCGATATGACGTTGGTGTCGACGAGGTACACCTGAGATCAGAGACCTGATTTCCGCATTGATGATTTGCTGCGGCGGGGCAAATCCCCGGCCGCCAACGGCGCCGCCATCAGCAATCGGCCAAAGCTCGGAACGGTGGACAGCCGCTCCCACTGCTCATAGCTGACCACGACAGCCTGCCGCTTGCCGTGGCGGGTAATGACCGCCGGCTTTCCATGCATCGCCTCATCCACCACCGCCGACAGGCGCGCCTTGGCGTCACGGAGTTGAATCTCGCGCATCTTTTAGGTATCCTTCAAATACGACTACTGTGGTTATATAGATGGAAACCGAGTATTTCAAGGTCCGATGGCGTGATCCGTGACGCGGACGCAGCCATCAACCGAAGAAACGGGCGCGGTTCGAACACGGTCGCTGGAAGCAACGATCGAGTCGCGAGCACCCACCCTTGCAGGCAGGATACACTCGAGCGATGCATAACCGCGTGATCGTGCCGCAAGGCAAACGATGGGACGATCTGTTCCAGAACGGTCCGCGCGCGAGCAAGGATTTCATGGCCGAACGCGAGCAGCCGCCGGCCGAG
>NZ_JBAVNZ010000099.1:0-7925 GCF_049691595.1 Bradyrhizobium sp.
TCGTCGAAATGTGCGGCTCGCCAAGCCGCCAAAGTGATCGATCATTTTTCTGAACGTTTAAACACTGGCGCGACCGAGCCGTCCGCTGGTTGCCGCGCGGAAGGCGAAAAATTTGCCGACTGAGTACCGCGGAGGCGCGCAAGGCCTTTACAGCCTTCGCCGAGCGCAGGCCGCCAAACTTCCTGAAACTCGCGCCGCCCTAACCCGAGTTCGCGGATTCGCGCTCGAAAACTCGGATTTCGAGATTTTTTAGCCGGCTAAGTATTTGATTTGCAACGAGCGAGGTCTTCCGTTTTGGCCAAAAACGGCTGTAGTGAAGACCTACCCGATTCCCAAGCGGGGTTCGTTGCGGATAGATTCGTCGCACCATGTTTCTGCGACGCACCGAGCGAAAGAAGAGCGGCAAGACGCACCACTACTGGAACGTGGTCGAGAACAAGCGTCTCGATGATGGCCGGGTGGTGCAGAGACATGTGCTGTATCTCGGCGAGATCAACTCCTCACAGGCAGCGGCGTGGCGCAAGGCGATCGAAGTGTTCGACGTGGATGCCGGCCGTGCCCGGACGCTGGCGCTGTTTCCGGAGGATCGATGCGAGGCGATCGGAGGCGACGCGTCCGTCGTTCAGCTTCGGCTGTCGCAGATGCAGCTTCGTCGTCCGCGGCAATGGGGCGCCTGCTGGCTGGCCGGGCAGTTGTGGCAGGAGCTTCAGCTCGATCGGTTCTGGGCCGATCGCCTGCCGCCGAGCCGAAAGGGAACGCGGTGGGATCACATCCTGCAGGTTCTCGCCACCTACCGGCTGATCGCACCGGGCAGCGAGTGGCGGTTGCATCGCCAATGGTTCGGCAACAGCGCGATGGCCGATCTGTTGGGTGCGGACTTCGGCCTTGCGGAAGAGCATAAACTCTACGCCTGCCACGATCTGCTGCTGGAGCATAAGGAAGCGCTGTTCTCGCATCTGGTCGGGCGCTGGCGCGATCTGTTCAACGCCGATTTCGACGTGCTGCTGTACGATCTGACCAGCACCTACTTCGAGGTCAACGCCTCGGATTTGCCGGAAGGCAGCAAGCGCCGCCACGGCTACAGCCGCGACAAGCGGCCTGACTGCCCGCAGGTGGTGATCGCGCTGGTGGTGACGCCCGACGGCTTGCCGCTGGCTTACGAGGTGCTGCCCGGCAACACCGCCGACAGCAAGACGCTGCGGATGTTCCTTGGCAAGATCGAGCAGCAATACGGCAAGGCGCGGCGGGTCTGGGTGATGGATCGCGGCGTGCCGACCGAGGCGGTGCTGGCCGAGATGCGCAACAGCAATCCGCCGGTGCAGTATCTGGTGGGAACGCCGAAGGGCCGTCTGAACCGGCTGGAAAAACACCTGCTGCAAAAACCCTGGCAGGATGCGCGGGAGGGCGTGAAGGTCAAGCTTTTGGCCGAGGACGGCGAGCTTTATGTCTTCGCGCAAAGTCATGATCGCGTCACCAAGGAACGGGCGATGCGACGGCGGCAGTTGAAATGGCTGTGGAAACGGCTCCGGCAAATCGCCACCATGGAAATCTCGCGCGAAGAACTACTGATGAAACTCGGCGGTGCGCGCTCCAAAGCGCCGGCCGCCTGGCGTCTGGTCAATGTCGAGATCGACAAGGAGCGCCCGAGCTTCATCTTCGCGCTCAATCGAAAGAAGCTGAGAACAACGCGGCGGCGCGAAGGTCGCTATCTGCTGCGCACCAATCTCACCGAAAATGATCCCGCCCAGCTATGGCAATACTACACGCAGCTCGTCGCCGTCGAAGAGGCCTTCCGCAATCTCAAAGGCGATCTGGCGATCCGTCCGATCTTTCATCAGGATGAGAAGCGGATCGAGGCCCACATCTTCGTCGCCTTTCTTGCTTACTGCATGCAGATCACGCTGACGCGCCGTCTCCATGCTTTGGCACCCGGGCTCACCGCGCGCAGCGCGCTCGAAAAGTTCGCCGCCGTCCAGATGATCGATGTCCATCTGCCGACCAACGACGGGCGCGAGATATTGCTCACCCGCTACACCCATCCAGAACCCGAGCTGCAGCTTGTAATCGACCGGCTGAAGCTCCGCCTGCCACCGCAGCCGCCGCCCAGGATCACCACGGCCGCCGCCAACCAGGCCACCCGCCGTAGTGAAGACCTTTTGATCTAACCCATTGATTTACAACGAGTGGGTTTCTCCAAAACCCGCCAATCCGCGAAGACGGGCTAACGATCATCGCACGCCATCGCTACCCAACCAACGCCGTCACCCGCGGCTTGCCCCCACCCCGGCCCTCCCGCGCAAGCGGGAGAGGGGGCGCACCGAGTGCGCGGCATCGGCTGACGACAAGATGGCCGACGCCTTCTCCAACAACGAAGCCCTGTGGCTATGGGTCCCCGCATTCCACGGGGACCACGGTGGAGAGAGCTGCTACTTCCCCTTGCTGGTGAACTTCTTCACCGCGACGCGGAACTCGTCGGTGTGCATGGCTTCGATGATCTTCCGCTCCTCGGCATCGAGTTGCTGCCGGGTGGGCGTGACCGCGGCCTGGTAGACCAGCGACTTGGTGCCCGCGATCGCGGCCGGCGAGTTCTGTGCCAGCCGTTCGGCGAATTGCCGCGTCGCCGCTTTCAGCTCGGCCGCTGGAACGACCCTGGCGACCAGGCCCCAATCATAAGCCTGTTGCGCGGAAAAACCGTCTTCGGCCAGAAAGATCTGCAAGCTCCGACGGGTGCCCACGGTGCCGACCATGCCGACGGTGCTGCCGCCATCGGGCGACACGCCGATCCTGGCATAGGCGGGCGTGAAGCGGGCGTTGTCGGCGGCGATACAGAGGTCGGCGACAAAGGCGAGGCCCATGCCTGCGCCGGCGGCCGAACCATGCACGCTGGCCAGCACGATCTTCGGCATCCGCCGTACCGTCTCGATGAACGCGTGATAATGTTTCAACAGTTCGCCGACCACGGGCGCGATGGTGTCGGCAGCGGCGGCGGCGCCGATGGTCTGCAGATCGCCGCCGGCGCTGAAGGCGCGGCCTTCGCCTTCGATCACCAGCACCCGGATATCATCGTTGGCTTCGACTTTCGCGCCCAGTTGCTCCAGTTTCTGCGCGATCGACAGATCGATCGAGTTGAAGGCCGCGGGCCGATTGAGCGTGATGGTGGCGATCGGGCCGTCGATCGTGAGCAGCGCCGGATCGCCTGACGAGGCGGTATCGGATGTCGGCATGAAAGGGACCTCGGGTCCGGGAAGATTGCCGGGCATTTAGATAACAGAAGGGGAGGGGTGACAATCCCCGGCCAGTCTGCAAAATGCGCCGGACATGGCGCAGGGACCGGTTGTCATCATTGGCGCGGGACATGCGGGCTTTCAGCTCGCGGCCTCATTGCGTCAAAATGGCTTTGGCGAACGCATCGCGCTGATCAACGATGAGGGCCATTTGCCCTACCAGCGGCCGCCGCTGTCCAAGGCCTATCTGAAGGGCACGGGCGGGCCTGACAGCCTGATGTTCCGGCCGGAAAAGTTCTATCATGACCAGAATATCGATCTGATCACCGATCACGCGGCCTCGATCGATCGCAGCGCCCGCAAGGTTTTGTTCGCGTCCGGCGCCTCGCTCGACTACCGGCATCTGGTGCTGGCCACGGGTGCGCGCAACCGCCTGCTCGATATTCCCAATGCCAGTCTCGAAGCCGTGCGTTACCTGCGCACGCTCGATGAAAGCGAGGCGCTGCGGCACCTCCTCACGCCCGGCCGGCGCGCGGTCGTGATCGGGGCCGGCTTCATCGGCCTGGAATTCGCCGCGACCGCGCGGGCCAAGGGGCTTGAAGTCGACGTCATCGAACTCGGCGTCCGCGTGATGGCGCGGGCGGTGACGGCGGAAATCTCCGAATTCTTTCAGCTAAGGCACACCGCGGCGGGCATTCGCATCCATCTCGGCGTGCAGGTCACCGGTATCGAGAGCAGCGGCGCCAAGGTGACCGGCGTCAGCCTCAGTGACGGCCGGCACATCGGCGCCGATCTCGTCGTGGTCGGCGTCGGCGTGCTGCCCAATGTCGAACTGGCGGCGGCGGCCGGCCTGCCGGCGGCGGCGGGCATCATCGTCGATGAAAACCTGCGCACATCCGATCCGGACATTTCCGCGGTCGGCGACTGCGCGCTGTTTGCGAGCCGGCGGTTCGGCGGCTCGCTGCGGCTGGAGTCGGTGCAGAACGCCACCGACCATGCGCGTTGCGTCGCGGCGCGGCTGACCGGCGATGCCAAGATCTATGATGGGCTGCCATGGTTCTGGAGCGATCAGGGCCCGGACAAGCTCCAGATGGTCGGCCTGACGACGGGCTACGATCGCGTGGTGGTGCGCGGCGATCGGGCGCAAAATGCCTTTTCCGCCTTTTGCTACGCGGCCGGGCAACTCGTCGGCATCGAATCGGTCAACCGCGCCGGCGATCACATGTTCGGACGCCGCCTGCTGGCCGCCAACGGCTCGATCACGCCGGAGCAGGCCGCGGATACCGGCTTCGATCTGAAGCGCGCGCTGGCTTGAGCCCGGTTCGCGGCCACTTGCGTCGGCCGGTCATATCGGCGACGCTGCCGGCGGAAGGCCTGTCGATGAGGCCTTGAGGGAATAACTTCAGGGGAGGGAACCATGTCCGTGTGGACGCGCCGTCTAGGGCTATCGACGGCTTTCATCATCGCGGCAGCCATCGCAGCACCGGCTTCGGCCCAGACCAAGCTGAAATGGGCGCATGTCTACGAGATCAGCGAGCCCTATCATAGCCAGGCGCTGTGGGCCGCCGACGAAATCAAGAAGCGCACCGGCGGCAAGTATGAGATCCAGGTGTTTCCGGCGTCCCAGCTCGGCAACGAGAACCAGATCAATGAGGGGCTCGGGCTTGGCACCGTGGACATGATCTATACCGGCACCTCGTTCGCCGGCTCGATCCACAAGCCGCTGTCGATCTCCGGCGCGCCGTTCATGCTGCGCGACTTCAACCATTGGAAGGCCTATCGCGACAGCAAGCTGTTCTCCGACATCGCCAAGGGCTACGAGGACAAGACCAAACACAAGGTGGTCGCGCTCACCTATTACGGCGAGCGCATGGTGACCGCGAACAGGGAAATCAAAAAACCCGAGGACATGAAGGGGATGAAGCTGCGGGTGCCGCCGGCGCCGCTCTATCTGATGCTGGCGAAATCGGTCGGCGCCAACGCCACGCCGATCGCTTTCGCCGAAGTGTACCTCGCCTTGCAGCAGGGCACCGTGGACGGTCAGGAGAACCCGCTGCCGACCATCATGGCCAAGAAGTTCTACGAGGTGCAGAGCCATATCATGCTGACCAGCCATATCGTCGAGTCGCTGCTCACCATCGTCGGCTCGCATGTCTGGTCAAAGCTGTCGGACGACGAAAAGAAGATGTTCACCGAGGTGCTGGTGCAGGCGGCCGCCAATGCGTCGGACCAGATCCGCGCCTCGGAGCAGAAAATCGCCGACGAGCTGCGCAAGCTCGGCAAGACCGTGGTCGAGGTCGACCGCGAGGCGTTCCGCAGGGCGGCGGTCCCGCTGCACAATGATGCTTCCGCCGGCGCCGGCTGGAGTCAGGCGGAATATGATTCGCTGCAGTCGCTGAAGTAGGTTTTTCCACGTCGTCCCGGCGAAGCGCGAGCCGGGACCCATACGCCGTGCCAGTTCTCTTGGGCACAGTGGCCGACGCCTTCTGTCACATGAGACAGCGGTGGTCATGGGTCCCCGCGTTCCGCGGGGACGACGGAAGAGTTTCTCGCGATCCAAGGGCACTTCCGCATGAGCACCAATCCCGAATCCGGCGCCGCGCCGCCCGATGACGTTCACCTGATCGTCGCCAAGGACGAGGAGGTTGTGATCGAGTACCACCCGGAGGACTGGATCGCCTTCGTGCTGTTCTGGGCGCTGGCCTTCATCGTGTTCCTGCAGTTCTTCACGCGATATGTCCTGAACGACAGCCTGTCCTGGACCGAGGAGATCGCGCGCTACGGCCTGATGTCGCTGGCGTTCATCGGCGGCGCGGTGGTGACACGCAAGAAGGCGCACATCGCGGTCGAGCTGCTGTCGAACCTGATGAAGCCCAGTCCGCTGAGGTCGGCTTTGCTGGCGCTCGCGGATTTCGTCACGCTGGGCTTCATGGGCATGTTGGCGTTTTTCTCGGTGACGATCGTCGAGCGCATGCATTCGCAGCGCATGACCGTGTTCGAGTTACCGATGAGCATCGTTTACGGCATCGTCGGCCTCGGCTGTTTCATGATGCTGGTGCGCCAGATCCAGGTGGTCTGGCGCAATGCCCGCGACGGCTGGCGCCGGGCGCCGGAAGTCACCGACCAAATTCACGCTGATTGAGAGCTGGGCTGAACGATGCCGATCCTGATTTTCGTTTTCTTCGCAGCCCTGCTGGCCGGCATTCCCGTGTTCATCGCGCTGGCGTTCTCCGCGCTGCTCTACACCCACTTCATCGCCGGCATTCCGGATTTCGTGATCCTGCACCGCATGGCCGGCGGGCTCGACAGTTTCCCGCTGCTGGCGGTGCCGTTCTTCATTCTCGCCGGCAACCTGATGAATTCCGCCGGGATTACCAACCGCATCTACGATTTCGCGGTGGCGACCTGCGGCTGGATGAAGGGTGGTCTCGCCCATGTCAACATCTTCGGGTCGGTGATTTTTGCCGGCATGTCGGGCACGGCGATCGCCGATGCCGCCGGCCTCGGCACCATCGAGATCAAGGCGATGCAGGACCACGGCTACGACACCGAATTCTCGGTCGGCGTCACCGCGGCGTCCGCCACGCTCGGTCCGATCATTCCGCCGTCGCTGCCGTTCGTGATCTACGGCATGATGGGCAATGTCTCGATCGGCGCGCTGTTTCTCGGCGGATTCATTCCGGGCGCGGTGATGACCGTCTTCATGATGCTCTATGTCAGCTACTGCGCGCGCCGCTACGGCATGGGCCGCGACCAGGCGTTTCGCTGGCGCACGCTCGGCCGCACCTTCATCGCGGCGCTGCCGGCGCTGCTGACGCCGGCGATCATCATCGGCGGCATGACGTTTGGCTGGTTCACGCCGACCGAGGCCGCGATCGCGGCCTGCGCGTGGGCGCTGATCCTCGGTATTTTCCTGTACCGGTCGATGTCGCTGAAGCAGTTCTACAAGGTTTCGATGGACACCATCGAGACCACCGCGGGCGTGCTGCTGATCGTTGCCGCGGCGTCGCTGTTCGGATGGGTGCTGACGACGACGCGGCTGACGGAAGCAGGCGCCGAAGCGCTGCTGCAACTGACGGACAACAGATATGTTATCCTGCTGTTGATCAACGTGCTGCTGCTGGTGGTCGGCTGCTTCCTCGAACCGATCGCCTCGATCAGCATTCTGGTGCCGGTCTTGATGCCGATCATCCTCAAGGTCGGCATCCATCCGGTTCATTTCGGCGTGGTGATGACGCTCAATCTGATGATCGGGTTGCTGCACCCGCCGCTCGGCATGGTGCTGTTCGTGCTGTCCAGGATCGCGAAGCTCTCGATCGAGCGCACCACGATGGCGATCCTTCCCTGGCTCGTCCCGCTCCTGATGTCGCTGATCGCGATCACGCTGATCCCCGAATTGACGCTGTGGCTGCCGCGTCAAATGGGGATGCTCAAGTAGCTCCCAACAGCGACTCAACCTCCGCCGCCGTCGGCATCGAAGGCGCGGCGCCCATCCGCTGCACGCAGATCGACGCCGCGGCGTTGGCGAAATCCAGCGCGTCGCGAATTTGCTTTCCGCCCGCGAGCCGCGCCGCCAGCGCGCCGACGAAGCAATCGCCGGCCCCGGTGGTGTCGACGGCCTTGACCGCGCGTCCGGGAACGATCAGCGGCTGGCCTTCGATCAGCGCCAGCACGCCGTGCCTGCCCAGCGTCACGCAGACG
>NZ_JBAVNZ010000100.1:0-1501 GCF_049691595.1 Bradyrhizobium sp.
AGTTGAGGCCGCGGGCGTTGACGATGCATCGAAACCGGCCGAGGGAGCGGCGGTCGCAACCGTGGTTGCGGGCGCGGCCGGCGCTGTGACGGTGGTCGTCACGGGAGCGGCCGGTTGCGGCGTCGCCGCCTGAGCCGGAGCGGGAGCAGGTGCGGTCGTTGCCGGCGGCGGGTTGGAAGCAACGGCGTCATCGTCGTTATTGGACGTGAAACCCTTGAAGCCCGGCGCCGAAATCTTGAGGCATGACAGCGCGTCGCAATTGCGCGGCGCCTCGATGCGGATTTTTTGTCCCTTGATCTCGAGGGAAATCGAGCCGGCATGGGCCGAATTGGCGGCCATCAAGAGCACGGCGGCGATGGTGAGCTTGTTCATGAGAGCCTCCTGCTGGTGCGGGTTGAGCGGGTTGAACTGGCCCGGACCCTAGGCCCGGCCAACGCCTCGTTCCGTGATTGAGGTCACAGTGGAGCAAGTGACGGCGCCATCACGTCGCGGCAAGTTTCGGCGGAGCCGCGGTCGTAACAGGCAATGGCGCGCTGGCATCAGGTCGAAGTTCTGACTTTCGCAACAGCGCAAACAAAAAACGCCCGGCGGACGAACCGCCGGGCGACAGATCCAGGTTCTGTCCGGGAAGCTCCGAGCGTGATCCGGGAAAAGCCTGCCCCGCGCTTGATGCGGGGTGGAGCCCGGTCTTCCGAAAAGATCATGCTCAACTAGAAGACGAGCTCGCGATCCGATTCATCGGATCACGAGCTAGAAAAGACCGAGCACGATGGCTCCGACGAAGGCGAACGCGACATAGGCGGCGACAATGCCCAGCCGGCTGACGAGAGGACCGATCAAGGCCATGGGGATACTCCCTTGGTTCACGTCGTGGCCCCTCTTAACGATCAAGGTTAGCAAAGCGTTCCCTTTGGAAAAAGGCAGCGCTGCTGTCCATCCGCGACATCCCCACGGCCCCAAGGAACCTCGGCGACGTGGTTAAAGAGGCGTGAAATCAACGCGTTGAAGAGTCCTTAAATAAATTCACCGAACCTGCGCCGATGACGCGCGGAGTTCATCTATATCTCGCAGGCTCCCTTGTACTTGTCTCGTTGGCGGGTTGCGGCCGTGGATTTTTCCAGGCCGAGCGCGAACCGTGGCGGGCCGAGGCGGAAGTGGCGTGCCTGAAATCCGGCGCGGTGAAGGAAGGCCCGGAACGGGTGCGGATCGATCCGATTTCCGGTCCCGGCGCGTGCGGCGCCGACTTCCCGCTCAAGGTCGCAGCGTTCGGCGAGGGTAGCGGCAGCTTCGGTTTTGCCGATGAACCATTGCGACGGCCAGCAAGCATCGGCAACCCGCCGCGCTGGCCGGTTTCGCCGCCGCCCGCACCATTCCGCGCACCTTATCCGGACGCGGCGCAGCGTCAGCCGGATGGCCGCGCGCCCACGGGCCCCCTTTCATTGGCGGCGCCCGGCATCGCGCCGCGGCAAGATGAAATCGATCTGCCCGCCGAGGCGCCGCC
>NZ_JBAVNZ010000101.1:0-2535 GCF_049691595.1 Bradyrhizobium sp.
GGCCGCGACCGGGCCGAAAAGCGGAAGCAGATCCCGAATCCCGGTCGCCGACAGACTGCCCAGCAGCCAGAACGTCATGGCCGGAAGCTGGTTGTAGGGGTCGGCGAGATATTTCACGAGGCCGACACCCGCGCCGAACAGCGACCCAACCACGACGCCGGTCAATACCAGCACCAGGATCGGATCGCGCGAGCGCACCGACGCGCCGATCGCGTAGACGATTCCGACGGCAACCAGGCCGCCAACGAAGGCGATCGCCTGGATGGCAAAGACGCCGAGCGAGAGGTAGATGCCGATGACGGCGCCAAGCGCAGCACCCGACGACGCCCCGAGGATATCCGGCGAGACCAGCGGATTGCGAAACAGTCCCTGAAACGCGGTGCCGGCCACCGCGAGCGCCGCGCCAACCAGCATCGCAGCGATCACCCGCGGTCCGCGCACCTGCAGGATGACGCTTTCGACCGCCGGCGAAACCTCCGCCCGATGACCGGCCGCTTTCGCATAGAGAACACTGACGAGGTCGCCGAGTCCCACCGGATAGCGGCCGACCGTGAGCGCAAGCAGCAAGCCCGCGATCAGGACCGCGATGGCGATCGCAAATCCGGGAACGGCGGATCGGGCATGGCTCATTCCCGGAACGCTATCAATCCCGGCCCGAAAGTACATGGTCGATCTGGGCTGTGGTCGGCGTCACATGATAGAAGCGGGAATGGAAATCCTGGGTCAGCACCCGCAGGTCTTCCGGAAATCGCTCCGGATACAGAATTTTGGCGAGCCACCAAAGCCCCATCAGGCGGTTCACGGATGGCGGAAAATCCACCCAGCCGAACGGCATCTTGGGCGACAGATGCACCCGGTTGTCGCGCACCGCCCTGATCGAAGCCCAGGAGGGGTCGTTGCGCACCGTCGCGGCAAACTCCTGATCGATCGTCACGATCACCTCGGGATTCCAGACCAGAATCTGTTCGATCGAAACATTGGCGAGTCCGCCCTGGGTTTCACCGGCGACGTTGCGGGCGATCAATTCAATGGTCTCGACGTTGATCGAGCCGCCGAGGCCGGTCGCGAGCCCCTTCGGCCCGCGCGCGTAATAGACCCGCGTTCGCTCGCTCGCCACGATCGGCGCAATGCGGCTGAGGATGGTCTTCAGCGCATCTTCCGCATAACGCGCATGCTGCTCGGCATCCCCGGCACGGCCGATCAGCTCGCCGAGCGTGCGATAGGTCGTGGCGATCGCACCGAAACGGCCATCGAGCAGCGCATAGGGAATTTGGGTTTGCTCCTGGACGCGGTCCGCGAGCGAGACGAAGGTCGCGCTGGTCGATCCGACGTCGAGGATCAAATCGGGCTTGAGCACAAGCACCGTTTCCAGGTTTGCGGTGTTGCCGCGCCCGGTGATGCGCCCGACCTCCGGCCGCGTGCAAATCTCCGGCAGCATGTAGGCGCACTCTTCCGGCCGGTTGGCGCGCGGCCAGCCGATCAGCATGTCAGGCGCCAGCGTGTAGAGCAGGATCGCCGCGGGCGGTCCGGCGGGAAACACGCGCGACAGCTTTGCGGGGACCGGTACGGCACGGCCCGCCGCATCCGCCACGGCGGTCGCTGCCGAGCCGGCTGGTGGCGCGATCAGGGCCGCCGACAGACCGGCGACCAGGGTGCGGCGGTCGATCAAGCGACGCCCGCCATCGCTACGCACCGGGATCGGCGGCGTTTGGATAGAACAGCTGCTCACCATTGATCTTGTAGTCGGCAATCGCCTTTTGTCCGCCGGGCGAAACCAGCCAATCGATGAATTGCTGCCCGAGCTCCTTCTTCACATGCGCGTGCCTCGCCGGATTCACCAGCATGACGCCATACTGGTTGAACAGCCGCTTGTCGCCCTCAACAAGGATTTGCAGGTCGCCGCGATTCCTGAACGAAAGCCATGTGCCGCGATCCGCCAGCACATAGGCGCTGGACGCCGCCGCCGCATTGAGCGCAGCGCCCATCCCCTGCCCGATCTCCCTGTACCAGGGGCCCTTGTCGGCGCCGGCGATGTCGATGCCGGCGATCTTCCAAAGCGCCAGCTCGGCGGAATGCGTGCCCGATTTGTCGCCACGCGAGATGAAGGCGACGCCCTTGCTCTTGATGGCCCTGAACGCGGCCTCGATGTCCCGCGAGCCCTTGATCCCGGCAGGGTCGCCCTTCGGCCCGACCAGAACAAAATCATTGTACATCACCGGATAGCGTTTTTCGCCAAAACCGTCGGCAACAAATTTCTCCTCCTGCGCCCTGGCGTGGACAAACACCACATCGGAATCGCCGCGCCGTCCGGTCTCCAATGCCTGCCCCGTCCCTTGCGAGACGACTTTCACATCGATCCCGGTCTCGGCCCTGAACAACGGCAGAATGTGCCCGAACAGTCCTGAGTCCTCCGTGGACGTGGTGGAAGAAACCACAATCGACTTGTCCTGAGCGGATGCGAAGGTGGCGACGGCGACGGCAAACACGATCAAAAGGGCGACCAGCGCGGGACGTATCCGTGTAAGGGTGTTCATT
>NZ_JBAVNZ010000102.1:0-3155 GCF_049691595.1 Bradyrhizobium sp.
GCCTCAGGCTATAGCCGGAGCTGATGCGCGCATAGTCGACCGGATAACGAAGAAAAGCCTTGCGGACCGGCCGGCCATCCGGTGTGTAGTAATCGGCATGACCATCCGGCATCACGTAGCGGACGGCACGATAGGCGCGGCCTGAATTGACGAACTCGGCGGCGAGAATGTCGCCGTCGCGGACGAATTCGCCGTCCTGCCACTGCTGTTCATGGGTCACGATAAAGCGATCGCCCGGTTGCACTGAGTTGACGAAGTCGATGTCGTACTTGAAGACGTCGGCCAGCGACACGGCTAGGCGATCGGTGCCGCCCGCTTCATTGACCGCGAGATAGAGCGAGCTGTCCACGGTGCCCGCAAGCCTGCGCTCTTCAGTCTCGAGCGGGTTCTCGACGATGTTGGCGGAGAAACCCTGCGCGGCGCGTGTGACCGACAGTGTCGCCGTCTCGTCGATCCTGCGGGTAAGCGACTTCAACTCGCCATCAAGGTGGGTCATCTGTATCACGTCACCGGGACGGATGACGTCGAGGTTCTTGCGCACAACGGGCAGGCTGCGCAGCGCCGCCAGATCGGCGATATCCAGCTGCAGCTCGCGGAATATGCGATCGAGCGTGTCGTTCCGGCCGATCGTGACCGCGACGAATTCGAATGGAGTTGCCGGTCTGGCCGGCGTTGCCGCAGGCGACCTGGCGGAAGCCAGCATGAACTTCTCGGGTAATTGCTGCGGCAGCGGGTTCTGTAGCTGGGAACCGGCGGCCGCGAAGATCGAACCCGCCACGATGCAGGACGCAATCACGCCGAAGCGATGCGGATACACATCCACAGCGCCATTCTGCTGGGCTTTTTGCCTGCGCCTGTCTTGATCCACCCGGGCTTCCCCAACGAGGTAGAGGAGCGACGGTAATTGGGGTGGCTGTTGCCGTCAACCCGTTGATTGTCGGCCCTTTGTACTGCGTCACGGATTTGGCCCGTTTCGGCCATGGCGTACGTTGCTAATGCCAGGCCGCGCTCCTAGAGTTGCAGCCTGGCCGCCGCAGGGTGCGGGCGTGGGGGATCGATGCTGCCGCCGGCACAACAAATCGAGGAATTGCGCCGCGGTGCGGCCGAATTGCTGACCGAAGCGGATCTGATCCGCAAACTCGGGCGCGGGCAGCCGCTGAAGGTGAAGGCCGGTTTCGATCCGACCGCACCGGATCTGCATCTGGGGCATACGGTCTTGATCAACAAGATGCGCCAGTTCCAGCAGCTGGGGCACCAGGTCATCTTCCTGATCGGCGACTTCACCGGGATGATCGGCGATCCCAGCGGCAAGAATGCGACCCGGCCGCGCCTGACCCCTGACGAGGTCAAGGCAAACGCGCGCACCTACCAGGAGCAGATCTTCAAGATCCTCGATCCCGAGCGGACCGTGATCGAATTCAACTCACGCTGGTTCTCGCCGATGACGGCAACCGGCCTGATCGAACTTGCCGCGAAATACACGGTCGCGCGCATGCTCGAGCGCGACGATTTCGCGAAGCGCTACAAATCCGGCCAGCCGATTGCCATCCACGAATTCCTTTACCCGCTGGTGCAGGGCTATGACTCGGTGGCACTCGAGGCCGATGTCGAACTCGGCGGCACCGATCAGAAGTTCAATCTGCTGGTGGGACGCCAGCTCCAGCCCGACTTTGGCCAGGAGCCGCAGGTCGTGCTGACGATGCCCTTGCTCGAAGGGACGGATGGCGTCCAGAAGATGTCGAAGTCGCTCGGTAATTACATCGGCATTCACGAATCGCCAGCTGAAATATTCGGCAAGCTGATGTCGATCTCCGACGAACTGATGTGGCGCTATTTCGACCTGCTGTCCGCGCGTCCGCTGGCGGAAATCCGCACATTGCGCGCGTCGGTGACCGGTGGACGCAATCCGCGCGACGTCAAGTTCGAGCTCGCCGTCGAGATCGTCGATCGCTTCCACGGTGCCGGCGCCGGTGCAGCCGAGCGGGAGCGTTTCATCGCCCGGTTCCGTGACGGCGCCGTCCCGGAGAATGTCGAGGAGACTCCGATCTATTGCACTGGCGATACGGCCAAACTCGCCAACGTCTTGAAGGACCTCGGTCTTGCCGCGAGCGCTTCTGCGGCCTACCGCCTGATCGAGCAGGGTGCGGTCCGGGTCGATGGTGAAAGGGTCGAGTCCCGCGACACGGCGCTCGCGGCGGGCGCGAGCTACCTGCTGCAGGCCGGCAAGCGTGGAATCGCCCGGGTGACCCTGCGCAAGTCCTGAGCCGCGCCCCGGTCCGGGCCCCCCGGCGGACCTGAAAAAGCCGCCGAAATGACCCATCCGGACAGTCGCCGTTGACTCCCCAAGAAGGGCCGCTATACTGCGCGCCCCCGACCGCGGGCAGCCTGATAAAGGCGGCCCGGGCGGTTTCGTGCGGCACGGTATTTGTGTCGACACCCCCTGAGACCGGGGGTAAACTACGAGGTCGTCCCTGACGCTTTTGCCGGCAGGGAGTTCTTTAAAAAGTTAGCAGGTAATTTGTGTGGGGACTCGCGTCAGGTCGTCCATTAATGGGCGCCAAAACTGCGAGTAACCAAGCGTCCAGCGGTCCGGGTCAAACCGGATCAGGTTTGGAGTTTGGGGTCTCGCTTTATCAGCTCAAGTCATTGAACTGAAGAGTTTGATCCTGGCTCAGATTGAACGCTGGCGGCGTGCTTAACACATGCAAGTCGATCGGTAACAGGTGTAGCAATACATGCTGACGAGAGGCGGACGGGTGAGGAATATTTGGGAATCTGCCCATCAGCGGGGGACAACCCGGGGAAACTCGGGCTAATACCGCATACGCTCTACGGAGGAAAGCCGGGGACCGCAAGGCCTGGCACTGATGGATGAGCCCAAATCGGATTAGCTAGTTGGCGGGGTAACGGCCCACCAAGGCGACGATCCGTAGCTGGTCTGAGAGGACGATCAGCCACACTGGGACTGAGACACGGCCCAGACTCCTACGGGAGGCAGCAGTGGGGAATATTGGACAATGGGGGAAACCCTGATCCAGCGACGCCGCGTGGGTGAAGAAGGCCTGCGGGTTGTAAAGCCCTTTCGGTAGGGACGAAAGCTCTCGACCTAACACGTCGGGAGGATGACTTAACCTACAAAAGAAGCACCGGCTAAC
>NZ_JBAVNZ010000103.1:0-10770 GCF_049691595.1 Bradyrhizobium sp.
AAGCGGCGGTCGGTGGTCAACGCCTGCCACAGGAGGCGTTCCGCGTCGGTCGGATTGCGCCGCAACAGCCGCGCCAGCCCACGCACCGTACTGCTCCCCGACGGCAGGGTGCCCTGCCCGTGCTCGGCCAGCAGCGCGCGCAGCCGCGTGGCCTGTTCGCCGTCGAGCACGCCGCCCTTGGCCGGCCCCTTGCGGCCCTCCGCGATCGCCATCACCACCCCGTGCAGGGTGTGCATGTCCTGCCTGGTCGGGTCCATGCGGGCAAAAATGTTGCGCAGATTGACCAGCATGGTCTCGCGCTTCTCGGCCGGGCGGAGGAATTCGACACGGTCGAGTTCGCGCACCAGATTGTCGAAGAACGCCTGCATCTGGTGCTGCGAGGCGGGCTCGGAGCGCTCCGGCATCGCAAACGGCAAGGAGCCTTCGGTGGCGAGCTTGAACCACTCATAGCCCATCAAGAGCACCGCCTGCGCCAGGTTGAGCGAGGCAAAGCCCGGATTGACCGGAAAGGTGATGATGCGGTTGGCGCGCGCGACCTCCTCGTTCTGCAATCCGTAGCGCTCGCGGCCGAACAGGATGCCGGCGCCGCCGCCATCGGCGACATGCGCGACGATCTCCCGCGCCGCCGCCTCCGGCGCCACCACCGGCGTGGCCTGGTCATGGGCCCGGGCGGGGGTGGCGTACAGCAAGGTGAGGTCGGCGACCGCCTGCTCGACGGTTTCGAACAGTTCCGCGTGATCCAGGATGTGGTCGGCGCCGGCCGCGGCGCGCTGCGCGGCGACGTTCGGCCAGCCGTCGCGCGGGTTGACGATCCGAAGCCGCGTCAGCGCAAAGTTGCCCATCGCGCGCGCGGCCATGCCGATGTTCTCGCCGAGCTGCGGCTCGACCAGAATCACGACGGGCCCGGTGAGGTCGCGGCCGGCCTTGGTCTTGTCGGTGCCCGAACCGGACATCTCGCGTCACTTTCTGGTTCAATCGCTGAAGATTTTGAATCAGGCTCTGAAGGGCCTCATTCAAATCTCGAAATTCGCGGCCTCTCCGATTGCCCGTCCGGCCAGAATTTCTCAAGTGGAATAACGATCTTAGCGGCGGTTTTGGAGGCTCGGCCAAAGCCTCGAACGAAGCCCGGAGGCGCCCGCTTCGATCACTCACCGATCTCGGGCCGTCACAGCCATCCCGGCGGCATCCTCCGCCAAAGGATGAGCTTAAAGTGTGCACACTGCCTCGGCTTCCGCCCGCGCCTGGGCGGTGCTATAGCGCGAAGATATTCGCCCATCCCGCCCCAAACGCCCTGTTTCCAAAAAGGCCCCCTCCGTCATGGCAAAAATCAAGGTGACCAACCCCGTCGTCGAACTCGATGGCGACGAGATGACCCGGATCATCTGGCAATACATCAAGGACAAGCTGATCAACCCGTTCCTCGATATCAACCTGATGTATTTCGACCTCGGAATGGAGTACCGCGACAAGACCAACGACCAGGTCACGGTCGATGCCGCCAATGCCATCAAGAAGGTCGGCGTCGGGGTCAAATGCGCCACCATCACCCCGGACGAGGCGCGGGTGAAGGAATTCGGGCTGAAGGAAATGTGGAAGTCGCCGAACGGCACCATCCGCAACATCCTGGGCGGCGTGATCTTCCGCGAACCGATCATCTGCAAGAACGTGCCCCGCCTCGTCCCCGGCTGGACCAAGCCGATCATCATCGGCCGCCACGCCTATGGCGACCAGTACCGCGCCACTGACATCAGATTTCCAGGCAAGGGCACCCTGACGATGAAATTCGTCGGCGAGGATGGCGCGGTGATCGAGCGCGAGGTGTTCAAGTCACCCGGCGCCGGCGTCGCCATGAGCATGTACAACCTTGACGATTCGATCCGCGACTTCGCCCGGGCATCGCTGACCTACGGCCTCAACCGCGGTTATCCCGTCTATCTCTCCACCAAGAACACCATCATGAAAATCTATGATGGCCGCTTCAAGGACATCTTCGAAGAGATCTACGAGAAGGACTTCAGGAAGGATTTCGAGGCCAGGCGGCTGACCTACGAGCACCGCCTGATCGACGACATGGTGGCCTCCGCGCTCAAATGGTCCGGCGGCTATGTCTGGGCCTGCAAGAACTACGACGGCGACGTGCAGTCCGATACCGTCGCGCAGGGGTATGGATCGCTTGGCCTGATGACCTCGGTGCTGCTCACGCCCGACGGCAAAGTCGTTGAGGCCGAAGCCGCGCACGGCACGGTGACGCGGCATTACCGCGAGCATCAGAAGGGCAAGGAAACCTCGACCAATTCGATCGCCTCGATCTTCGCCTGGACCCAGGGGCTGTCGCATCGCGCCAAGCTCGACAACAACGAGGCGCTGGGCAAATTCGCCAAGACGCTGGAGAGGGTCTGCGTCGACACCGTCGAAGCCGGCTTCATGACCAAGGATCTCGCGCTTCTGGTCGGCGCCGACCAGCGCTGGCTGTCCACCACCGGGTTTCTCGACAAGGTCGCGGAAAATCTCACCAAGGCGATGGCGGCGGCCTGATTCGGCTGCTGCCGCGAGGGTTCCCGGCGCGATGCAGGCGCCGGGAATGACCGTGACGGCACGGCGCCGCCCAAGGAAGGTCGTCCCCGCTATTCCTGCGCCGGTTGTCCCTCCTGCGTGGCCAGCGCGATTTCACCGGCCGCGATATCGCCCTTCGGCGGCTCGGCGCTGTCGGCGAGCCTTGCTTCGGCGGTTTGCTTCACATGCGCCGCCAGCGCCGGCATGCGCTCGATCAGGGCGTGAAAGTCCTGGGCATCGAGCACCAGCAGCCGGGTCTTGCGGGTGGCGGTCACCGTGCCGCTGCGCTTGGTGCGCCGGAGCAGCGCGATCTCGCCGACGAAGGTGCCGTCCGACAGCCGGACGCGCTGGTTCGGCAGGTTGATTTCGACCTCGCCCGCGGTGATGAAATACATCGAGGACGCCGCCTCGCCGCGGCGGACCAGGACCTCGCCCGCCTCGATGGTCTGCGCCCGCAACAATTCCATGATGTCGGCGATCTCGACGGCGCCGAGACGCGAGAACAGCGGCACCCGCGCCAGCATCCCCCAGGTGACGACGAAATCGCGGCGCCGGACCTCATCGGCAAACGCCCTCGAGATGATCGCCACCGGCAGCGCGATCATCGCAAGCCCGCTGACAATCGCAAACACCGACACCAGCTTGCCGAGCGGCGTCACCGGCACCACGTCGCCATAGCCGACGGTGCCGAGGGTGACGATCGCCCACCACATCGCCTGCGGAATGGTGCCGAACTTGTCGGGCTGCACGTTGCGCTCGATCGCATAGAGCAGCGAGGCGAACAGCAGCACGGCGCCGGCCAGGATCACGATACAGCCGAACAGGGTCCGCCGCTCGGAATGAATCGCCGACAGCAGCGAGCGCATCGCCGGCGAGTAGCGCACCAGCTTGAGGAACGGCAGCAGGCCGAGCAGCACCAGCGCCGAGCGGTCGCCGATCGCCAGCGCCACCGCCGCCGGCAGGAACGCCATCAGATCGATGATGCCGAGGCTGCTCAGCATGTATTCGAGCTGCGCTCGCGCCGGGGTCGTATGCCGCAGCGAATGACCGACCACGCTCCAGATCCGCGCCGCATATTCCAGCGCGAAGGCCAGCATCGCGGCGACTTCGATCGCGGTGAACAGCCCACCGAACCGGGCGTCCAGTTCCGGCACCGAGGCCAGCACCATCGCCAGCACGTCGATGACGACGATGGCAACGACCAGGCGGACGAAGCGCGAGCCGACCGAATCAGGCAGATGATCGTGTTCGAGCAATTCGTAAAGCCGCTCCCGCAGATCCGGGTCGCTGAAGGCGCCTCTGCCCGGAAACCTTGCCACCTTGAACGTCTCCGCTACGCGCCGGCCATGGCCTGTTCGATGGCGATGAGCGCGGCATTGGCCTTGGCGCCGTCGGGACCGCCGGCCTGCGCCATATCCGGACGGCCGCCGCCGCCCTTGCCACCGAGCGCCTCGGAGCCCTTGCGCACGAGGTCGACGGCGTTGAAGCGCGAGGTGAGGTCGCTGGTGACGCCGACCACGATGCCGGCCTTGCCGTCCTCGGTGACGCCGACGATCGCGACCACGCCCGAGCCGATCTGCTTCTTGCCGTCGTCGACCAGGCTCTTGAGGTCCCTGGTCTCGATCCCCTCGACCGCGCGCGCCAGGAGCTTGACGTTGCCGACCTCGCGCACGCCGGCAGCCGCCGCCGATCCGCTTGACGAAGCGCCGCCGCCCATCGCGAGCTTCTTGCGCGCATCCGACAGGTCGCGCTCGAGCTTCTTGCGCTCTTCCATCAGGGAAGCGATCCGCGCCGGCACCTCGTCGATCGTGGTGCGCAGCTCGAGGGCCGCGGTCCTTGCCAGCGCCATGGTGTCGTTGGCGTGCTTGCGCGCATGACGCCCGGTCAGCGCCTCGATGCGGCGGACGCCCGAGGCGACCGCGCTTTCGCCGGTCACCGAAATCAGGCCGATATCGCCGGTGCGCCGCACATGGGTGCCGCCGCAGAGCTCCACCGACCAGCCGAGCGCGTTCTGGCCGTGTGCGCCGGCCGGTCTGCCCATCGACACCACGCGGACCTCGTCGCCATATTTCTCGCCGAACAGCGCGCGCGCGCCGGCCTCGCGGGCGTCGTCCACCGCCATCAGGCGGGTGGTGACCTCGTCGTTCTCGAGCACCACGTCGTTGGCGATGTCCTCGACGCGGGCAAGCTCTTCCGCCGTGATCGGCTTCGGGTGCACGAAGTCGAAGCGCAAGCGGTCCGGCGCCACCAGCGAACCGCGCTGGGCGATGTGGTCGCCGAGCACCTGGCGCAGCGCCTCGTGCAGGAGATGCGTCGCGGAGTGGTGGGCGCGGATCGACGAACGCCGTCCATGATCGACCTCGAGCTGCAGCGCGGTGCCCGGCTTCAAGGTGCCCTGCTCCACGGTGCCGATATGCACAAAGAGATCGCCGACCTTCTTTTGCGTGTCGGTGACGCGGAATTTGACACCGTCGCCGGTCATGACGCCGGTGTCGCCGACCTGGCCGCCGGACTCCGCATAAAACGGCGTCTGGTTCAGAACGATCGCGCCGCTCTCGCCGGCCTTGAGGCTGTGGGCCTCCTTGCCGTCCTTCACCAATGCGGCAACCACGCCTTCGGCGCGCTCGGTCTCATAGCCCAGGAATTCGGTGGCGCCGAGTTTTTCGCGCAGCGGAAACCACACGGTTTCGCTGGCGGTATCGCCACTTCCCGCCCATGCCGCGCGCGCCATTTCGCGCTGCCGGTCCATCGCATCGGTGAAGGCGGCCTGATCGACGCTGATGCCGCGCGACTTCAGCGCGTCCTGGGTGAGATCGAGCGGGAAGCCATAGGTGTCGTACAGCGTGAAGGCGGTATCGCCGTCGAACATGTCGCCCTTTTTCAAGGAAGCGCTTTTCTCGTCGAGGATCGACAGGCCCCGCGCCAGCGTCTTGCGGAAGCGCGTCTCCTCCAGCCGCAAGGTTTCCTCGATCAGCCTTTCGGCGCGCACCAGTTCCGGATAGGCCTGCCCCATCTCGCGCACCAGCGCCCATACCAGCCGATGCATCAACGGCTCGCGGGCGCCCAGCAACTGCGCATGGCGCATCGCGCGGCGCATGATCCGGCGCAGCACGTAGCCGCGGCCCTCGTTGGAGGGCAGCACGCCGTCCGAAATCAGGAACGACGAGGCGCGCAGATGGTCGGCGATGACGCGCAGCGACGCCTTCTGCGCGCCTTTCGGGTCGGCGCCGGTCAATTCCGAGATCGCGCGGATCAGGGCTGCGAACAAATCGATGTCGTAATTGTCATGCTTGCCCTGAAGTACGGCAGCGACGCGCTCCAGCCCCGCGCCGGTGTCGATCGAGGGTTTTGGCAGCGGATGGCGCACGCCGCCTTCGAGCTGCTCGAACTGCATGAACACGAGATTCCAGATCTCGATGAAGCGGTCGCCTTCCTGCTCGGGCGAGCCGGGCGGGCCGCCCCAGATCTTGTCGCCATGGTCGTAGAAGATTTCCGAACAGGGGCCGCACGGGCCGGTGTCGCCCATCTGCCAGAAATTGTCGGAACCTGCGATGCGGATGATGCGCGATTCCGGCAGGCCCGCGATCTTCTTCCACAGACCAAAGGCCTCGTCATCGTCGATGTAGACCGTCGCGGTCAGTTTGTCCTTCGGCAGGCCGAACTCCCGGGTGACGAGCTTCCAGGCGAGCTCGATCGCGCGGTCCTTGAAGTAATCGCCGAACGAGAAATTGCCGAGCATCTCGAAGAAGGTGTGATGCCGCGCGGTGTAGCCGACATTGTCGAGGTCGTTGTGCTTGCCGCCGGCGCGCACGCATTTCTGCGAGGTGGTGGCGCGCTGGTAGGGGCGCTTCTCGACGCCGGTGAAGACGTTCTTGAACTGCACCATGCCGGCATTGGTGAACATCAGGGTCGGGTCGTTGCGCGGCACGAGCGGCGACGACGGCACGATCTCGTGGCCGTTGTCGGCAAAGAAGTTCAGAAAGGCCGACCTGATCTCGTTGACGCCGCTCATGTTCATCCCATCGGAAAGCTGCCGGGCAACAGGCTATGTTCAGCGCATGATCCGCCAAAATCTGACGCGGCTTGGCGAAAAGACCATGCGCCAACGAAAGATTTCGGAGCGCGGCCGGACGCAAGACCGGGTGCCACGCTTGCCGGCCGCGCTCCGCGAAATGCTTTTAGACAAGGGGCGGCACGGTGTCCAGAAACGGTGCAGGCCGATCATGGGGTTGTCGCATCGGCACAACAGCGGTTGATAGATGCCGCGGCCGCGTTGACAGGCCTGGCCCGGCCGTGGTTCCTTCCTATCTGTCCAAGACAGTCACGTCGGGAGAGACCGGCTTAAATGCCGGCGCCGAAGGAGCAACCGCCCCGGAAACTCTCAGGCAAACGGACCGCGTGACTTATGACATCTGGAAAGAGGCGCCGACGGGTTTTCGCCCGAACGCGTCCGCCGACGGGATAATACTCTCAGGCACAGCGACAGATGGGGCTTCGACCGGTTTTTCAGGGGAAATGCCCCCTTGGGAATCGCGAGGGCTCCAACATGCTTGCGTGCGACGAAACTCCGCTGAACCGTACCCCTTTGCACGCGCTCCATTTGGCGCGCGGGGCCAGGATGGTGCCGTTCGCCGGCTATCAGATGCCGGTGCAATATCCCCCCGGCGTGCTCCGGGAACACTTGCATACCCGCAAGCTCGCCGGACTGTTCGACGTCTCCCATATGGGCCAGATCGCGCTGCGGCCGAAATCCGGCAAGGTCGAGGACGCAGGCCTGGCGCTGGAGCGGCTGGTGCCGCAGGACATCGTCGCGGTTGCGCCGGGGCGGCAGCGCTACGCGCAGTTCACCAATGATTCCGGCGGCATTCTCGACGATTTGATGGTGGCGAATTTCGGCGATCACCTGTTCCTGGTGGTCAACGCCGCCTGCAAAGCCCAGGACGAAGCGCATCTGCGCGCGCATTTGTCGGATGTCTGCGTCATCGAAACGCTTTCCGATCGCGCCTTGATCGCCTTGCAGGGACCGAAAGCGGAATCGGCGCTGGCAAGACTTTGCGCGGACGTATCGGCGATGCGATTCATGGACGCGGGTCCCCGCGCTGTCGCGGGCTTCGACGGCTTCGTGTCGCGCTCCGGCTATACCGGCGAGGACGGTTTTGAGATTTCGATTCCGGCCGCCGACGCTGAAGCGGTGGCGCAGGCGCTATTGGACAACAGCTGTGTGCAGCCGATCGGATTGGGCGCGCGCGACAGCCTGCGGCTCGAGGCCGGGCTTTGCCTGTACGGCCACGACATCGACACCACGACGACCCCGGTCGAAGCCGCGCTGGAATGGTCGATCCAGAAAAGCCGCCGCCGGGGTGGCGCGCGCGCCGGCGGTTTTCCGGGCGCGGAAACGATCCTCCCGCAATTCGATCAAGGCGCGCCGCGACGCCGGGTCGGCTTGCGGCCGGAAGGCCGCGCGCCGGTGCGCGAGGGCGCGCCGTTGTTTCTCGACGCCGCCGCGGCCGAGCCGATCGGCAAGGTCACCTCGGGCGGCTTTGGCCCGAGCCTCAATGCGCCGGTGGCGATGGGCTATCTGCCGTCGGCGCGCGCCGCACCGGGCGCTACGGTATTTGCCGAATTGCGCGGGGCGCGATTGCCGCTGCGCGTCGCGCCGATGCCCTTCGTTCCCAACACCTATAGACGCTAAATCTGCAAACGCGAACTTGCAAACGCCAGAGGAAGTTTCATGACGACGCTGTTCACCTCCGACCACGAATGGCTCCGCATCGAGGGCGATGTCGCCACCATCGGCGTCACCGACTACGCACAATCGCAGCTCGGTGACGTCGTATTCGTCGAACTGCCGAAGGTCGGCCGCGCCCTGAAGAAGGCCGAGGCCGCCGCCGTGGTCGAATCCGTCAAGGCCGCCTCCGACGTCTACGCGCCGATCTCGGGCGAGGTGCTCGAGGTCAACGAGGCGCTTGCCGCCGAACCCGCGCTGGTGAATTCCGACGCCGGCGGCAAGGCGTGGTTCTTCAAGCTGAAGATCGCCGACAAGAGCGAACTTCACGGCCTGATGGACGAGGCCGGTTACGCCAAACACACTGCCTGAGGTATCACCATGAACGCGCCGCTCAAACACACCGAAGAAGCCGCCACCAATTTCGTGCGCCGCCATATCGGCCCCTCCCCGCGCGATGTCGACGCGATGCTGGAGACGGTCGGCGCGAAAAGCCTCACCGCGCTGATGGGCGAGACGCTGCCATCCTCGATCCAGCAACAGGCGCCGCTCGATCTCGGCCGCGCCTTGAGCGAAACCGAGGCGCTGGCGCATATGGGGGAGCTGGCGTCGCAGAACAAGGTGTTCACCTCGCTGATCGGCCAAGGCTATTCCGGCACCATCCTGCCTCCGGTGATCCAGCGCAACATTTTGGAGAATCCGGCCTGGTACACGGCCTATACGCCGTATCAGCCGGAGATCAGCCAGGGCCGGCTGGAAGCCCTGTTCAACTTCCAGACCATGATCTGCGATCTCACCGGGCTCGACGTCGCCAACGCCTCGCTGCTGGACGAGGCGACCGCCGCGGCCGAGGCGATGGCGCTGGCGGAGCGCGCCTCGCAACACCAGGCAAAATCGTTCTTCGTCGATTCGGAAGTGCACCCGCAGACGCTGGCGGTGCTGCGCACCCGCGCCGAGCCGCTCGGGTGGAATCTGATCGTCGGCGATCCCGCAACCGATCTCGGCAAGGCCGAATGGTTCGGCGGGCTGCTGCAATATCCGGGAACCACGGGCGCGGTGCGCGATCCGCGGCCGGCGATATCGGCGCTGCATGCCAGGGGCGCGCTCGCGGTCGTCGCCGCCGATCCGCTGGCGCTGACGCTACTGGCTTCGCCCGGCGAACTCGGTGCCGATATCGCGATCGGATCGGCCCAGCGATTTGGCGTGCCGATGGGGTATGGCGGCCCGCACGCGGCCTACATGGCGGTGCGCGACGCGCTGAAGCGCTCACTGCCCGGCCGCATCGTCGGACTGTCGGTGGATTCGCGCGGGCAGCCCGCCTATCGCCTCGCTTTGCAGACCCGCGAGCAGCATATCCGCCGCGAAAAGGCCACCTCCAACATCTGCACCGCGCAGGTGCTGCTGGCGGTGATTGCCTCGATGTATGCGGTCTATCACGGGCCGGAGGGTCTGAGCCATATCGCCCGCACCATCCATCGCCGCGCCGCGGTGCTGGCGGCGGGATTGCGCAAGCTTGGATTTTCACCCGGAAGCGAGGCGTTCTTCGACACGCTGACGGTCGATCCAGGCAGCCGGCAGAGCGCGATCGTCGCGCGCGCGCTGGCCGAAAAGATCAATCTGCGGATCGGCCAGGACATGAGTGGCAAGCCCACGCTCGGCATCGCCGTGGACGAGACCACCACGCCCGCCATGGTCGAGGCGGTGTGGCGCGCGTTCGGCGGCGCGCTGGTCTATGCCGAGATTGAAACCGGCGCGCGCGAGGCGCTGCCTGCCGAGCTGACGCGCGCCAGCGCCTTCCTCACCCATCCGGTGTTCCACGCCCATCGCTCCGAGACCGAGCTGCTGCGCTACATGCGCAAGCTCGCCGATCGCGACCTTGCGCTCGACCGCGCGATGATCCCGCTCGGCTCCTGCACCATGAAGCTGAACGCGACCTCGGAGATGATCCCGCTGAGCTGGCCGGCATTTGGCGCCCTGCATCCGTTCGCGCCGCGCGAACAGGCGGCGGGCTATCACGCGCTGTTCGCCCGGCTGGAAAGATGGCTGTGCGACATCACCGGCTATGACGCGATCTCGTTGCAGCCGAATTCCGGCGCGCAGGGCGAATATGCCGGGCTGTTGGCGATCCGCGCCTATCACGCCGCGCGCGGCGAGCCGGATCGCAGGGTGTGCCTGATCCCCTCCTCCGCGCATGGCACCAACCCGGCTTCCGCCCACATGGCCGGCATGGAGGTGGTGGTGGTCGCCTGCGATGCCCGCGGCGACGTCGACGTCAGCGACCTGCGCGCCAAGGCGGACGCCCACGCCAACGATCTCGCGGCCATGATGATCACCTACCCCTCGACCCATGGCGTGTTCGAGGAGCACATCCGCGAGATCTGCGACATCGTGCATGGCCATGGCGGACAGGTCTATCTCGACGGCGCCAATTTGAACGCGCAGGTCGGGCTGTCGCGGCCCGGCGATTACGGCGCCGATGTCAGCCATCTCAA